>JAUSKK010000016.1 GCA_030649345.1 Candidatus Iainarchaeum sp. | reverse complement strand
TCAATAATTTTTCCAACCGTAAAAGTATCTTCTCCGGATTGTTGAACCATTAAATACAATGGATGAATTCCGAATCTAGAGTTAGAAGAAGAACGAATTCGAATTTGCAAAGATTGATTGCTGGCTAAATCATATTCTTGGCCTTGTGCAATTGTTGAACTGCCGGGCATTTGACTTAAAGTTAAATTCGCAGAATCATCTGTAGAAAATTTATATTTTAAAGCAGAACAATTGTTTTGAATTATAATGGTTTCTCTAGAAATTCTGCTAACATGAATTAAATCAGGGGCAATTAAGCATTGAATTCCGGAAAAGCCTGCAAGAGTTTGAGCTTCTGGCCAAAATTTGGCTTCCACATAATTTGGTTTAGTAAACATTAATCTGGCAGAATCTCCTACTTGAATAATTAATCCATTGTTTCTTGTAAGTGGAATACTATAATGGCCTTCTGCATTCGTGCGAGTAGAAAAAGAATGAACTGAACTAGACCAAGCACGGCCAGGATAAGGCCTGTATTCTACGATAACATTTTCTAAAGGCAATAAAGTTTCATAATCTTTGACTACACCTTCCAAAGTTTGCTCTGTGTTGGCAATAATGTATTCTGGAATTCCCTCAAAAGCAAATTGGTTTCCACCTTGAACAACAAAACGAAGATGCTGAACTCCATCATCAATATTCGCTTGACCAGCTTGCAATAAAGCAAACTGGAAACCAGTACTGGCAGCAGTTTTGGTTGGAGCAAACAAACTAATATTTTCTGGCCCAAAAGAAGAATCTCGAATCAAAGAAGGAATGGAAACAATTCTTCCATCTGGAGCAGGAATACCATTGGGTTCAGCATTAAACACTAAATCTTGTTCTAGCAAAATGTCATTCAAGCCAACATTGGTGGCTTTGATTCTTAAATCTACATTTTGTAAAGTTCGATTTGAACAATTCGAGAACTGATAATTCAAAGAATAATCTTGAGAAGTCGTCAAAGACTCGGAAGCTTGCAGTACAGTAATTTGAGTTAATCCATCCGGTCCTATACGTTCTACTGGATTAAATAAAATTCCTTGGAAAGGAGCTTGGAAACCAAATTGCCATAAAACATCTTGACCCGGAGAACAACGCGCTTCACCCAATAAACGAATGATATCCAATCTTGGACTCAAAAATTCAGTTCCAGAAAAATCTCCTTTGGTTTGAGCATGCAACTCAACACTAGAACCGCGAGCTTGAGCTTTCTCAATCCAAATTTTAGCAAATACTTTTCGTTCACCTACATTCACTAAAGGCCAAGAAAGAATAGCTTGCTTGGCATTGGCTTGAGCAGCTGTTGTAGCACAATCTACAATCGAAGAATCTTGCGTAAAAAAAGAATCATTCACTGGCTTAAAACAAGTATACAATTGGACAACAGATTGGGGAGCGCGTACTTCTTCTATTTTAATTTTATAACCCAAAGGAGGAACAGTTCCTTGTTCATACAATGTTTGCAATAAATCCGAACCTATGTGTAAATGAAAAACAGGATTCACGGCAGGTTCTAAAAATTGAAGATTGAAAACTGCTAAATAAGGAGTATCTCTAGATGCATTCGAATTCAATAAAGTATTACTGGAGCAATCCCATGAAGGACTAAAAGCACAAATTTTGTCTAACTCTAATCTAATTTTTTCACCTGCAGGAATATTGGCCAAAGAAGTTAATTCTACTTCAATTCGTTTCGGAGTTACAGGAATAATATCAATAGCACGACCATTGTCTCCAATCTCTACAGGAAAAAATCCTTCCGCACTTACTTGAACCCAAACAAATTCATTCGCAGGAATACTTTGACTAGTACATTTTCCATCTAAAGCTTGTGTTCTACACGAACCCAACAAAGCACCATTAAAATTGCTGACAAAGTTTACATCTGCAACAACTGGTTGATCTGAATCTTTTTGTTTAACCGTAACTTCAACAAAACCATTACCTAAAATAATGGTTACTGGCAATTCAATGTCTAAACCATTGGCAAGCAAACGAGTTGGAGATTGGCCTAATTTTTCAGTCTTCGTAGCTTTGGCATAATAAGTTCCATCTGCCATTCCTTGAAATAAAACTTGACCGTCTGTATTGGTGTCAAAGAAAGATAAAGGATTAGAATTAATGGGAATATTGGAAAATTCTACACGATAAATATTTACTTGCGCTTGATTTTGTACAACTTGTTCAGAATCTTGAACTGTCACCAAAATATTTCCACAATTACCAGAACAATCGGGATCCACAGGAACCAATTGGAATGTTTGAGGAACAGTAGAACTTGCAAGTTGAACCGTTAATCTAAACAACTGAGTTTTGTAGCCTTCTTCGGAAACCAAAGCAGTAAAAGTTGTATTGGAATCCACGGCATCTGTTAAAGCAAACGAAATTGTTCCAGAATTATCTGTGGTTAAAATATCTGAAACCCAATCCGAGTTTTTGTAAATTAAAACAATAGCTTCAACTAAATTTTGAGAAGTATTGGAATCTATAATTTTGAAAAACAATTTTTGGCCAGATACAGCACGAGCAAACTGAAGAGTAATAGCTGTAGTTCTTCCAGCTTGAATTTCTACAGAATCATTGGTCTTGCTTTGTCCTGCTTTAGTTGCAGTTACTTTATAAGTTCCAGCAGGAATTTCAGTTAAACGTGCAGAACCATGCGAATCTGAAATTCCTTCTTTAACAACTTGATTGTCTGAATTAAAAACTCGGACAATTGCATTATTGACATCTCGGCTGTTTGAATCCAAAACTTGAACATCTAAAGTTCCAGTAACTGCTTGCACTGCTTCCGGAGTTAATGAAAAAATGAAATTTTGATTTCCAATTTGTTTCGTGTCCTGCGTAAAACCTGAAGCTAAAATTGTGCCAGTTAAAGTATTACAGTTTTCAGGAACTGAAAAAGTAAACGTAGGTTGACTATTCGCTAAAGGAGTAGTTCGTTGAGGTAAAGGATCAGCTACAGCAGGATTGGAACAATTAAAACTTCCTTCAATAGAAATGCCTGAGATTTTTCTTCCAGTTTCAGAGTTCGTGACAGTAACCGTATACTGGGTTCCCTGAAATTCTGCTAGACCGCCTGTAATTAATCCTAAATTAATTGTATTCTCCAATCCAGCAACAAAATCTATACTGGAATCAAATGTTGTGAAGTCTTGTTTTTCAATTTTGACGCGCGCACTCACTTGTTCTGCAGAAAGAATAAAACGAACTTTTCCAGAAACATTGGTTGTAAGAGTTTCAGTTTTGTCTGGCAAAAAAACTTGAACTTGGGCATCCTGCACTGGATTATTCACTGGATCCAATACAATCAAAGTTGCAGTTAATTCAGTGGTTGTTCCAGTAATGGAAGTTCCTAAAAAAAACCATAAACCTAAAAAAATTAATAATAAAAAAATTAAACTCAATACAACAAAACTGGGAGCAAATTGGTCTACAAAATCTGTAAATTTGTATAAAGGCACTCCGTGGTCTTTTAGCCAGTCAACAAAATCATAATATTTGTCTTCCAGACCATAATAGAAATTTTTGATTCCTTGACCTATATTTGAAAAAAATTGTTTAATATCCAAAGGCATAGTTTTCCCTTTATAGTATTAAAGAAATAAAGGAATATTAACTATTTAAAGTTTACACAAATTAGGCTTGTTTTAGCTGTTGTTTGACTTTCAAAGCAGGGATTTTTCCAATAATTTTCTCCAAATCAACTAAATCAATGCGTTTAATATCTGCAATACTTCGAATATGTGCTTGAACTAGTTTTCTGGCTCGCACTCTTCCAATGCCTTTTAATTCAACCAATTCTAACAAATCTTCTTTACATCCATGTTTGAGCCTTGCTCGCAGTCTATAAAACAATTGGACTGTTTTTTCTTTTCCTTGCAATTTAGCTAATTCAATTGCAGCATAGGCCAGCCAATCCATGCGCTGCAATTTTGCATGCAGGACTCCTGGCCGTAAATTATAATTTTCTAAAATCGTTTGCTCGGAAACTTCTTGAATCCAATCTTGAAAAACTGAACTCGAATAAAACTTTTGCAGTAAGTCTGGATCCGTAAATTGAGCTTGATCAAAATTCAAAGGCAATGAATCTTTTTGTTCAACCAAATTCAACCAAATAGTTTGTTCTTTTTTGGCCGGAATATTAATGTATGGTTTCATTTCAAAAGTATTGCATAAAGCAAACACGGAAGAAAAATAATCTAAATTAAATTCCAAAGACTGCAGTAAAGTATTTGCACTTAAAGGATCCAAATACAAATCAGAAATTCGCTTGCCTAAAGGAGTGCACGTAAATGCAGTTTGAGTAGAATTGAATTGAATAAATTTTAATTCAGCTAATTCAAGAATGAGTTCATGCAATTTGGAAAGCAATTGTTTTAGATCACCGTATTGTTTTGCATAAAATGTTTTTGAAAAAAAGTTTTCAAGAGAAGGATAGTCAAAAACATATCTAGACGCGATTAAAGAAAGAGCATGCATTCGCAAGACTGGCTCAATTCCTAGCTTGGAATGAATGTCTTCCAAAGAACCTTGAATATAATTTTGCAACAAATCATCTTTTTCATGCTTGTGTTTGGCAATAACCCAAGCACGGCCGGTTTGATCGTATTTCGGCCGGCCGGCACGGCCAACCATTTGTTTGAATTCATTCACTGAAATTGGAGTCATTCCATTTTCGGTATATCTTTGAATGCTGGTAACCAAAACTGTTTCGCACGGCATATTGAGACCTGCACCTAAAGTCGGAGTTGCAATAATGGCTTTCAGAGTACGAGCACGAAAAGCATCCTCAATTAATTTCCGTTGTTTTTGAACAATTCCAGCATGATGAAAGGCAATTCCTTGACTAACAACTTCAGCTAAAGTTTTGCATTGCTCGGTTGGACTTTCCAATGAATGTAAAATTTTCTTGGAAAGTTTTTCCAAAACAATTTTTTCTTTTTCAGATACTTGTTTGGAAATACGTTTACTTAAATTTTTAGCCAAGCTTTCAGCTCTTCTTCGGTCTTGCACAAATACCAAAATTTGTTTTTCTCTTTCTAAAACATTTTGTACAGCCGAATGAATACTATCTGTGCTAGGTTTGAGTTCTTCTAATTCAGAATCAGAATAATATACAGTATTTTCTAGCAAAACTCCTTCTTGCAATGGCACTGGCCTGTAATTGGATTGAATAAGCTCAGCATTTAACCAGTCAGCTATTTCTTTCGAATTCGGCACTGTGGCACTCAGTGCTAAAATTTGCAAATCTGGATTTAACATTTTGAGTTTGGCAATCACCATTTCAATAACTGGTCCGCGGTCTGAATCCAAAGTATGAATTTCATCCACAATCAACAAGCCTACTTGTTTCAGCCAGTCTGCATTATGGCGAAGCAAACTTTCTAATTTTTCATTTGTGCTTACAATCAAATCGTATTTACTCAAATATTTGGACGTTGAATCTAAATCTCCAGTGCTTACTGCAATTCGAATATCTAATTCTTTGGAATATTTTTCTTTAAATTCATGAAAATGCTCGGAAGCCAAAGCACGCAAAGGACAAGTATAAATTACTTTTTTTCTGCGATTCAAAATACAATCCAAAGCAGTTAAGTGAGCCAGCAAAGTTTTGCCTGAACTAGTAGGAGCACTTACAACAGTAGTTTTGGTTAAAATATTCTGTTCAAGCGCTTGAGTTTGCACTGGATTAAAGGAAGAAAACGAATTTAACTTTAACACAATTTCTTGAATATTTTGAGGCATATAAAAAAATTCACAGCTTTAAGAGTTCTTGAGTAGTATAGACCTTAACATACGATGGCAATTTTTCTTTCAGCAAACGATCATTGGACCAAATAACTGCATTCAGTTTAATAGCTAAGGCAATATATGGAATATCTCGCGGATCTGGTGAAATTAGATTTGCGGGATCCAAAAAAGGTTCAAGTTCTTGCGATGGAACTAAAACAATGTGATTTCGGATTGTGGATAAAACATGAATGAATTCTATTTCAGTCCGATGGGTTTTTGTTAATAGAAAAGACTTGTATTTTTCAAATTCAATGAAAAGGAACTCTGGAGCATAGATTGTAAACTGTTCATCAAATAACAAATCTTCGGAAATGCCTTGTTTGATTAAAACAGCAAAAACAATATTGGCATCTACAATCAAATTCATTTTGCTGCCTCTTTTTTTTTCAATTGCAATAATCGTTTGCCTAAAGCAATACTAACTTCTCGGCCCATTCGAACAGCATCTTCTTCTGTAAGCTCACTGTCTTTCTTGAATTCTTTCAAGAATTTTAAGTCATTGATTTTTTGTTGAATCGCTGCACGAGCTACAGCTGACCAGTTCATTTCCGGAAACTTTTCCATATCTTGTTTTAGTTCAGCAGAAACTGCAAGAGTAATAGTCACCATTTAAAGTCACCCCCTATAAAATATGTGTAATAAATAAATTATGTGCACATATTTATAAGAGTTTCTCTGAGTTATAATCCTCAAGACCCCATTTTAGAATTTATAATCCTTCAGTGGCTCCATTGGGTTCTTTTAACGCCAGAAATTTGTAAGCTTCCTGCAGGACCAGAACTGCTTTGGGCAAGTCGTGTACACGCAAAGAATGGCTTTGTTTCCATTCAGTGCTTTCTTTAGATTTGTAACTGCGCTGCATACTTACAGTGTAAAACTGATTTCCTTCTTTTCCGCTGTTTTCCCATACAGCTGCGCTGATGGTTCCTGAATTAAATTTTTTAATTGGCTTCATTTAACCACACTCCAAACAAATTGGAATTTTTTTATTTAAAAAGAATTCGGAGGTAGACTTCCGGTATTTCCGGTGAAAAAGAAGGTTTTTATTGAAAAACAGTTTAATGATTGTATGCCAGTATATGGAAAACGAAATTCGCCCAGAAAGCCAGTATATCCAAAACATACAGCCACTATTTTTCGCCCAGAACTTGAATCAAAAACAAGGCCTAGAACAACGCGAATATTTAGCGGCAGGCAATGGAGTTTGGTTTCTTCTTCTTTGGCAAGAATTAGTCAAACTTTTGGTTTTGATTTAGTGAAAGCCATTCGGGTTAGAGTTCAAAAAAGTGAAAAACCAGTGATTGTGGATTATGGCTGCGGAAAAGGCACGGCCATTACAGAATTGGCACAAGCTTTTCCGAATGCTCGTTGTTTTGGTTTTTCAGAAGAATTTTATGATGAATGGAAAGAAAACAGAAATGTAGAATTTGTCCATGAAAGCAGTTTCGATTTTCCAAGATTGTTTGGCAAGAAAAAAATTGATTATGCATATTCTCATTATGGTTTGTCTAAATCAAGTAACATTCCATTCGATGTTAAAAGATTGCTGCCAAAAATGAAAATAGGCGGAAAGATTGTGTTTAATTCTTCTGATTTGGAATTATTGCATGATCTGAGGAAAATTCCAGGCATTCAAGTTAAAATTGTAAACTATTCTAAAAAGCGTGTTATAAAAGAATTTCATATTCCAGATAGTTTTTGTTATGTGATTACAAGAATTGAATAAAATAATTAAAACAAAGACCTTTTGTTGAGTTCTTGCAGGGCTTGAATGTCTAAATTTAATTCTGCAATTTTGTGGTCCAATTCTTTGATTCTGCGCAAACATTCTTGTTTTCGGAAGTCTTGCACAAATTCAGCAAATTGTGCAACTTTGCGGTTGTTGGCATACACTACAGATTCTTGAACTGTGTCTACCAATTGTTTTCGGTAATCTGGATCGCGTACAAACATTTGAATCATAGGCTTGTATCTCGGATCATTCACTAAAGCCACAGGCAATTGAATACTGTCGGCGTGCTTTTTGTATTCCGGGTCCATAAAATATTTTTGAATATGTTTCCAAAAAACAGGACTGGTGAATTTTTTCAATTCATTCATGGTGTTAAAGAATTTGGCTTCGGTTAATTTTTTTTGCCATAAATTTAATTTTTGTGAATAATTTTGTTTAAGACTATTTTTGGTTTCCAGCAAATTTTTGACACGATTTTTATTGGGATAAACCAATGTAGGTTCTTGAGCTGAATTAATTTGAATACGAATAACTCCGCCGCTGGCAAAATAATGAGTTAATGACTGCTTGCGGGCTTCTTGTTTGACCCAATCAATTTGCACAAATGAATTCAAGTCTTCAAGAGACGAAATGATTTTTTCCTGATTTTTGTCTACAACCATATACCAATTAATGTAAAATGATATATTAAAGTTACTGTACATAATTACTGACGTGATTGAATGATTCCTGGAATGGGTCGAATGGACCCCAAACAAATGCAAAAAATGATGCAGCAATTGGGCATTAAATCTCAAGAAATTCCAGCTGTACGCGTTATCATTGAACAAAATGGGAAAAAAATTATAATTGAACAACCCAATGTAACAGCCATTGAAATGCAAGGACAAAAAACATATACCATAATGGGCAAAGAAAAAATAGAAGAAAATCTTTCAGAAGAAGATATTGTACTGGTGGCAGAACAAGCCAATGTTTCCAAAGAAATTGCACGAAAAGCCTTGGAAGAAAATGATCAAGATATTGCTAAAGCAATTACTTTGCTAAAAAAATGATTTCAAAATTGAAAACTTTTAAAAATTAAAAGTACTAAAAAATAAAACTAATTTTATTTAAATGATACTAATTTTATTCAGATTCTTCTTCAGGACCGTGAGTTACAATTATGTCTTGCTGGGTTCCTTGAACTCCTTGAGCATAGGTAATCGTTCGGCCTTGGACTTGTACTGCAATAGGTAAAGTAATTTCATCATTAACTTGGTTTCCGACCAATACAAGACCCGAAAACAAAGTATTGTAATCAAATGACTGATTTCGAGACGAATCCACTAAAGGCTCTAAGGCTTGGAGTTTTGCGACTTGATGAACTGGAACATCGGTTGTGGTAATTTTGTATTTTTCCGATAAAATTTTTCGTAAAGCAATTACTTTGGCAGTCATTTCTTCAAGGCTGGAAAAAACAACTTCTCCTTGAATGGTTGCTTGGGTATCTAAAAAAGTAAAATCCACATCTTTTTGATAGCCTGCTTCTTCAAGTGCAGCCAGTAAATCTTCCCGAATAAGAAAATAATCCAATTGACCTCCGTTGTATTCAATAGCTAAAGTGGTTGTGTTGTTGTCAGTTAAAATTTCACTTCCTAAAAAATTGAGGGAAGCTCTTGCAGCCAATGCTTGTAAATCTTGAATATTTAAATCATTTCGAATAAGTTCTAATCCAACCAAAATATTGCGTTCACCAAAATAAACACGAACTTTGGTTTCATTTACGTCTTGAACTTCTTCTTTTATTTCTTGTTCAATGACATTTACGTCAAAACCAGAGTAAATAAATTCTCCGGAAAAAACCAATCTAGGTTCTAATTCCGCAACTTTAACTTTAGCTTGTGTAGAAAATTCAAATTGTGTTTGACTGACATTTCCAGTAATAGCTGCATTGGTGATTTGAATTACATTGTTAACTAAATTCATTCGCAGATCCAAGAAAACAATATCGCCTTCATTAAACGTAAGCTGAGCTAAAGCTTCTACAAACGGCTGAGGCAAAGAATATTCTTTGGAAATATTTAATTCCGCATTGGTTGCCGTGACTTTTTCCGGCAATTTAATTAAAGCTTTGGAAATCATTTGCAATTCAGACAAAAAATTGGCTTTTTCAGTTAACTCATTTGCGGCATCTAAAGCAGTAATGTCTTGTTGGAGAACAACATCTGCAACATAAACTAATTGACTGGAATTGGCTTGGGTCGAAAATTCAGAAGATAAAACAGTTTCAACTGAATCCGTGGCTAAAATTTGGGCATCAATTTCGTCAATATTCAAATTATCGGTGTAGCCTGCAATTCGAACTTGAGGCAAAAAACGATCAATGATTCCTTCTACTTCTTTAGCTTCCAAAACAATAGATGTAGAAGTATTGGCTTGATTCAATAAAGGATCATCCACTGGCTGAGTAGAAGAATTGTTTCCAAAAGCTAAAGAAAAGCCTACTGTAGATGTAATCATTAAGACAGCAATTACAATAATAAAAATTTGATTTGAAGTTAATCCATTTGAATTCAAGTACATCCCCGCAGAATAGTGAATAGATATATAATAAAACAAAAAGTTAAAAAGGCATGGATTTGGTTCGGCAGAGTGTTGAATACTAATTAATGGAATAAACTTATGGATCAATGATTTTTATTCATTCAACACTCTGAACAGCCTTAACAGAAGGTTAAAAAACATACCTTTTACTAATATCTTTAATAGCTAGTAAAAAAACGATTTCTAATGGCGATAAATTTGAAGAATTTAAAAACTTTAAAAAACAAGGAGGTTTTTTAATGGCATTAAAAGATGGAGATATTGTACAGATTGATTTTACAGCAAAAGACAAAGAAAAACAAGAAATATTTGATACTACGAATGAACAAAAAGCCATTGAAGCAGGGATTTACAATAAAGATTTCAACTATCAGCCGTTAACACTTATTTTAGGAAACCATGAAATTTTGCCAGAATTAGAGGAAAACTTAAAGACAATGAAAATTGGAGAAAACAAAAACATTCAAATTAATTCAAGCAAAGCATTCGGAGAACGAAAGGCAGAGTTGGTGCGCCTAGTTCCATTACAGGAATTTAAAAACAGAAACATTATGCCAGTTCCAGGATTGGCAGTTAGCTTAAATGATATGCAAGGAAGAGTTCAAACTGTCAGCGGAGGAAGAGTCCGCGTAGATTTCAATCACCCATTGGCAGGAAAAACTTTAGAATATGATATTAAAGTAGTTGATCAAATTACAGATAAAAATGAAAAAATGAAAGCCATTGCCAAAAAATATTTGCCTTTTGTGAATTCCGAAAATGTAAAGTCCGGAAATGCAGAAGTCAGTATTGAATTGGATGGAAAAGATTTCTTTAAATCCATGCACGGAAGACACCATACAGCTGTTGCTTTGTTAAAATATTTAGACGATGTCAAAAAAGTAAAATTCATTGATGAATTCAAAAAAGAAGACTTAAAAAATTACAATAAAACCGAAGAACATGAGCACAGTGAAGAAGAAAACTAAACGGACGGAACCTTTTTAAAATAAACCGTAGTTCATGGATATAGAGGGTTCTAGTTTCTATCAGGAATTTTTATGGGTTTAAATTTTGTAACAAAATTTAAAAAAAACAGGTTTTTTAATGGTTTCACAAAATGAATTGAAAACAGGAACAACAACAGTAGGAATTGTTGTCAAAGACGCGGTTATTTTAGCTGCAGATATGCAAGCTACTTTAGGGCATTTAAGCTACGATCAAGAATCTCAAAAAATATACAAAGTCACAGACAAGACAGCACTTACAACTGCAGGAAGCGTTGCAGACAGTATGACTTTACTTCGATTCTTGCAAGCCCATGCTAAATTATATGAAATTGAACGAGACACGCCTATGACAGCTAAAGCCATGGCAACCTACATATCCAATGTATTAAATGCCAATCGATATTTCCCTTTTGAAGTGCAATTTATTTTAGCTGGAATGATTCGCAAACCAGAATTATTTGAATTAATGCCTTTTGGCGGATATTTAGAACGCAGCCAATTTGCAACTTCTGGAAGCGGAACTACTTTGGCTTTAACTGTATTGGATCAAAACTATAAAGACAATATGAACTTAGATGACGGACTGCATTTAGTGACTCGCGCTATTTTAGCCAGCAAAAAAAGAGACATTTATACTGGCGGACGAAGCATTACCATCATGGTCATTGACACAAACGGAGCCAGACTATTGGATGACGAAGCTATCAAAAAATTAGTAGAAGAAGAAAAAAATAGAACAATCAACTAAAAAAGAGAGCTAAAAAAACTAGCATGCCTTTTGCTAGGAAAAAATTATTTTGCATTTTTATATAAACACACTCGGGAAGAAACTATGGATTTAAATTTTAACGAAAATTTAAAAAATTTGTAAAAATTTGAAGAATTTTTACAATTATAAAATTCAAGGAATTTTATATATTAAAATCCGGAGGATTTTAAATGGAAGTTATAAACCAAATTAAAGAAACCATTCACAATATTGCACCTAACAATGCAGAAATTACTAAAATTGAAATGGAAGGACCGGAAATTGCAATTTACACCAAAAATCCAAAAGCATTTTTTGAAAACGATAATTTGGTTTCCAAATTGTCTCATGAATTAAAAAAAATGATGAATATCCGCACCGACAAAAGCTTACTGATGGATAAAGATGAAGCTTTGGAAAAAATTAAAGAAATTATTCCAGTGGATGCAGGCATCAAAGATATTACATTCAATGAATGTTTTTCGGAAGCAGTTATTGAAGCCTTAAAGCCAGGACTGGTTATTGGAAAAGGCGGAGAAACTTCGAAAAGAATTATTCTAGAAACTGGATGGACTCCCAATATTGTGCGAGCGCCAACACAAGAATCTGAAATTTTAACAGGATTACGACATCATTTAAACAAATATTCGAAAGAACGAAAAGAAATTCTTAAACAAGTAGCTGAACGAATTTATAGAGATGCCAACAAACAAGCAGAATGGGTTCGAATAGGAGCATTGGGAGGATTTCAAGAAGTAGGCCGAAGTTGTATGCTGGTAGAAACTCCGCAAACCAAAGTATTATTGGATTGCGGATTAAATGTATCCAATGCCACCAAAGACTCGTATCCTTTTTTGGAAACCTTGCATTTCCCGTTAAGTGAATTAGATGCTGTGATCATTAGCCATGCGCACATGGATCACTGCGGATTTTTGCCCTACTTATTCAAAATGGGATACAAAGGACCAGTGTACAGTACTCTGCCAACAAGAGATTTAATGACTTTAATGCAATTTGATTTTATTGATGTATTAACCAAAGAAGGACGAGACGCTCCGTATTCGGAACGCGATGTAAAAGAAATGCTTAAGTACTGTATTCCGAGAGATTACAGAAAAGTTACAGATATTGCCCCAGATATGCGATTAACTTTACACAATGCAGCTCATATTTTAGGAAGTGCCAGTGTTCATTTACACATAGGCGAAGGAGACCATAATTTGGTTTACTCTGGAGACATCAAATATGGTTTTGTTCGATTGTTTGACAATATTGATTTGAATTATCCTAGACTGGAAACTTTAATTATTGAAAGTACGTATGGAGGAAAATCAGATTATCAGCCGAACCGAGAGATTGCAGAAAAACAATTATTTGACATTGTAAAACAAACCATAGACCAAGGCGGAAATGTATTAATTCCAGTATTTGCAGTAGGGAGAGGACAAGAAATCATGCTGGTGATTGAAAACTTTTTCAAAACAGGATTAATGAAACCCAAATGCTATGTAGATGGAATGACCAATGAAGCCAGTGCAGTGCATACAGCATATCCTGAATATTTACGCGAAAAAGTCAAACGAAGAATTCTGCAAAACGATTCTCCGTTTATTAGTGAAATTTTTAAGAACGCCAAAAACTTGGATCGAAAACAAATTTTGGAAGACGGCGGATCCGTAATTATTGCCAGTTCTGGAATGTTAACTGGAGGCTCGAGTTATTATTACTTTAAAGAATTAGCTGAAGACCCTAAAAATACTTTAATTTTTGTAGGATTCCAAGCACAAGGAACTACTGGAAGAAAAATCCAAGAAGGAATCAAAGAATTACCCATCACAGATTCTCATGGAAGAACCAAAGCATTGAAAATCAATATGCGAATAGAAACAGTCGACGGCTTTTCTGGACACAGCGATATTCTGCAATTGTTAAGTTATTTGAAACGCATTAATCCAAAACCAAAAAGAGTCTTGGTCAATCATGGAGAAAAAAGCAAAGCCATTGCATTCTCTCAATACATTTCTCAAAAAATGAAAATTCCAAGCACAGCCATGAGAAACTTGGATATGGTACGATTAAAATAAATCAACCATAAATTAATTACTTAAATTCTATTAAAAATTCTTTAAAAGAATCTCTAAATTCTTTGTCATTTAACCAAGACAAATTCGTTAAGCCTAAACCGCCAGCGAATTCTTGTCCTTGGAGTGCGGTAAATAAGTCTGAGTATAGTTCTTTTCCGTCCACAATTTGAACTGGAATAAATTTTACCTGCCAGTTATCTGCAATGGCTTCAAATCGTTCAATCGAAGCAGTTAATTGACTTGAAGTTTTAGTTAAATCAAAAGCCACCCATTTGCAAGTTCCTTTATTAAAATAACCTGACTGACTTGAATTGGCTAAATAAACAATACACGGGCCAGTATAGTAAGTAGGCAAACTAAATGCAATAGATTCATAAAACGAAGTAGTCTCATCTAAAGTTCTGCGTTCGCTATCCGTTAATTTTTGAAAAGCAGATTCTATAACAATTGCAGGAGAAAAAAAGTCTGCGAAATATTTTTGTGCAACTGCAGCCCATTTAAACGAAAGTTCTTTGGCTTTAACTTGAAAGTCCGGCAATGCAATCAATGATTCAGACACTGAAAAAGAAGGAGCTATCCATACAGCCCAATGTTTTTGTTTAGCTAAAACAACATAGGTTTCAAACAATTTTTCAGTATCAGATTCCGACAAATTTCCTTTTTGGATTAATTCAAATAATCCTTCTGAAGTCACAGTATACGGTATACGAATCAAGACAGTGTTAAATCCAAAACTTTGCAGATCTTCAGAATTACTTAAAATGGTTTCAATATCTGAAAACGAAAAACTGTTTACTAATTTGACTTTTTTAGGAATTATTCTAGAAAAACCTTCAGCAGCAGAGCTTAATTCAGAGTCAGATAAACTCGAAATAGGTTCACTGGAAGACAAAGAAAATTCATATTCAACTACAACAACGTCAGTATCTGGACTAGTTCCAGCTGTGCCATCAACAGTGGTATCAGAATCATTCGATTGGCCAAGTGTTGTTTGAGTGTCTGCAGGCAGTGAATTGGTTGTTTGATCTGAAGGAGTACTTGAAGTACACCCTAAGCTAACCAAAACTAAGACTAACAAGAAAAGCATGGATGTTTTTTGAACAAAATTATGCATAAAATAAATAATTGAATTAGAAGTATAAATAGGTTTTGGATTTGAAAAAAATAAGTCAAAAAATTAGAACTAAACAAAAGTGCCTAAAAACGCAAAATAAAGTACATATACATAACGCCCAAACTTTTTATTTTTTTTAAAAAATTATTTTTTTCTAATTTTGCAAATATACATAAAAAATAAGGCTATTTTAAGCTCTATTTTGCAAAATAACCAAATATAGTTATTAATTAACAAAAAGAGGGTTAATTTAGGCTCTGTTAAACGGTAGATATATAAAGGAGTTAGAATATATTGTAGAAGGTGTGAGGGGGAAAAGAATGAATGAAATGCATGGCAAAATCAGTCAAGAAAGAGCCCTAAAACTAGTTGAAATTTTAGAAAAAGGCGGCTTTGTCCTACAAGACAATAAACTAGCCTTTACTAAAAATTAATGTTTTGCTATTCACCCCATATTCCCCCCTACCAAGCCCCTATTAGTTTCGAAAAAGTTAGAATTAAATCTAATTAAGGCATTGTATTTAGGTGAAACTTATGAAACCTTTACTTAGAAAAAAACCAACTGCAAATAGAAGAAAAGCAGGCGGACGTTTGAGTGCAACAATTACAGACCGTGGAACTAGTGGAGGCAGAGTTTCGGCTCAGGTTCATTATATATCAGTAAGAAATAAAGGAAATCGTTTTACTACACACACAGGACCTGCTGAGCGTGCATCTGATTTGAGAGCTTTTGATCGTTTTCTTAAACCACATGAACTTAAATTAGAAAAGGGTCGCTTGGTTAGCCGTGGTAAAAAACCACTTTCTTATGAAGAGGTTAGAGAAAAAAGTGAAAGATTAACTCAGGGAAGCCTTTCAACACAAGCAGACTGGAATCCAAAATATGGCCCAGGCAGTCGAAAGAAAACTCGCAAATAATACCTAGAGTTTAGGCAATAGCCATTTGTTCTTTAATTCCTTCTTTAATTAATTCAATATGCGTCTTTTAATTACTGGAACTCCAGGCACAGGAAAAACAACTATTGCTCGAGCTTTAGCTAAAGAACTGAAACTCAAATACTTTAATGAAATGGAAGTATCTGTAAAACAAAATATTGGACACTGGGATACTGTAGAAAATGAGTTAGTAGTTCCTTTGCCTAAACTCAAGAAAGCTTTGGAAAAACAGGTTAAAGGCTTGAAAAACTATGTAATTGAAGGGCATATGGTTTGCGAAATTAAGTTACCTGTAGATTTAGCGATTGTCTTGCAAGTTCATCCAGAGTTATTAGAGCAAAGACTAGAATACAAACAGTATAAAATGGAAAAATTATTGGACAATGTTTTTTGTGAAGGCATAGAGTATTGTAAAAAGCATGCTTTACGAAAATATGGCACCAAAAAGGTTGTTTGCGTGCAAAACAATAATAGTATAAAAGAAACGCTTGGTAAAATACTATTAGTATTGGGGAAACAAAAGCTCTTGAAAAGCTTTTAAAATTCCAAGGGGCAATTTAGAATGAATAGAAAATTTATTGTTTTTTTGTTATGTTTAATTAGTTTAAGTGGCCTGGTTAGTGCTCAGATTGATTTTTCTGAAACTTCATTTGAAGAAAAAGGATATTCTGATTTAGTGATCGATGGAAAAAATCTTTCCGATTGTTTGGAAGTTTCTTTTTTAAGTCAAAATTTGGACGCGGATTTTTATCCTGTATTTTCTTTGAATACAGTATTTACTCCAACCCGTCAAGGAACTGGAACAATAAAAGTAAAATTAAATAATATTGAATTAATGAATGTACAAACCAGCAACGAATTAATGAATTGTTCCGAAGATTCAGCTTGTACTTTAAGAGTTTGGGCAGACCAAAACGCAATTCAAGAAGAAAATACTTTAGAAATATGTTTGAGCACCAGCGACAGTATTACGAAAGCTGTTTTATTGGAGTCTTCAAAAATTGGATTTTATAAAACACCCATTATTCAAACTGTGAATTTTACGCAAAGTACAGAAAATGGAAAGTATTTTGTGGGAGAAGATATTCCTATTGAAATTACAGTAACCAATACAGGCAGCCAGGATGCTGTTGTAGACGTAAATTTTGCACGACCAGTAGCTGAAGAATACTTGCATGATTTAACTGTGGTTGGAGACACGTATTATGAAAACGCAGTGATTCCAGCTAAAGGAAGCAAAACATTTACGTATACTGCCAAATTAAATTCTCAGCATGATTTGATTGGATTTGTTCCAGCTATTTTATTGTACACCAATGTGTTTGAAGAACAGCAAGAATTGCATTCCAATTATATTTTATTGCAAATTGTGGAAAAAATAGAAGTAACTTCCGGACTGCTGGTTACGCAGGCAGTTTTAAATACTTCAGAAAATACAGAAATTAAAGCAGTTATTCGAAACAATTCAACCCAGCCTTTATTTGATTTAAAATTTGAATTAATTCAAGACAACGAAAATTTAAAATTGGATCGGAATGCAATAGTGAATATTAACCGCATGAATGTAGGCGAAGAAAAAGAAATTGTATTCACAGCCAGCAGTACTCAAACTGGAAACTATCAAGTAGGCTGCCAAATTACTGAAAACGAGAAAGTTTTAGCGGCCTGTGAACCAGTAAGCATTGGATTCCGAGAAAATACCACAGCTCTTTTATTAATGCAGGGTGCAATTTTGGGTTTAGTGGCTTTGGCTATCTTGATTGTTCTTTGGACTCGAAAGTAAAGAACGCAATTTGCGTTTTCTTTTTTTAAGTTTGGGTTGCGTTATTTTTTTATATCCTAAAAATGAGGTAATCAATAAAACGCAAAATAATAAAACCCAATGAATGGGAAAAACAGAAGAAGATGGAACTGTAGTTAGTAAACCTGTAATGGAAATAGATTTCAAGTAATTTTTATTTTCAATTAAGCGTTTGGCTTTATCTAAAGCAGTTTTGAATTCAGCAGTATCTAATCCTGTTGCTTGAGCTTTTTCATAAAAAAGCATAGCGTCTTTTTGCAATTCTGCAGAAAAAGAACGCAGCGAAAATTGAAATGACTCCATTAATTGAATTTTTTGAATTAATTCTGGTTCAATTTTATGAAAAGCTTTCAAGGCTTGCAGCATATTGGTTTCAAGATCATTTTCAAAAGATTCCAATTTGGAAAACAAAGAACTTTGAATAATTTTGTCTATAGTGGTTTGCATTAAATCTAAATCTTTAAGAGTTAACAAAGGAAAATAATAATCCGACAACCAAGAATGAGACTGAACAGCTTCCAGTTCTGCTTTAAGTTTAGGTAATTCTGGAAACTCCAGCAGAGTACGAAATTTTTTAATTTCAGTCCCAGCATGAGCTTGAGCTGTTTTCAGCAAACGTATTTGGGTTAAATTCAAGTCTTGAGAGTTGGAAAAAAATTCTTTAAATACATCGTAAAAAGAAGATTGAATGATTTGAACAGAAGAAATGAATTGGATTTTGTCTTGAAGAGAAAAAAACAATGTTGTTTCACTGGAATCTAAAATATTCAGACTTGCAAGAAATTCGTGGACTTGTTTTAATTCCAGAAATTTTTCTTCCAATACCTGCTGAGTTGACTTAAAGTAGGTTTCAAAATTTATTTTATTTAAAGTTATTTGAGCTTGGGTTAGCCAGCGCATAGATTGAACTGGATCAGAATTTAAACTGGAGCGTGCGTCTTGATAGAATTGCTGAGCTTGCTGAAACTCAATCGGTAAAGACTGGTTCAGTAAATTAAAGTCATGAGTCAAATTTTTTTGCTGGATTAAAAACAAATTTTCTTTAAAACGAAATTGATCTAAAAATTCTTGATTTTTAATTTCGGTTTCCAGAGAAATTTGAATTTGTTTTTCCAATGCCAATAATTGGTCAAAATCTTCAGACAATCCTTGTTTTTGTTTAAATGCCAGTATTTGCATAGAATACATTTCTGGATTTTGAAGCTGGAGTGATTTTTCTTCGAGTTCAGTTATGCGTGCTTGAAAAAATTGAGAACGGTTTTCGATGTCCAAATTTACAGAAAAAACAGCTTGCGCTTTAGGATAAAGTTTTGGAAAAATAATGGAAAGACTATCTGAATGCATTTGCACTGGAATTTTTTCGTTTTCAGAAAAAGCAGAAATGGATTCAATGAACGGATTGGAAGAAAATGGCAGAGTAATTTGAATATTCGAAAATTCAGTAGAACTTTTGTTTTGAACAGAAAAAGTCAAAATTTGAGTAAACTTTGGGGTATTTTCCGGAATGTTTTGTTGCGATTGAATAGTTACGAGTATTGGCTGATTTAAAGAATATAAGATTTCTAAAGTATCTTGAGCAGAAACCACTGGAAGTGAAAATTTTAAAGAATTATTTTCAGCGTAAGCTGGAATACTGGATTGATTAAAGAAAACAAATACTTGATTTATGGATAAATCAAAATTGGAAAGTGCAACCAAAAAATTAGCTGGCTGAATGGTTTGATGGATTTTTAATTGATTTTTCATCAAGAGTTCTTCTGAAGTTATTTTCAAAAAAGACACATTTTCGGAAAAAAATGCTGACGTATTTCCAAAAAAAGGAATGGATAACGTTCCCATGGAAATTTGGGGAAAAATAAACGTAATTTTAGAATGATCTTTGCTGATTTGAATTTTACTGGAATTCATAGAATTTAAATCTAAATCTAAAATGGACAAAGGCCAAGGAATGGAAAATTGAACTGGATAATTTAAATCAAAAAAAGAGTTTTCAAATTTAAGTTTACCTTGAGTGTATGTTGGAGAAAATTCCAAGATTGGATTTTGAGAAAAATAGTATGCTAAACTTTCTGCAGACAAATCTAAAAGTTCTTGGTGGAGTTTCAACAGAAGAGAAGGAAGTGTTGAAAAAATTTGAAGACCTTGAATGGAAATTTTATTTTCAAAAAAATTAACTTCAAATTCTGAAGTTTTTTTTTCAAGTGCTTGAAATCGCATACGCAGTGTTTCCGAAAGAAAAGGCCGGAGTGGTTGCGTTTGTTCTAATAAGGTTAAAAATTCTGTTCGAATTAAAAGTAGATTTTGAATTTCCGGCCAAGAATGAATTTGAGTTAAACGCAAAAAAAGTGTTTGCGGACAGCCAGAATAGGAAATTGTTTTGAAATCTAAATCAAGTTTGCGTTGAATCCAGTCAATGTTTTGCAGTAAATTCCAATCGTTTAAGCAATGCATAGATTGTTTAGACACTTCCAGCAAAGGTTTGGGTGGATTTCTGCAAATCCAAAGTTTTTCTTTAAGCGAAACATTTTTGGGAATCTCCGAACAATTGGAAAGTTCTTGTTGGATCGCGGAAGACCAAAAAGAAAGTTTTTGATCTATTCCGGAAAGATTACTGGATAAATTGGAAATAATTTTGGAAGCTTCACCGAAAGTAATTCGTTTTCGCATAATTTTGTCTTGGAGCTGAATCAATTTTGAATTTATGGAGGAAAACAGAACAGGAAATGTTCGATTAAAGTCTAGTTCTTGAAACGACTGCCAGCGCAGTTCAAGACCGTTTAATTTAGTTTGGAGAATTTTAAACTGAGTTTGATTTTGCGAAATTGTAAAAGATTTTTCATACGCCAGAGTGGAAAAAAGAATTGAAAACTGGGAGGGCACAGAATTTTGGACTGCTGCGATTTGTGAATATTTTTGAATTAAATCAAAGGATTGAAGCTGCTGAAGGAAAGTAGTTGAATCCTGAATGCGCTGGGATTGATAGGCAAAATTGAACACTTTTGGAACATATGTTTTAAGAGTTGGAAAAAAGAAAGGTTCTTCAGAATTTAGTTTACTGGGAAAACGCTGACTCGAAATATGGAATAAATCTAAAAAAGTAACAGGTTCTGCAATAAAAGATTGGAAGCCTTGGAGTTGTGCAAAATTTTCAAACTCTTGAAGGGCTTGCGAATAATTTTGGTAATAGGAATTGGGAATAATTATTTGAGAATGAGCTTGATTTAAATTATCCAATAAAATAGTGTAGTGTATGTGCAGGTTGCTTTCTGGAATTAAGTCAATGTGTTGTTGTTCTAAAAGGAATGCTTCCAAGGCAATGATTTCAAAAGAAATGCGATTGGTTTTCAAGGCAGATTCAAATGCTTGATTTAAGTAAAAACTAATTTGAGTTAATTGTTCTGGCAGAGATTGAAAGTCTGCAGATTGGCACAGGGTTTGAAGTTTTTCAAATTCGTTTTTGGATTGATTAAAATAATGCCAAGATAAAGCCAGCTGGTTTTTGTATTCAAAAAATTTTTGAGTAATTTGTAAATCAAATGCAGAGTAATCAAAGTTTAAAATAGAAGAATTAACTTTTTCAAAACAAGCAGATTGGGAAGTGCATGAAGGAATATTGGGTGAAGATAGAACAGACACTTGGTAACAGAGCTGTTGGTTTTTTGCAAAATTTTTTTGGTCCAAACAGCCTAAGCTAAAGAAAAATAATGCTATGCATAGAACTGTGCGCAACGCAACTCTCTTAGCCATTAAAAGAATTAGGCTAGAGAAAATTTTTAAACAAGCTGGTTATTGCGAATTGAGCGTACAATCCGTTAATTCTTGCTGAACTTGCAATCTTTGTTCATTGCAGGCATTTAATTCAGTTTGGCAGGTTTGATCTTGGTTAGAGGTTAAAGCTTTTTCGGAAAGACAAGAATTGTTTTCTGCATTCAATAAGGCTTTATCTCGTTTTAATTGATCCAATTCTTGCCATAGTTGGGGATTTAAAATAGGTTCAATTACAAAGTGTTGAACTGCAATACCTATTGCAAAAAACACTACAAACATAACTAGGTATTTTTGGAAACCTTTAGGGTTTGAAGGCTTTTTTTCTTTAACAGGCGGAAAGCCTTCTTTTGCACTTAAATCTTTAGCCAAATCAATCCCTGGTTCTTATGTAGAAGCAAAGATAGAAAAGTTTATAAAAAGAAGATTCTTTCTAGATATTGGGGTGAAGCAATGTACAAATATACGATTGCAAGACAATTAGCTGCAAAAAGAGTCATAACCAATAGGGGCGATGAATTGGGAAGATTAACCGATTTATTAATTAACGAAAAAACCGGTGAAATTGAAAAACTTTTAATTGAAGTAGATCGCACCAGTAAGATTGTGAAAAAAATTCAGCCAAGAGATAAAACCATTGAAGTACCTTACTCGGCTGTCACAGCAGTAAGCGATGTTTTTATTGTAGATGAACGAGAATTAGCTGGTCCTTTAGAGTAAATATACAAAGGCTTGCATAGTTCAATATGTTGAATGTTAATATTCAACATATTGAATTCAAATTTAATTTTGGTTCATTTCAATAATTTTTTTAGGAATAATATTATTTTAAAATAAAATAGTTTATTTCATAGATCCACAATTAATTCTTTTTTTCGGAGATCCATTTCTTGAATGAATGGAAATTTTTGCTTAAGTTTTTCAAGAATTTCAGGGGAATTTATTTTCGGGTTTGTATTTTCTTGAATCCATAAAATTACTTCAGACAAAGCTGAATAATTTTCATAAATTTTTTCGCCCAATTGAGCATACAGAACAGCATTTTCTTCGCATTCTTTGAATAAAACATGCTGTTGTTGAATGGAATATTCTAATTCTGAAAATTTTTTGGTTTGAGTTTTTTGTTCTTCAACTTCTTGAGGATTGGATTGAGTAATTTTTCCTAAATTAAGTTCATCCAAGGCTTCTGTAAAAGAAGTGTATTCTTTGGATACAAATTGAACGTGTAAAGGCAAAGAATAAGGTAAAAGAATAGTTTTAGTTGGGTTTTCCAATAAGCTGGGTTGGGGTATTTTTTGCAAAGATTGGATGTAATAAAATTGCAGTTGATGAAATAAGGATTGAATTTGTTTGGAAGTCAAAGTATTGGGTTGAATTGTTTTTTCGAGTTTTATATCCGCACAAATTTGTTCAGCAATTACGGGAGCTAAATTGACAGTTGCAATTAAAGATTGAACTAAATTTTTAGGACTGGCTTGAATGGCTTTGGAAAATTCTTGGACAGAAACAGTAAATGGATTGGAACCGCGGGCTGGAGGCAATTGATAGGTTTCTCCTTTTCGGAGAGTACGTACACTCCAAGATTTGGGTTTGAATGGCATCAAAATTTGATTGTTTAAATCGGTGAGAATAATGTTTCCTTGCGCAAACAATTCACAATATAATTTACAGGAACGAAATTCAAGTACAATAATTCGTTCGCTGGTTATTTGTTCAAATTTTAAAATGCGTTCATTGTACAAGTGTTTGTTTAAAAAAGAAGCAAATGAAGTAGGATTGGGTTTAGCTTGCGTAGAATAATTGGTAAAGTAAATTGAATTGGATGTAATTAATAAAGTGCGATCTCCGGTTTTTGTGTGAATTTTGAATTTAAGAATTTGATTGGACATTTGTTGGATTTTGTTGACATAGGCATTCAATAATTGAGGCTGGAGTTCTTGAACCAAGAAAGCCAAAGTAATATTCGGAATTTCTAAAGCCGGAACTAAGTTTTGTTCTTTAGACATAAGTATATTAGGGAACCTGAACAACTAAATGTATATGCCTGCTGGAAGAGTTCGACCTAAAGGAAAGCCAGTGCTGACACCCAAAAGAACTACACGTCACTTGGATGTAAAGAAACTCAGAGCGAATCGGGTGCCCAAACGGTACGCTTCTCAGGTTGCTATAACTGCCACCAATTTAGTGAAAAGTGTGAAAGGCGATTTACGTATAATTAATTTAGGCAGAGTTAAAGCAATTGCTAGAACCAATGGAGTACAAGTCCGAGATTTAATTGATGCTTTGAAAACAAAGTTTGGTGTTGAAGTCAAATAAAATGCACAAGTCAACAGCTGATGCAATTGGATATTAAACAAGTCCATTTTCAACTGAAAGATTTAAAAAGAATAAGATTCTTATTAGATCACATGCAATTAAAACTGAAAATTGGTATTTTAATTTTAGTTCTTGCAGTCTTAACTGGATGCACACAATCAGACACGCAGACAACTTCAACAAATGAAACTGGAAGTTCACAGAATTCAATTAGCCAAACAAATACCAATACAGCTTCATCTGAAACAGCAGCTACTGTTGATTCTGCAATTGAACCTTCAAAATACAGTTGCACTAGCGAAATTGCCACTCCAGGCACAATTTGTCTTAATGCAGATTTAGTCAAAAGATATTGTACTATAACAGGAAATATATCTTGTCCCAGTACAGAAGGGAATCGCAGGAATGTTGGAAGCGATGGATCATGCATGACGATTATTGGAGATGAATTTAGCTTTGACATATCTTTTGGTGCTCAGAACGGTATGCTTAGTAAATCTACTTTGGCTCAATTTAATGAAGATATGGAATATGAAAAAACTACACAGCGAACAGTTGTTCCCATTTCAGATCTTGGACAAGCTGCTTTTGCAGAGTATATTAATACTTCCAATGCAGTTGGCAGCAACAGAGAAAATATTGATGATTTTGCTTATGACATAGTTGTTCTTCTAAAAAATGGGTATGTCTACGAGTATCATGATTCTCATGGAAAAACGAATGTAACCAGTAACCAAAATGCAGGAACTGTAAACTATCAAAATACTCCAGCATCCAGTTATTGTACTTTAGACCAAGCAAAAAGTCTCATCAGTGAATTAATAAGTGCGTACGACTAAATGTTAAAAAAATAATTATTTTATTTCAACTTTCGGTGCATATTTTTCAATAGCAGCCAAGGCAGCTACTTTGTTTCCTGCCAAGAAATCCAGCAAAGCTTTTCCAGCTAAACTGGTGTGAGAAAATTCTCGTTCTTTAAAACCCAAAGAAGAAATGGCAGTCAAAGTATCTCCTCCGCCAATTACAGAAAAGGCACGAGAGTCTGCTAAAGCTGACAAAAGTTTTCTGGTGCCATACGAAAATTGATATTTTTCAAATACTCCAACTGGCCCGTTAAAAATTACGAGTTTTGCATTTTCTAATTTGGAGGCATACATTTGTGCTGTGACTTCTCCGATATCATAGATGGTTTCATGCATGGGTAATTCAGCTAAAGAAATTTCTTTTCTGCGCAAATTTCGTTCAACTGCAAAATCAACCGGAATTAATATACGATCTTCGTAGCGTTCTAAAAATTCTTTCAGCAAAGGCACGAATTGAATGTATCCTTTTTCTTGAAGCCAGTGTTGTTTTTTTCCTAAATTTTCTCCTTTTGCAATGATTGCAAGCTCGCCTGGAATTCCACCCAATAAAACTAAGTCAACCTTTTCCGCAGTTAACATTTTTTTCATGGCTTCCAAAGATTCTTCTACTTTGGCTCCGCCTAAAATTAAAACAGAACCATGATCGGCTGTCACAATTTTTTTCAAAGCCTTTAATTCTTTTCTTAAAACTGGACCAATAAAACTCGGCAATAACGGCATTAAACCTACCACCAAAGCATGAGATCTATGCGCTACACTTAGAGTATCTAAAACAAACATATCGCATACTTTGGCTAATTCTTTAACTTTAGGATTTTCAGCATGTTCTTCTGCGCTTAGTTCTTGAGTTTCGTAATCTAAAAAACGTGTGTTGTCTAAAACCAAAATATTTCCGTTTTTAAGTTCTTTAATTTTGGAAATATAGTCATCATCCCAGGAACAAAATTGTACATGTTTTCCAGTTAAATGTTCTAAGACTTCAGCATGTTGTTCTAAGGAAACAAAATCATCTCTGTCTTTTCTTCCTTGATGGCTTACAGCTACAACTTTAGCATTGCGGTCCGATAAATCTTCTAAAGTATTGCTGTGCTCGAATAATCTTGGACTTAAAGTAATTTTTCCATTTTGGACACTGGTGTTTAAGTCAACTCGAACTAGAACAGTTTTTCCAGTTAAATCTTGTCCATTAATGTAAGGCAATTTTTCGTAATCATGCATTTCAAAAACCTTGTTCTAAAATATAATCTGCAAAATCCGCTAGTTTGCTGGCATACCCAAATTCATTGTCGTACCAGCCTAAGACTTTCACTAAATCTCCAATAACCATGGTTTGTTTGGAGTCAAAAATACACGTATTTGAATTTCCAACAATATCTGAGCTGACCAATTCTTCTTCAGAGTATTCTAAAAAGCCTTTCAAAGAAGTTTGCGCATAGTGCTTGAATTTTTGATTCACTTCTTCAACAGTGCTTGCTTTAGATAATTTAACGGTTAAGTCTGTAATCGATCCTGCACTGATGGGCACCCGCATAGCCACTCCGTTTAATTTTCCTTTAAGTTCTGGAATAACAACTCCTACTGCTTTGGCCGAACCTGTACTGGTTGGAATAATATTCAACATAGAATTTCTGGCCCGGCGCATATCTTTGTTGGATGCATCCAGTAAAGATTGATCCATGGTTACAGCATGCGTAGTGTTAATGAATCCTTTTTCGATTCCAAATTCTTTGTGTAAAACCAAAGCTAAAGGAACTGCTGAATTGGTAGTACAAGAAGCCATGCTTACAATATCGTGTTTTTTTGGATCGTATACTGGTTTGTTCGCACATAAGACAATTTGTTGAATGCTTTCATCTTTGGGCGGCACTGCAATGAGTACTTTTTTGGCTCCGGCTTTTAAGTGAGGTTCTAATTGTTCTCGTTTTCGAAACAAACTGGTAGCGTCCAAAACTAAATCAATGTCTAAATTTTTCCAAGGCAAATTTACAGGATCGCGTTCGTGAAAAAATTGAATTGAATGTTGATCTACTTGAATGGTTTCGTTTTGGACTGAAATAGAATGATTGAATTTTCCGTAAACTGAATCAAATTTTAATAAATTAGCCAGAACAGGAGTTAAACCTAAATCATTGGCTGCAACCACTTCTAGATTTGGATGTTCTAAAGCAATTCGATAAAATAATCGTCCAATTCTTCCAAAACCATTGATTGCAATTCGTAATTTTTTCATAAATTAATCACCATTAATTGTAATGCCATTCTTTTCCAATTTCAGGATATTGGCTTAATTCTGTTTTCATAATTGTTTTAAATTCTTCCAATCTTTTTTCGCTTTTGGCTTCAAATACTAAAACCAGGATAGGTTCATTGGAGGAAGCGCGCACCAGCATAAAGCCGTCTGGAAATTCTACACGAGCTCCATTAATGTCATTGACTTTGGGAAATTTTTGTTTTAAATTTTTCACCATTTTTTCAACCACTTGATATTTGACAGTGTCTCTGCAAGTTACAGCATAAACTGGAGCTGTAACATAATGCGGCAATTGTTGAATGAGCTCATGCAAAGATTTTTTTTCAGATTCTAAAACTTCCAAGACACGCAAACCAGTATACAAGGCATCATCATAGCCATAGTATCTGTCAAAGAAAAAGAAATGGCCAGAGCGTTCAGCTGCAAAGGCTGCTTTGATTTCTTTAGCTTTATGTTTAATGTGCGAATGTCCTGTTTTCCACATAACTGGAATTCCTTTACTTTGAGCAATAACATCCGGCAAAGCCTGAGAACATTTGACATCAAATACAATGGAAGCATACGGTTGTTTTTTCAAAATATGCTGGGATAAAACGCAGGCAATTTTGTCAGCATAAATTGGATTACCTTTAGAATCCACAATTCCCAATCTGTCTCCATCGCCGTCAAAAGCAAAACCCAAGTCTGCTTTTTCGTGGATTACTTTTTTTCCAGTTTCTTCCAGCATATCTTGCAAACTTGGGTTGGGGTTTCCGTTTGGAAATAAAGTATCCAGAGAACAAAATTGTTCAATCACTTGACAGCCAGCTAACTTAAATAACTCTGGCGCAAACAAAGCAGCTGTTCCATTTCTGGTATTGACTACAATTTTGGGTTTTTGTTTAAGCTTAATTTTTTGAACCAATTCTTTAATGTACGGTTCAGTGATAGACTTTTGTTTTTCAATTCCTTTTCCGAAAACAAAGTTTTGATTTAAAATCATTTGATGCAGTTCTTGAATTTCTTCCGTGCCTAAAGTCAAACCCGGAGTATAACTTAGTTTGAATCCAGTCCAGCCATTCGGATTATGCGAAGCTGTCACCATGACCCCGGCAGAAATATTTAAATTAAATTGAGCAAAATACAGCATTGGAGTTAAACATGTGCCAATGGAAATAACATTGACTCCAGTTTTCAGTAAACCTTGAATAAGGTCTTTGGAAACTTTTTCAGAATACGAACGGGCATCAAAGCCTACGACACAATCAGAAATTTTTTTGTTTTTTAAATATGTTCCAAAAGCTTGACCAATCCATTGAATGGTTTGCGGTGTTAAATCTTGATCTACTATGCCTCGAATATCGTATTCACGAAAAAGAGTGGGTTCAATTTGAACAACTTGTTCCATACTAAGAAAACGATTCGAAAATTTAAATAGGCGAACGAATAGGACACAGTATGAGCAAGTATGAACATTTTGAAATATGCACTAATACAGACCTGAAAGTAAGTTAAACCATAACTTTAATCTAAAGCAAAGCACACAAATTAGTGAATAAAAGGTTGTGAAATGTTTAAACCAAAACCAAAGATTCGCTTACTGGGTGGAAGGAAAAAAATTACAGGAAATACAGGAGTTCAGAAAAAAATGCTGGATTTAGGCGGAGACGATGGAACTATATTTGAATTTACGTATTCAAAAGGAAAGCATACAATCCATTTAGCAGAAAAAGAATATAGAACTTATTATCCGTTTACAAATGCGCGAAGAGATTTTCAAATGGTTAAAGCCTTGCAGACATTTTTGCCAAAAAAATTATTTTTACCCACAGTCCGTTTAAAGTTAGAAAAAGGAAAAAGACCTAGTTTGATAATGACTCAACTTGGAAGAAATGGAAATCAGGTATTGGATTTATGGAAAGTACGATACTCGGAAGTTTTAGGTCAAGTAAAAAACAGGAAAGCTTTATTTACAGAAATGGAAACAGTTATGGAAACTGCAAAGGCGCATGGATTTATTTTGCCGTTTAATGCATTCATGGCAGACTGGAATCCAAGCACAGGATATGGAAAATTATATATTGTGGATTTAGGAAGTATTCGGAAAATTCAATCTAAAAAATAAAATTAAAATTGCTCTAATTTTTTCTGGCTGAATTTTTGTTTTAGGAAAATGTGAGCTTTTTCTAGGATATTTTTAGCATTTTCATAGGTTAATTTAGAATACGCCAATTCAAACGGCAACCAAGTGAAATTAATGTGTTCGCGCGAAATTTTTACTGTTTGAGTTTGAGTTTTTGCCAAGAAAAAAGTTACTTCTTTGAAGAATTTTTTTCCGCTGTGATTATAGGAATAAGATAAAGATTGTTCAAATCCAGAGATAATTGCAATTTGATTTTTGGAAATTCCGGTTTCTTCTTCGAGTTCGCGGAGAGCAGTTTCTTCTAAAGTTTCATTTTGTTCTACATGGCCTTTCGGAAAATCCCAATGGCCTAACGGATAATGCAGTAAAAGATATTGGGGTGTTTGCTGGGCGTCTAAGAAAAAGATTAGAATTCCGGCACTTTTTTCTTTAATCATATAGTATAAAAAGAACTGAAGGGAATAATTATATATGCAGGCACGTAAACTACGAGGATTTCATTTAGCAGGCGGAAGAAGAAATACTTTGAAGGGAAGTATTGTTCAGGGAAGAGAAATTGGACGCGGTGGACAAGGGGTTGTTGAAGCTTTGGAATATAGAAGAGGAAAACATCGAGTTAGTTTAGCTGAAAAAAGATATCATGAAAATCCGCCTTCGCATAAAACTACAGCTTCGCAGGATTATTTAACATTCAAAAGCTTGATGGGATTTTTACCTAGAAAACTTTTTCCGAGAACAGTACGATTAAAAGTTAACAGTTCTGGAGCTGCCAGTTTAATTTTAACACGATTGGGATTAAAAGGAAAAAAATTAATGGACTTAAATCCTGGAAGATTTATTGAGTTGCCAGAAAATCACTGGCCGGCTGGAGCGAATTCTTTGCTGGTGTTAATGGAACAGGCAGGAACTTTTCGTGGAATTAAAAATTATCCAGTGATTCAAAAACAAATTCAAACAGCAGTCACACTAGCTGCAAAAAATGGCTGGGTAATTCCTATGGAAGCATTTACAATTGAGTTAGACCCTAAGACCAAAACTGGAAGTTTGTATATTTTAGATGTTGGCACCATTAAACGATTCAGGCCGGCACGCTAATTTTAAAAAAATAGAAAGACCAATAAGGGAAGGGTCAGGAGGAACTTGGAACTGGGGAAACCGCAGGTTTCCGCGGTTTAGGTTTAGAGAAACTGCTTGTATTCAAAGTGATTGAATTGGTACATGAATTGTTTAATGGCTGTTTCTTCGAAAGTATAATTTTCTAAAACTGTAACTTTGGTTCCAAAAAATTTTTGAAATTCATATTTTTGAAACAAATCTAACAGCAAAGCTTGATCTTTGTATTCAGTTAAAACAAAAGCATGCGTGCTTAGATTGGATAATTCAGCAATTGTGACAAAAGCTTGTTTGTCACCTAAGGCATGCATGCAAGCGCACAATAAAACTGCAATGTCTTCGTCATCTGCAACTTGGTGTTGCAAAATTTCTTCAGTCGACATCCAATAATTAATATTCAAATCTGTTTTGATGCATTGAACTTCATTTTTTAAATAAGTGTACACTTTTTCTAAAACAGTTAAATAATCTTGTTCAAACGAATAATTTTCTGGCAGAAAATCTGACAGCAAGGCTTGAATGCTTAAGTTTTCTGGATTGACTAAAGCTTTTAATTGCCCAATGGTTTTGCGTTCATGTTCATTAATAATATCAGCATATTTTTCCAATAAAGCACGGTATAGCTTTAGTTCAGGTTGAATTGGTTCTTCAGTCATACTCAATAAGCCAACCAAAATAGGCTTAAATAATGCGTTTGAAGTATTGATAGGATTGAAATGGTTACTCGAATTTTGCCGAAAAAACTGATTAAACGCTTGAAAAAAGCAGCGCCTAAAATAGATACAAGATTGCGCAGAATGAAAAACATTGATCCCAGACAAGGAACCAATCCATTTAATCAAGATCCAACAAGCACCAGAGACTGGGGTTATCGAATACGTGAAATGAATGTTTCCAGAAATTTTCCGAAAACGCGAAGAATTGTAATTAAGCGAGTTCAAAGAATGGGAATAGATTCAGTTAATGAACTCCAGTTCACAGCGCAAGAAACCATTGACTTTATCAAAAAAAGAATCCGGGATCATAATCGAAAATACAAATCGAAACTATATCAATTATTGCCATTGAATGCTTATGCAATTAGTAAAGAATTAATTGCCATGGGAAAAACACACGGCATACCGGTCATGGAAATTTTAGGCATTGGGGGCAAATCAGAACCGACTCTTCGAGGCACTAAATTTTTTGAAAAAATTCAACGCAAGCATAATCTGGATGGAAGACGTTTGCTGATTGCATTAGTACAGATTAGAGAACGAACAGAGATTACTCCACAAAATTTAGTATTGGTTGGTTATCGGAATGGAAAATTTGTATTTGCACCTTTGGCGGATGAATATTGATGAAGATTTCTTTTTTAGGTGCTGTCCGAGAAGTGGGAAGAAGTTGTTTTTTGCTGGAAGCAAATGGAAAAAATATTTTATTGGATTGCGGAATTAATTTAGGCTCGCAATTGCCTGAACAACGATTTCCAGTTGGAATTATCAAGAAAGCAAAAAATATGGACTGCATTATTGTAAGCCATGCACATTTAGATCATTCAGGATATATTCCGTTTTTGGTTGAAGCTGGTTTTACTGGAAAAATTTATTGCACTAAGCCTACGAGAGATTTAATGCATTTATTGTTAAGCGATGCTTTAAAGATTGCAAAAGAACAAGAAGCAGACTGTTACTCCAATCAAGGAATTGAACAAACCTTAGAACAAGTTAGTTTGTTAGAGTATCGGGAAAGAATTGAGGTTTTTCCAAAAATTTTCATTGAGTTTTTTAATGCAGGACATATTCCAGGAAGCTGTATGATTTTAGTGGAAAACAATGGAAAAAAGTTATTGTACACTGGAGACTTCAATATACGAGAAACGCACTTATTGGATGGAGCCGAAATTCCGAATCAAACAATAGATGCTTTGATTATGGAAAGCACGTATGGAGGAAAACAAGATTCTTTGCCTAGTTTGCAAAAGGCCAGTAAAGAATTGGCGGATATTATTAAAGAAACTTTTGCACGAAACGGAAATGTTTTGGTCCCAGCTTTTGCTGTCGGAAGAGGACAAGAAATTATGTTTGCAGTCACCAATTATGTACGTTCAAAATATTTGCCTGAATTAAATTTGTTTGTAGATGGAATGATTACTAGAGCCAATCGAATTTGCAGACATAATGTAATTTGGCTGAAAAAAGAAATTCCGAACAGAATTTTAACAGCGGATGACGATCCATTCAAAGACAAAGTTATTAAAAAACCGAAAACATTTCATAAAAAAGATGTAGTTGAAACACCCCAATCCGTAATTTTAGCAACTAGCGGAATGTTAAGCGCCGGGCCCAGCGTTAAATATTTTGAACACATGGCACCCGAACAAAGACATTGCATTGTAATTGCAGGATACCAAGTACATGGAACCATTGGAAGACAACTATTGGATGGAGAAAAAGAAATTGAATTAAAAAATGGAAAAAAAATAGAAGTCAATTGCTGTGTGAAACAAGTTAAGTTTTCAGGACACTCGGATTACAAAGGACTGCTGGAGTTTGTGAATAAAATCAAACCCAAACAAGTATTTTTGGTACACGGAGAAGAAAGCAAAGGACTGGAATTACAAAAAGAATTAGAAAAAAAAGCAAAAGTACAAGCATTTGTTCCAGCACTGAAAGAAAAGATTGAAATTTAAAACAAAAAATCAATAGAATAGAAATAAAAAAAGAAAGTCATAAATTAAGTTTATTCAGTGAAAAATTTAATGAGGAATTTTGATGAAACGACCAGTAATGCAAGTGCATATGCATAAACCTGTAGGAAAAGCAAAACCAGAAAGAACTGGAAACCCTAGTGCAAGTAGAAGTGTAAGAAGCCCAGTAGCTGGAACAACAGAACGAAAAGTTTCCAAAGAAAGTTCTCCTTTTGATGAAGTTTTAAAAGATTTAGGAAGACAAGCTGAAATTGGAAAAAGGTTTACTGTAGATGAACGCAAAATGCTTTTTTTTGAACATAGATTTCAGGGAACCTATGGATTTGCCATGCGAAAAGACCGGAGAGCCATTGGATTGCTGGAACGAATTGTAGATGGCGGCACCCAAATTAGTAAAGCTGAACAATTAATAGCCAAGCGATTGTTAAGAGAACAATTTGACATTGACCGAAAAATTCCTGCAGAAGAATTTGGACGAGACTAAATCAACATATATCCACGTTCAACCCATTGAACGGAACAATTAAATTGATTAAATTCTTTTATTCAGTATATGAAATTTCGTGCACAATCATCTGTAGAATACTTGTTTATTGTGGCTTTTGTAATATTTGTAGTTGGCTTTTTGTTTAGTGTCAGCAACGATATTGCACAAAAAAAGATTCAATTCGAGTCCTTAAGCTCAAGTGCTTTGTCTTTAACGCAAGCAGCCAACGAAGTATATGCTTTAGGTCCAGGTTCTCAAAAATTAGTTCGAATTTCTTTGCCTTCCGGAATACAAAAATCCATTGTTTCTGGAAAAGAAATTGGCTGGACGTATTCAGTATACGGAGCTGGAACTGGGGGAACCGCAACCTATTTAGCCGATGGAAATGTTCAAGGATATTTGCCCATGACTGCTGGAATTTATGATGTATTGATTCAATTGGATAATTCTGGAACAGTCAAAATCGGACAAGGATTAAGTATACAACCTGAATTGTTTGCACGAGAAATGACGCAAGGAAGTGTGTATGTGAAAACTGATTACAATTTAGCCAATTTATCGGATCTTACAGTCAACGGAATTACACCCAGTATAGATTCAAGTTTGAATGGAATGATTGGAATTAGCAATTTGCCTTCAAGTTTGAATTCTGGAACTAGTGGAATTTTTACAGTAACCATTACAGTGCCCAGCAATGCAGCAACCAAAATGTATGAAGGTGCAATTATTATTAAATCCAATCAAGGATTGGAAACCATTGCATGGATTCAAATTAATGTAGGACAAGAATTGGGAGATGTCAATGTTCTAACCTATGGTGATTCAGGATATACTGGACCTGCCAATAGTTTTGTATTTGGAGACACTGTATTTTTTGAAGTTCGAACTGCAGATGAAAACGGAAGCTTAATGAATGCTGACTTGAATACTTTTTTGAAAAATCCAGCAGGAAGTACAGTCAATCAAGAATTAGAAAAAACAACAGCTGATGGATTTTATCAAAGTTCATTTGTACTCTCCTGCAATAGCGGAAATCAAGGAAATTGGAACATTCAAGCCACTGGAAAAAAAATTAATACTGTAACCGACCAAAATGTATTTGCGGTAAATGGTTCCAATGCCAATGGAAACTTTGTGCATAGTTGGAGCACTGCACAGTACACTGAAGGCGGAGAAATTATTCGAAATTGGGGCATGGAAAATGCCAGCAATTGTGCAACGACAACAATTACCCACATGAAAGTCAGTTGGACCAATGATCCAAGCAATCGAATTGAAAAAATTAGATTAAACGGCCAGCAAGTTTTCAGTGGAAGTGCAAGCACAGGTACTTGGATTAATATTACAGATTTCAATATTCCCAAACAAACAGTTTACCAAAGTAATGGAAACAGGTTAGAATTTGATGGCGATATTGACGATGTAGGCGAAGTGGTTACTTTGGATTATAATTTCAGTGACGGAACGATATATACCAGCAGTGGATTTCCTTAGTCAGTATGTTGAACAATTAAAAGATCATTTTGATTTAAATATATTGAATTACTTAATATTCAACATACTGAGAGAATTTTATGCGCGGACAAGTATCTATGGAAATGCTAATTGCATTTGTTGTACTCTTATTGTTTTTTGCAGTCATTCTTAGTTATGTAGGCCAAGGAGATATTCAGCGAAATAATGCAGTCAAAAATTTTGAACTAAAAATAGGCTGTGAAAAAATCAGTGCCCAGCTTAATAGTGTGTATGCGGGAGGAAATAGAACTCAAAGTATTATTGCCAATGATTTCAATGTAGTCATCACTGCACAACTGGTGTTTGTAAACAAAGACGAAAATGCTTTACAGGGAGCTAGTTGTACTCATGCCGCTGTTCTTCAAGGACAATACAATGGTTCAGGAAATATAACTATAACCAATCAAAACAAGGTGTTGGTATTTGGTTAAAAATAATAAAGCGCAAATTGAAAGCATTGATTTGTTTTTTTCAGTCATAGTGATTGTAATTATGGTAGGCATTACTGTGGTTAGTTTTAACAATGAATTAACCAAAATGAACCGGCAATCTCAAGCCTATGGATTGGAAGTTAAAGCATTGGAAATTGCAGAAGTATTAATTATGCAGTCTGGAAATCCAGAAAACTGGCATTTGCAGGCAGATTACAATACGCCTTCTTTAGTAAATGAAAAGCGAATAATTTATTTAGAAAAATGGAATGCATTTACAGACTCAAATTACGAAACATTAAAGCAAAAAATGAATATCGAAGAATACCAATTTGAATTAAAATTAGAACAAAATGGAATTGAATTGCTAAAATTTGCGCCCATTTCAGATACTCAAGCAATTCAAAAAATTTCGATTCAAAGGACCGTGGAATATAATGGAGAAATCGCACAATTTACGTTTACGCTATTCCAATAAAGGATATGCGTTAATCTTGGATGCAGTCTTAGCCATGATTATTTTTATTTCCTTATATACTCTTTTGGCAAACTATTCATTCAATGAAAAAAACAGTTTGGGGACCATCAATGTTCAGAAAAGAATTAATGATACTTTAGACTTATTGGATGAACGAAATGCATTGGAAAGCTTAAACGCAGATTTATTGACTCGATTAATTAACTCAAGCTTGCCGGCAAACTGGAAATGGAAACTAACTTTAAAAGAATACACTTTTTCAGAAAACCAGTTCAGTTTAGTCAGCGAACAAAAATTGGGAAATACGTTTAATTCAAATACAGGCAAACAAAACAAAGGGCGTAGAATGTTTTTAACATTCAAAGATGGAAAAATTTATCGTTATTATCTAGCTGAACTGGAGACTGAACTTCAATGATTTTTCAAAACAATAAAGCCTTTATCGGAAGCATGGTTGCTTTGATTCTGGGATTTTTTTTATTGAATGCCGGAATTGAATATCAAAAAAGCAATGATTTGTATTCTAATGGATTTAAAGAATTGGCCGGTATGGAAAACCTGCAGGCCAAATACGAAAACATTTCCGATAATATTGCTGAAATTTTGCAAAAAATTGGAGGAACCAGTTGGATTATTGAAAGTGGAAAAATTACATTTACAGAAACATTGCCCGATAAAAAAGGGAAACAACAATATGCTTTGGATTTAGAAACCTACGCAAAATTTACAGGACAACACAAAGACAATTTAGATATTAATTTGAACACAGCCAGTTTAAGCTTAAATGAATTAACCATTCAGCCATACGATGTAAATTATGGCCATCCTTTGCAAACCGGAAAAAAAGCCAAAAATCAAAACATACTCCAAATCAATCCAAAAACAATTAATTTTGAAGGATATCAATTGCAAATTACTTTACAAAATCAGTCCTATGAAAGTTTAAGCACCAATGTAAAAGAATGTACTGGAAGCTGTACAAAAGGCATATTCATAGACTTGAAGGTATTGGACTCCAGTAAAATTTTGGAAACCAGCTATATTGAAGACAATGCAGACCCCAATCAAGTTAGCACCATTACAATTAAAACATCCGGAAACGCAGGCAATGATATAGTGATTACTTTAGGGCTTAACGGAAAATTAGAAATTAAAAATGAAAATTCTGTACCCATTGAAATCGAAACCAGTGTTGATTTTGGTGCAGGAAATGTTCCAGAAATTGAATGGAGTAAAAACAGTATTCAAGTAGGCGATTCTTTAAAGCAAAGAAAAACCTAATCAAGATGTTGAACAAATAAAAGGTATGATTGATACATACATTATTGCATTAAATAGTATTCAACATCCTGAAATATACTAAATCAATAATAGTAAAGGTCTTATATGAAAAATGGAAAACACGGTTGGTTTGGAAACACCCAAAAACATGCCCAAGCAGCCATGGAAGGCTGGAAAAAACGCTGGCAAAGATCATTGGATATTATTTTGGAAAAAGAGTCCAAAAATCAAGCCCGTGCCAAAGATTTTGAACTGAAAGAAAAACTCCAAAACAAAATTGCTGGAATTAAAATTGTAGAAAAAAAAGTGCAAGCTAAAAAAGGAGGAAACAGTCCCATTCAAACAGTAAATGTAATCTATTCTCCAGAGTATTTGGAAAAAATCAAACAAGAATTGGATGAAAAAATTAAACCACAAATTGCATTAATTCAAATTCCAGAAAAAAAATTTATTCAAGCAGAACAAAATATAGAAGATAAAATAAGGGAATTGGAAATTCGGGAAGAAGAAATACGAAAGTTATTGAAAGAAACTGAAATCAATTTTTATAAACGCAGAATTTCTGAAAAAGAATTTCGGGACCGATTTTATGATTTGCGATTGGAATTAGCTAAAATTACTGCAGAAAAAAGAATTTGGATAGAAAAAAAACAAAAAAAAGAAAGCACGGAAAACGAAAAACAACCTGCGTCAGCAGTATCCAAACCATCCATGGAATGGATCAACGGACTTCGAGCAGTACAGCAGCAAATCAATCCAGAAAAATTGCAGATTCTACAAGAAAAATTGGAAAAACTTGCAAAAAAATATGGAATCACCAGTGCAGAAATTGAACACGATGTTCAAAAGCTGGGTGTGCAAAAAATTGTACAAGATTATCAAAGCTTATTGGAATTAATTCAAACCGAACACGAACAAACACTCAAAAAGTTGGACAACAAAGAAAAGGTTGTTTATATATTAAAAGAAATTCAAAAACATAAAGTGTTAACCCAGTTAGATCAATTATTGGATTATGTAAACCAGCAGGAAAAAACGAGTGAAAAAGAAGCAGCCAAAAAATTGAATGAGTCCTTGCAGAGTGTGCGGGAGTATGCTGAAATTTTAGAACAAAACATGCTTTTGGCCATCCATTACCCGCCTTTAGGGGAAATCGAATATTGGTCGATTGAATACCAAAAGAAAAGTAAATTAAACCCAAAATCCATTAATACATCTAAGAATAGGAAGTGAATTCTTTGAAAGAAAAAATTGTAGAAAGTTATTCAATTCAATTGGGAAAAAGCCCGATCGAAATCAATATTGTTCGAAAACCTGAATTATATGTTTTGGAATACAATGCAGGTTTGCCTGAGTTTGGAATTGGAACACAAGCATTGTTGAAAAAACTGAAACATGAATTGATTGCAGGCATTGGAATTGCTTTGGAAAAAATTGCAGACCCTAGATTTTTAGAGGAAACCAAAAGCAAACTAATTGAACGCGCAGAAAAAATGATCAGCAAAGAATTTCCCGGCATGAATGTAAGCGAAAAATCCATGATCTTGTCTTTCTTGGTTAATGAAATGATGGGCTTGGGGTCAATTGAAATTTTATTAAACGATGCCAATTTAGAAGAAATTGTAATCAATCATTCCCATGAACCTATTTGGGTATATCATAAAAAACACGGCTGGCTGAAAACCAATATTTTAATTCAGCCGGAAGAAGAAATTGAAAATTATGCCAACATTATTGCTCGAAGAATCGGAAAACAAATTACAGTATTAAGTCCTTTACTGGATGCCCATTTGTTAAGTGGAGATCGTGCCAATGCAACTTTGTTTCCGATCAGCGGAAAAGGAAACACGATTACCATCCGAAGATTTCGAAGAGACCCTTGGACTGTTTTGGATTTAATTCAAAATGGAACCTTAACACCTGATGTGGTAGCTTTGTTATGGGAAGCTTTTGAATACGAATTAAATGTTTTGTTCAGCGGAGGAACAGCCAGCGGAAAAACAACTATTTTGGGTGCTTGCTTGCCGTTCATTCAACCCAACCACCGAGTATTATCCATTGAAGATACCCGTGAATTAATTTTGCCTGACTTTATGCATTGGGTGCCAATGACAACCCGAGAACCCAATTCAGAAGGAAAAGGAGCTGTTGAAATGATTGACTTATTGGTTAATAGTTTGCGTATGCGGCCAGACAGAATTATTGTCGGAGAAGTGCGAAGAAAACGAGAAGCTGAAGTAATGTTTGAAGCCATGCACACAGGACATGCAGTTTATACTACAGTGCATGCCAATACAGCCGATGAAACAATAACTCGGTTAACCAATCCACCAATTGGTGTTCCTATCAGTTTGTTGGAGGCTGTGAATTTGAATGTAGTAATGTTTAGAAACAGAAGATTGGGAGCACGAAGAGTATTGCAAGTGGCTGAATTTATTCCAGAAAAAAGAGCGGCTACAGAGCAAGGCTTGAAAACCAATACTTTATTCCGGTGGAAGCCAGTGAAAGATGAAGTTGACAAAAACAATGAAAGCATTCGATTCTACGATGAATTGGGATTGCATACTGGTTTAACCAAAGCAGAAATTGATCAAGAAATGAATGAAAAACAAAAAGTCTTGAATTGGATGATTCAACAAAAAGTTACAGGCGTAAATCAAGTCGGGAGAATTATTGCCAGTTATTATTCAGATAAAAGCCAAATTGTAGAAATGGCTTCTCAGAACAAAAAATTTGAATTCGAAGACAAGGCGTCGGTGTAATTTTAAATGATTTTAAATTTGAGAAATTTAAACGATTTTAAAGTTCAGGGGAATTTTAAATGAATTCAAAATCAGGGATTTTGAAATTTTTAAAACTCTTGGAGGAGTTTTAAATGACCATCAAAATACCGTTTAATTTTTGGACAGAAATACAAATAGAAAAAATGGATAAACCTTGGATGGATATAGGTGCTGGTTTAGAAAAAGGATTTCCAAACTTAAAAATTGAATTAGAACAAGCAGGAATTAATTATTCTACTCAAACGTATTTAGGAATTGCCAGTTCATTGTTTGCAGTCTACGCAAGCGTGTTTGCAGTAGTGTTTACTGGAGTACTTTTGTTTACAGGAAGTATGTTTTGGTTTTTGGGAATTTTTGCAGGGATACTTTTAGGATTATTGGTCGGAATTCAGGTTGTGTTTTTTCCAAAAATTTTGATTAAACGAAAAGTTCGGGAAATTGAACAAAATTTAATTTATGCAGTCCGAACTTTGTTAATTCAAGTTAAATCTGGAGTAGGCTTGTTTCAAGCCATGAATATTGTAGCTGAAGAAGAATACGGCGTATTAAGCCAAGAGTTTAAGAAAACTGTTCAAAAAATTAATTCAGGAATTCATCAAGACGATGCCTTGCAAGAAATGGCTTTAGATAATCCTTCGCCTTCTTTGCGGAAAGTAATTTGGCAGATTATTAATGGAATTAAAGGCGGAGCTGAAATTTCATATGTATTGCAGGAATCCTTGAATAGCATGGTTCGCGATCAATTAATTGATATTCGAAAATATGGGTCACAATTACGGTTGGATTCCTTAATTTACATGATGATTGGAGTTATTTTGCCTGCATTGGGTTTAACTTTTTTGATTGTATTGGGAAGTATTCCGCAAATTCAGATTACAGAAATATTTTTCTGGGGACTGCTGGCTGGAGTGATTATCATGAATTATTTTTTTATTGGAATTATGAAATCCAGAAGGCCGGCATTGCTGTAAAGGATACATTATGAGCGAACTATATTTACGTTTAGGATCATTGGTTCCAGAAAAAATTGAAAACTGGATTTACACTACATCCATTTATGCCGGCATTCAAAAAGATCGGAGAGCTTTAGCTGGACAATGGATGATTCGAGCAGGAATTCTTGCAGTCATTGGATGTATTGTTTCTGGAATTATTTTTCAAAGCATACTGGCTGCATTTCTTGGATTATTCGTTGGATTTTTATTGGGACTTGGATTGCAATGGTATTTGTTGGATTCCAAAGCAGAAAAAAGAGCTAAATTTACAGAAAGTGTATTGCCGGATGCTTTGCAATTGGTGGCCAGCAATATTAAGTCTGGAATGACTACAGAAAAAGCCTTGTTTGTTTCTGCTCGAAGTGAATTCGGCGGATTTGCTGAAGAATTAAAAACTGCTGGAAGAAAAATTTTGGCTGGAGAAAAGACAACGCAGGCTTTAAGTGAAATTTCAACAACCATTCGCTCGCCTGTTTTAGAACGGACATTAAAATTATTGGTAGAAGGAATCAAAAATGGTGCTCAGATTGCAGATTTGCTTTTGCAGTTAGGAAATGATTTACGAGAAGAGAATGCATTGCAGAAAGAAATTCAAGCCAATATTAGTATGTATGTTGGAATGATTTTCATTACTTCAGCTTTGGGAGCCCCTATTTTGTTTGGAATTTCTACAGTAATTGTAGGAACAGTCAGTGAACAATTAATGGCTACTTCTGGAACTTTAAGTTCTTTGAAAGATATGCCTTCCGGAAATTTAGGGCCTTTAAGCGGGCTGAGTTCATTTGTGGGAGCTTCCAGAACTCAAATTAGCCCGGATTTTATTCAATTGTTTTCTTTAATTGCATTAATTGTCACTGCATTCTCGGCCAGTTTTACTATAGGAATTATTCAAAACGGAAAAGAAAAAGCAGGCATTAAATTAATTCCAATGATTTTAATTGTAGCTATTGTCTTATTTTTTATAGTCAAAAATACTTTGGCAAGCATGATTGGCGGAGTCGGCGGCTTATTTTAAGAGGGATATGCTTTGTTAAAAATTAAAACACGAATCCATGGAATATTACAACCAAAAGGAAAACATGCTAAGAATTTGAAAAAGATAATTAGAAGAAAAGGAATTCAAGCATTTGAACAAGGACAAAAACAAGATCATGTCGTACCCATTGAATTAGCCGTTCATGCCAGAGCATGGAGCGGTCTGCATGCTCAAAGACTCAAAATTCAGCAATTAACTGCACGGGTTAGCACCAAATATGCTTTGGATGCTTTAGGAATTTCAGATACGCACACTCGTTTGCAAATTCATGAAGTTATTCAAACTGTCATAAAAGCAAATTCAGAAACACTTTTTGTTGAAAACAGTCTGCGCATTCAAGGACTTTTTCGAAAATTATTAAAACAAACTAATTTTCCTAGTTTGACTGGAAAAAGAAAAACAGCCTTTATTTATTTGGTTGCTCAAAAGTTTGGAAAATTAAGAGAAGAATAAAAAAAGAAAAAGATTCGAAATGGAACAATCCATTCCGAAATCTAGATGACTAATTTATTTACAAAGTTCCAGAACAAACAATGTTTGTGTCGCTGGCGCCTGTCAAGCCTGTTTTAGTGTACGTAACTCGAATGACACCGTTGGTAAATCTTCCTAAAGCTCCGGGGCCATCGTTAGCTCCTGAATCAATAGAAAAATTAATTCCTGCATCCACTGTGGCTGCACTGGCTGTTAAGTCTGTAACAGGAGAAAAGTCTCCGAAATCAGCTACAGCAACACTGGTGATTCGTACACCGGTTCTGTTTTGCAAAGATAATTGCACTCGATCTCTGGTAACTGAAGCTGTTTGAACTCCTAAGTCTGTGCTTTGGGGCTGGCAAACAACACCTGCGGTTGAACTGCTGGAAATTACAATTAATACTCCTACTACAATTGCGATTACAATCAAAGCCCATCCATAAGTCATCAAATACTCTAATGCTGACTGTCCTTTATTATTCATTTATTTTCACCTCACGAAAAAAACTGTGTGCTGGACAAATGTCCAAATAACCAGAATACACTGGTAACATAGATAAAATGCCGTTTAATATAAATACTTTGCGGGTTAAAAAACCTAAATTTTGGCTTTAAGCTTTCTTTGAATGGCTAAATTTACAAGTTTAGGCACAAACATATTGATATTGCCGTGCAAAAATGCAATTTGCCGAACCATACTTGAACTTACATAAAAATATTTAGGATCCGTCATTACAAAAACAGTGTCTAAAACAGGATTCATTTTCCGGTTCATGACAGCTTGCTGGAATTCAAATTCAAAATCAGACAATTCACGCAAACCGCGAACAATAATTTGGGCTTGTTTTTGTTTCATAAAATCTACCAATAATCCGGAAAAAAATTCGACTTTAATTCGCGGTCTATTTTTGCAAACTTTGGAAACCAACTGCAAACGTTCTTGAATAGAAAAAAAGGATTTTTTTTCAGAATTGTCTGTGACTGCAACAATGACAAGGTCAAACATTTTTAAAGCCCGGTCAATGACATCCAAGTGCCCTAAAGTAATGGGATCAAAAGTTCCTGGGTAAACTGCAATTCGTTTAACAGACATAATATAAACCTATAAAGAATGAAATCCATTTATTTACTTCGGTTGCCAAAACTTTCTTGGATTTCGTATTCCACACCACAAAGTCAGTTTGATTGAGTTTCCATTCTTGCTTTTTTTGAGCTTGCATTCTCTGCAAAGCTTCTTGTTTGGAATAACCTTGTTTTTGCAAACGCTGAATTTGAAGTTTACGTGTTGAAGCCACCACTAAAGTCCAAGTGCATTTTTTTTCAAACTTTGTTTCAAACAACAAAGGAACATCTACTACAACCAAGAATACTTTTTTTTGTTTTCGAAAAGTTTGCAATTGTTTTTGAATTTCTTTAAAAACCAAGGGATGTACAATTTGTTCCAATTGTTTGCGCGCAGTTTTATTTGAAAAAATTAAGTCAGCTAATTTAGGTTTTGAGGTAAAACCAAATTTTTGGAGTATTTGTTTTTGAATTTTCGAATTTTCGTACAATTTTTTCACAATTTGATCGGAATCAATGACGGAAAAATATTTGGAAAACAAACGCAAAACAGTTGATTTGCCGGAAGCAATATTTCCAGTTAAACCCAAAATCCACATATAACAGAGTTTTAGATTGAAAAAGAATAAAAAATGAATAAAACTTAATCAGCAGTGCTGGAGCAATGCGGAAGCACTGCGTGCCACCAACCGCAATTAAAACCAACAGGGTTTAATGCGCACTTAAACCTTGGGTTTAAGTTGCGCCACCGCGGTTGAGGTACAGATTCCGAATTAACCCAGTTAAGCTTGTTTGGATTTAGAACGAACAGCGGTTAATAATTGACTGGATCACTAAGTATTCGGTGTGGTTGGGGACTTAAGCGTTAGTTTTTGACTTGTTCAAGAATTAGCCGAGAGATTTCTTCGGAATTCTGCTTAAGTTAAAACCACGCCTTTTATACTTTTTTTATTTTCAGTATCTGATTTTTTTCTATTCTTCTAAAGAAAGCTTTTAATAGAATAAACCAATTAATATCCTAATGACTTCAAAATTTTCAAGTTCAAAAACTTTAAAATCCAGGAGATTTTAATGGCGGCAAAAAAAATCGCAAGTACGGAAAATGTTTTAACTACTCCAGAAAGAGTGAAATCCGGAGTGCCTGGATTGGATGAATTATTGGACGGTGGAATTCCAAAAGGTTCTTTAGTAGTTGTCTCTGGAGATCCGGGTTCAGGCAAAACAGTGCTATGCATGCAATACTTGTATTATGGAGCCAAATACCATAATGAGCCAGGAGTGTATATTTCTTTAGAAGAAGAAGTAGATGAACTTGTGAATATGGCTTCCTATTTTGGATGGAATTTAAGAGAACAAATGGACAAGGGAATGTTAGAAATTGAAAACATTGAATTGTACGATTTTGACAAACTCAGGAATACGATTGAAACTTTAACTGAAAAATTAGGAGCCAAACGAGTCATTATTGATCCAGGCGTAATTTTTCGATTGTATTTTGAAAAAGAACTGGATGCCAGAAAGCGAATTTTGAGTTTGGGAAGAATGCTGAAACGATTGAATGTTACCAGTATTATTACGAATGAAATTTCTTTAGATAATTCCAGTTCTTTGTTTGGATTGGAAGAATATGTAGCGGATGGAGTCATTTTAATGTACCACACTAAACTCCAGGAAAAATTCATTCGCGGCACAGGAATTCTTAAAATGAGAAACACCAAAATCAGCGAAAATTTGCATCCAGTACGCATTGACCGAGAAGGAGTTCATATTTTAGCAGGGCAGCAATTATTTGAAGACGTGAAATGATACAGACATGGAAACAACGCTGAAACAGCTTGCAAAACAAGCAAATAAACCAAAATAAAATAAAGCCAGACTGCATTATACTTACAGTATATTTTGAACACTCATATGTCTGAAACTACTTTACCTCAAAATGAACTGGAAGAATTATTGTTGGAAAGCCGTAAAATTTCGTTGATCTTTCAGCGCGAACTGGAAGGATTGGATCCAGATTTTCAAGTTTTGGTTATTGAAAACTTATCCAGCCACAATCAAGTGATTGCAGGAATTATCAAATATTTAATTCAAAAAAAATATTGGGGTGTTTATATTACAGTTAACATGCCAGCCCAAATATTGGAAGAAAAAATTAAAGCACAAGGAATTGACACCAACCAGCTTGTTTTCTTGGATGGAATTACCATGCAAAGCGGCGGACAAAAATCCAGCAAAGAAAATTTTTATTTTGTGGACTCTCCAAAAGAATTGACAGAAATTAGTGTTTTAACAGAAAATATTTTAAAAGAATTAAAAGGCAAAAAGTTTGTGTTATTGGATTCAGCCAGTACTTTATTGGTATACAACCAGCACGATACTGTCGAAAAATTTGTGCACAGTCTGATTTCCAAATCCAGAATTCATGAAGCCAATTCAATAGTGTTGCTGGCTAAAGAACACAAAAAAAGCTTGGCGGAATACATTTCAGAATTCTGCGATAAGATTATTGAAATCTAACTAATTTCACCGGAAATACCGGAAGTCTACTCTCAAAGTGTTTATAAAGAAAAACGAATTTTGTATTTGGAGAAAATGAAATACCTACTTACAGGTCATGCACAGGAAAGAATGCACCAACGAGGAGTATCGTTGGATTTAGTAATAGAGGTCATTGAACAGGCAGAAAGAATTGAAAAACAAAAAGATACCTGGATAGCTACTAAAAATACGTTCAAAGGAAGGTTAGAAGTTGTTTTCCAAAAAACGGATACAATTATTAAGATTATAACCACATATTGGGTATAGTTATGAAGATCAAAATTGACTTAGACGCAAATGCAATGTATATTTCGTTTCGAAAAGGCACATTTTATAAAAACAAAAAAATCGATAACAAAACTATTGCAGATTTTGACAAAGATGGCAATATTTTAGGAATAGAATTACTGGCCATTAAAGAGAGAATTCCTGCAAAATCTTTAGCTGAAGTTAGTGTTTCCAAAATACCGGTTCAAAAAAGCTCCAATTAACTGATTTAACGGGAAGTCTACCTTCGTTTTCTTTTTAAACCATTCAAACTCAAACTTAATATGGGAGACCAAAAAGCATTCGAAGAACGATTGACACAAATTGTTGGAAAAATAAGGAATTTGGATAATTTTTTTATTGTTGGAAATCATGACGCTGACGGATGTACGTCAACTGCAATTGTGATTAAAGCTTTGCAACGGGAAAACAAAAAAGTTTTAGGCACTAGAATTTTGAAGCAATTGTATGCAGAAATTGTTTTAGAACTGAAAGCAAAACAAGCAGAATTGGGTTTTGAAAACATTATTTTTGTGGATTTAGGCTCTAGTTATTTAATTCCTTTAGAAAAAGAATTTGGAAAAAATTTCTTTGTTTTAGATCATCATCAGGTTACAAGTGATCATGAAAATCACTTCAATGCAAACACATTTGGATTTAGTGGAAGTTATGAATTGAGTGCTAGTGGTTCAGCTTATTTTTTTGCCAGAATGTTAAATGAAAAAAATAAAGATTTAGCCGATTTAGGAATTGTGGGAGCTTGTGGAGATGTGCAGGATAGCTCTGGAAAAGTGATTGGTTTGAATCGGGAAATTTTAGAAGATGGAATTAGCGCAGGTGTGTTAGAAAAAAAAATTGATTTACGTTTGTATGGAAGAATTTCACGGCCTTTGGTTCAATTTTTAATGTTTGCCAGTTCTCCGATGTTGCCAGGTTTAACTGGAAATGAAGGAGCTTGCGTTTCTTTTTTGCATGAAAATGGAATTAAAATAAAACAAGATAATCGTTGGCCAAGTTATGAAGAATTAAGTTTGGACGATAAACAAAAATTTACGACTGCTTTGATTTTGTATTTGCATCAAGTCAATGTTCCGGAATGGAAAATTCAATCCTTAATTGGAGAAGTGTATACTTTAACAAAAGAAAGTTGGGGTAGTCCATTAAAGGATGCTAAAGAATATGGAACCATTCTAAATGCCTGTGTGACAGCAGATACACTCATTTTGGATTCAAATGGGACAAACATCCCAATACAAAATTTTGACAAAGAGAAACTGCTGAGTCTTAACCAAAAAAGTTTGAAATACAGCAAAAGTCAGATTGAAAAAAGACATAAAATTGCAGTGCCGCCAGGAATTAAATTACTGGAGTTAAAAACAAATAGAAAAAAAACACTTATTGCTACACAAAATCATGAAATTTTATCCTACAATCACACATTTGGCTGGCACGAACTAGAAAAGTTACGTACTGGTGATTATGTTGCCACGCTGCGGAGCATTCCGGATATAGAAATTAAAAAAACGTATGCAAAAGATTTTTTTAAGCAAGATGAAATACAATGGAGCTCGAATGGAAATAGATTCAGATTTAAGCGATGCATAAATTACATAAAAAACACTGAACTAAATTCGAATTTCTTTGAGTTGTATGGGTTTATTTTAGGAGACGGACATTTAGACACACACAATATAGGATTAATTTACCCCAATACTCTGAAAGGCAGACGAATATTCAAAAAACATAAACACATAATAAAAAGTTTGTTTGGAATAAGCAAATTATCCTATGACCGCCGGCCGACCTATTTTAGTGCTTACATAAATGGAAAAACACTGGTTGAAGTTTTCAACAGGTTAGGAGTTCCTAAAGGGAAAAAAGACACACAGATCACTCTTAAAAAAATAATACCGTTTCTAAACAAGAAGAACGCTGCTGCGTGTATTCGCGGGTTATTAGAAAGCGATGGTTCAATGTCCGGCAGAAGCATAACCTACGCAAGTCACAGCAAAGAGATAATGAACGATTTTCAAAATATCCTATTAAAATTTTCAATAAACAGCACAGTCACAAACAAACCATGCAAAGATTGTACAGGCAATAAATATAGGTTGTTTATAACTGGAATTGAAAATTTTAAAAAATTAGAACCTATAATGAAAAATAGCCATTACCAATTAAAAATAAGAAAGTTCATAAAAAACACACAATTGGATAATTCGAATTATGAAATAATGCCACAAATTAAAAATGAGTTATTGGAATTGAAAGATTTGCTTGGAATACCAAATGAAATCAGCAGTATTTTTACGTATTATAAAAAAAGCGCAGTTAATCCAACAAGACAGCACGCAGTTAAGTTCATAGACTATTTTGAAGTACAGCTACAAAAAAAAATTGCTGCCGTGGATAAATTTTTGCAAAACAAAAAGTTACCTGAATTTTTAGAAAATGCCAAAATAAGCACAAGGCAATTTAGTCAATATTGTGAATTATCAGAAGAATGGACTTACCGGATTATTGAAGGAAAAAAGCCTGGAGCGAATGCCCAAAAAAAGCTGGGTAATGGCATTAAAGTCGTGATAACTAAATTAGGTCATGCATCCAATCTTATAAAAATAATTTATTCACATTTGGAATCAGATTTAACTTGGGAAAAAATTGAAGAGATAAAAGAAGTGAATGGAATAAGCGAAGTTTATGATTTTACAGTAGATGAAACACACAACTATATTGCAAATGGAATAGTAGTTCATAATTGTGCACGCCATGAAAATGAAGATATTGCTTTGCAAGTGTGTTTAGGAAATCGTTCGAATGCTTACGATGAAGCTTTGCGTTTGCTTGCCAATCATCGAAGAGAACTCAGTGAAGGACTTAGATTGGTTACAGAACAAGGAGTGGAGAAAAGAAAAAATTATTATTATTTTGATTCCAAAGGAAAAATTAAAGATTCCATTATTGGAATTGTGGCAGGAATGCTGTATGGCTCTGGAATACTGGAACATAATAAACCCATTATTGCGATTTCTAAATATCCGGATGGGAATTTGAAGATTAGTGCTCGCGCAAGTGATGATTTGGTTCGGGCTGGATTAAATTTAGGAACACTTTTGAAGACTTGCTGTGCACAAATTGAAGGAGCTGAAGGTGGAGGACATCGTCCAGCAGCGGGCTGCAGGGTTCCAATAGACCAGCAAGACAAATTTTTGAAATTATTAGAGCAAGAAATTGAAAACCAATTGAAAAAGAATTAAATATACTGAAAATGTTATTGAATGATACTATGATTGCACGAAAAATTCCGAGAGCAGTAAAACATACATTGCAAGATCGAACGAAAACTTTGCGGAGAACCAAACAATATGTGGTTCGCGGATTAACAATCATGCCTTGGGGCCCAAAAGAAAGACTGCGGTCTAACCGAAAAAGCAAAATTAGGCCATTTAGAGTGGGAAGAATTACGGGAGTTACAAAAAGTGCAAAATTAAGAGCCTTGAGAAAGTTCAAACAAACACGAAAAATAACTCCGATTGTAAAAAAAACAATCCGAGGAGAAATTGGGCAACTGGAACAAGATATTTTAGAGCTTTCACACGGAGCTGGAAGAGATAGTTTGCAGACCAGAAACGAAATTTCCAAAAAACAAGCAAGATTAAAAGTTTTAAAAGAATTTTTAGGTTAAACACTGTGAATAAAATTGCATTTCAAGCACTTAAAACGATTTAGTGCACTGATAATGCGCGAGGAATTGCACTGTGGGCATTTTTTGGGAATTTTTTTCATTTTAGAAATTAAACTTGAAAGATTTAAAAGCCCATTGGTCTTTTACTCAATTAGTCTTAGTTTTTTAGATTTTTTTATATTTTTTAAAATGATACTTTGGGTGAGCCTATGGAAAAAACAGTCCTGCAATCAATTAATATTAAACACGAATTGGAAGCCATTAAACCTTGGATTAATCGGGAAATGGAACGAATTATTCCCAGACAAATTACTGAAGACTGGATGAAATTAACTTTAGGGCCTGCAGCCTACAAATACGATATTCAGACCTTGCAAGAAGAATTTGCTGTTCCAGTTTGGGATTTTTTAGACCGCGGCGGAAAACGATGGCGGCCAGCTTTAATGTTATGGTCTTGTGGTTCGGTTCAAGGAAAAATAGAAGATGCTTTAATGTTTACTCCTTTGCCTGAATTGATTCATACTGGAACTTTAATTGCAGACGATGTAGAAGACAAATCTGAGGTTCGAAGAGGAAAGCCTGCCATTCATGTATTGTATGGCTTGGATACTGCAGTAAATAATTCTGGAGCTTTGTATTTTTTGCCGCAAGTTTTACTTTATAGAAATATGGGGCATTTAAGTGCAGAAAAAAGACTGGCTTTATTTGAAGTTATTGGAGAAGAAATGTTTCGAGCCAGCATGGGTCAAGCCATGGATATTCATTGGCATAATCATAAAAGATACGATTTAACCGAAGAACATTATTTACAAATGTGCGCTTACAAGACCGGTGTTTTAGCTAGAATGAGTGCCAAAATTGGAGTCATTTTAGGAAATGGAAGTCTAGAACAAATAAATGTTTTGGGAAAGTTTGCTGAAAGCATTGGTGTAGGCTTTCAGATTCAAGACGATATCTTAAATTTATTTCCAGCCAGCCAAGAATGGGGCAAAGCAGTCGGGGATGACATTACGGAAGGCAAAAGAACTATTTTAGTTTTACGTGCACTCCAATTAGCTCCAGCCAAAGAAAAAGAAGAATTAATTCAAATTCTAAAAAGCCATACAAGAAATGAATTTGAAATTATTCGAGCCATTGAAATTATTAAAAAAACAGGAGCAGTAGAATATTCTTTAAAGCGAGCAGAAGATATTGTAATTGAAAGCTGGAGAAATGTAGAAAACCAGCTTGCGGAAAGTGTATTCAAGCAAAAACTGAAAGCTTTGGCAGAATTTGTGGTTCAACGAAAAGTATAGACAAGGTATTGAACAAACAAAAAGAATTATTGATTTCTACCTATTGCATTGGATAACATTCAATACCTTGGACAAGGTATTGAACAAACAAAAAGAATTATTGATTTCTACCTATTGCATTGGATAACAGTTAATATTTTGTAGAAAGCACAAGTATAAAAAGTTCAGAGAATACGTATACTTTTTATGAGTGTAGATATTAAACACGAATTGAAAAAACTCAAACCAAAAATAGATCAAGAAATGCAAAAAATTTTGCCTAAAAAAATTTCGAATGCTTGGTTGAATACTGCTTTAGGGAAACCTGTTTACAAATATCACTCGGAAACCATTACTGAAGAAGTCAGCAAACCGATTTGGGATTTATTAAATCGCGGCGGAAAAAGATGGCGGCCAGCTTTAATGATTTGGTGCTGTACAGCGGTGGGTGGAACTGAAAAAAAAGCTTTGCCGTTTACACCTATTCCGGAAATGGTGCACAATGGAACTCTGGTTGCCGATGACATTGAAGATGGTTCAGAGGTAAGAAGAGGAAAACCTGCATTGCATAAATTGTTTGGAATGGATACAGCCATTAATGATTCGAATACTTTGTATTTTTTGCCTATGATTCCAGTGTATCGGAATTTAAAAAAATTAAGCGAAAAACAACAAGTACAAATATACAATGTATTTGTAGAAGAAATGCTCCGCGTAAGCTTAGGCCAAGCCATGGACATTCATTGGCATAAAGGAAAAAAGACAAATTTAAGCGAAGAGCATTACTTGCAAATGTGTTTGTGTAAAACTGGAGTGCTTGCAAGAATGAGTGCTATGATTGGGGGAATTTTAGGTAATGGAACCAAAAAACAAATTAATGCTTTAGGAGAATTTGCTCAAAGTATAGGCGTGGGATTTCAGATACAGGATGATATCTTAAATTTAGTTCCTGAAAGCGGAGAATGGGGAAAAACAATCGGAGAAGATATCACGGAAGGCAAACGAACTTTGCTGGTTTTAAGGGCTTTAAAAAAATTAAATGAAAAAGAACGAAAAGAATTAATTGAAATATTGAATTCACATACACGTTTTCCGAATGAAATTAAAAGAGGCATTGACTTGATTCAAAAAACAGATGCCATTGAGTATGCTAAAGGAAAAGCGGAAGAAATTGTACTGGGAAGCTGGAAGAAAGTGGATAAAGAATTAAAAGAAAGTAAAGCCAAACAAAAATTGAAGGCTTTGGCAGAATATAGTGTGCAAAGAAAAATCTAATTTTCGATAATTTCTAGAACATCCAATGCAGTACAGTCGCATACATTGTTTAATAATTCAGCTAAACTGGGTTTGGTTCTATTTTGATCTGAGGAAATAAATTCTTTAATATACGCTCCAGCTTCAGCTTCCAGTTTGATTTCAAATACACAGTCTGTTTTAGGCACAATGTCTAAAACTTTAATTCTTTTTTTGCGAATCAATTCAGCTCTACGATACTGTACTCTTTGCGGTGTAGCTTGGTTTAATTCAAAAGTTTGATTTTTTAAACTCAGCAATTTTTCTTTTACAAAAGGTTTTACGCCTGTAACTTCCGCTAAATAAATTTTGCTGAATTTGGCTTCTTTGATTTCAGCAATTTTTGCTTTCAAACAATACTGCAAGCGAATAACTTCAACTTTGTTTTGATTTTTCGAATTTATTTCTTGTTCCAATTTAGATAAATCCATGGAACGTTTTTGGGGATCGATTAATTCTAAAACAAAAGCTCTGCCATTGCCCAGCATGCGGACATCTTGGTCTTCTCTTCCGGCTCCATGAAATTTATTATCATTCGATTGAAATAAGTTTTGAGCTGGTTCTGCAATGATTTCTTGCACGCTTTCACAGGGTTCTCGGCCGGTAAAATTGCACAAACGACAGGATTGTCCTTTGCAATGAAAACAATACGGAAAGGTCTGTGTAATTGTACGAGAAAATTTTTTATAATGTCCAAAAATGTAGACAGGTTGGATGTGAAACGTAATTTGATTTAAAGTAAAATCAATGTAAATGGAAGTTACTGGATTTTGAAAGTCTGGAATTGAATGCAGTGCTTTTGAAAGTTCGCTGGTTAAATTTTGCTGAAAATTTGCTTTTAAATCCAAAATTTGTTCTTTTGAAAAATCTTTCGGCCAAATAAAACCTGCTAAAAAAGAAGGATTTTCATATGCTGAAAGAGACTCTGAAATTTTTGAAACTAAATGGGTCTTTAAAATGGAGTCAAATTTGGATTCAAAAGAAAACGGAATAGGAGAAAGCATATGAATCAAGGGATCGAAAACATTAAAAACATGGAAAACAGGTATACGTAAAGATTTAATGGAGCAAAAATGAAAGCCTATAAATGTACGCTTTGCGGAGACCTATACCATTCTCCGAAAGGAGCCAAGATTTGCTGCGGTCATAGTTTTACAGAAGTGGATGTAAAAGAAATTCCGCCTAAACTAAAACAAAAAGAAATACCTCACATATAACTATTTTTTAGGAATTCGAAAAAAATAATAGGCATTAATCAAAGTACTGAAAACAATTAATACATTTAAAATCAAAAAAATGGAGTCTTTCAACAAAAAAGAATGAACAGCTAAAAACACAGAACCTAAAGTATAAATTAAAATAAACTTGATTTCCATTTCTGTTTTACGCAAACGAATGACTTCCAAAGTTTCCGGAATCCAAGCCAACAACAACAAAAGCAATCCGGCAATTCCAACATATTCCAGCATACAAATCCGTTATTTTTTCTTGTAAAAGTGTTGAATCCAGAACTGTTTAATAAAAGGAAGGGAAAGAGTAGAAATCAAAAAAGCAATCGTTCCAATTAAGGCATTTTCAAAAGAATTGGGAACTTGAAGAGTTAGAAACAGCCAAGCAATCAAAATATAGGTAACTACTGCAATTAAAATTCTGCGAAACCAGCTAGTCTCCCAGCTTTTGTCAGTTTCTACTTTTGAATTTCTTTCTTCAATTCGAGTCACACGTTGTTCTAAAGATTCCGGCATAAATTACTCTTTCCATTCAATTCCATGCTTTTGTTTAATTTTTAAAGTTCACCTATTGCAATAAGTAATTTTTTATGCCCTTGAACCAATTTTTTAAATTCTGCAAGTTCTTCTAAAACAATTTCATATTTTAGTTTATCGCTGGAAGTTTCTAATTTTTCCATTTTTAATCCACTCCTTCAATTCATTGTCTGAATAATAATTTTCCCGAATTCCCTGCATGACTCGTGCATTTTCAGGATTGTCTGAAATTCTAAGCTTTTGTTTATTTAAAACCAAAAAATATTTCATAACCAAAAAAGCAGTACGGCGATTTCCACTTGCAAACGCATGCTTTTGTACAATTTGCTTAAGTAAAAAAACAGCATGATCATAGACATCTCCATTTAAGGTTTTGCAACTTTCAACGATTTCAGCAATCTTACTTTTGCTTAAAACTTTAGCTTGATCTGCTTTTTTAACAGCAATTAAATTAAGCGCCAGTAGGTTTAATTCAATTATTTTTTCGACAGAAAGAAATTTCATCATACACATAACAGTGTTTGATTCTTTTTAATAAATCTGCGCCCACATATTGAAAGTAACCTATTCTTTCCATTCAATTCCATGCTTTTGTTTAATTTCATCCATTCGTTTATCGGTATATTTTTCGGCTTCAATTCGTTCAAAGGAATATTGTTTCATGTCTACAAATTTCATGGCATTCATTAACAAAGGATGCACTTTTTGAGCTTCCAAAAACATTTGCTGCGCAACATAGCGATAATCTGGATGACCTTGCTGGACTGAACGCAGTTCACATAAATGATACATTTCTCTGGCATTCAAAGAAATATACCAGCGAACATGATACCCCATAGGAACAATATATTGAGCTTGAGCTGGCATTTTTTTTGCAATAACATCAAACGATTCCTTGGCTTGACTCATTACACTTTGATACTCTTCAGCAAAGCCTGCATCGAATAATTCTTTGGGAGTAATATGCCCTAAATTGCATGAAAGAAGTTGTCGTTCTTGAGTTAACATTCTATGCCTTTGAAGGTCACGGAAAGCATTAAAGTTGGCGTGAATATCAAAAGTATATTGCGCAGTTTCAAATCCTCTTCCGGGCTTGTGTCTGCGGTTTTTTCGATGATTTAAATATTCTTGAAAAATTTGCTGTTTTTCAGAAACTGAAAGTTTTTGAATATGTTTTCGAATTTGTTTTAAGGACAAACCAGTTTTGGAATACAATAAAGCAGTCAACACTTTTTCTTCCGCTTTGGAATCAAAGTCAATTAATTCAACTTGAGGAACTGACTCCATAGGAACTTGATTGAATTGTTTTTCGGCATATTTTTTTTGAACAGCCCAAGATTGCTGCCAGAAATCAATGGTGGTTTGGCCTAAAGAATCATTGGCACGTTTGACAAACGAAGGAATATACTTTCGTAATTCGGAATGCATTTCTGAAGCCAAAGACTGCATTTCACTTAAAGGATTGGCATACATTTTTTGCAATAAATATTCAAACGCTCGGCCATTTCCATACAAGCCTAAATTGGTTAAAGTACTGGCTGGCAATAAACCACGAATAGTATCACAGGTTTTGGCTTTCACAGCAGAAGTGTAAGCACGATCAGAAGTTTCAGCATCTTTAGGATATAAGTCTGTAAAATATTTTTTCATAGGTTCTAAAATTTTGGCATACACATCAAACAAAGAATCACAAGTTTCAGTGTATAAGTCTGCAAATTCTGAATTCATTAAATCTTTTTCTAACAAATACTGATAGTGGCCATTTATTTTTTGATCAAAATAAACATACCGTGTACTTTTCTCTAAAGGACACAAGCCAATCCGTGAATCTTCTAAGGCTTTGGTGGCAATCATGGAAACTTGTTCACAGGCAATATGACAGCCAGCCAATTCTGCAACTGAGTCATCTCCAAAGCCAACCAAGACTCGGTCGTAAAATTCTTCGGCTTTTTTGGCAGCCACCAAAGGATCTTGTGTATTGGCTTGATGATTTAACAGTTCGGTTAAGCCGAGTTCTTTTACATTCAAAAATTCTTCGAGTAACAGTCTGCGCAATAATTTAGAAGACCTAGAATATCTGGAAAATAAAGCTCCTTTGACGACTTCCGGCAAATTTTGCAAAACAAAAATAGATTGATCTAAATTAGTAAAGTATGGTTTCAAGACTTGTTTTTCTTGTTCTGTAAAAGATTCAAATGTAGCTGGCATAAGGGATAAAATAAAGGCAAATGAATTTATACTATTCTAAAGCAAAAAAACTAAGGATGCCTAGAGGTCACTTTGCGAGGCATTGGATAATTAAATAAATGGGGAATGACTCCTGCAAATCTGGATAAATACCTAAAAAATTGATTCGCTTCAGCCTGAGTAGAAAAAAGTGTTCTTACATATTCTGCTTTTGGAGAACTGAGATTTCCTTTTAATAAATCATGAGCTAAATCTTGTGCAGCTAAATGAATTAACGCCCTGGAATCTTTGTTTTGAATTTGCATTAAATTCAAGGCTTTGGTAACTGACCAGCGAAATCGTTTTTTGAATAATTTTCTTCGATCAAGTTGATTTAGCTTGCCTTTTCGTTTAGCCGACAGTTTGTTTGTTGCACGAAGTGCTCGGCTGGATACTTTTCGTTTTTGAATCATATTTTATAAATAAGCAAACAAACTAATAAAACAAAGTGCCCTTAAGATTTGCGAACTTAAGGTTCTATGCGGATATTCAATCTGGCTCTCGGAAAATTAGATTGGGCTAAATCACTGCCGGAAACATAATTAGTTTTTTGATTAGACCAAATAGATTCATTTTCTAAGGAAGGAGAAGTAATTTCAAAAGCCACAACATAATTGCCAGGCAAAGAATCCGGCAAGGCTTCAATTTCAGCAATTACTTTTTGGTTCCAAGCAGGGTCAAAAAAAGGATAAGCTGGACCCAGTAAAAATTCGGATGGAGTTAAAGCAATCGAGAAATAATTTGAAACTTTTGCTGAGTCTTGAGAATTATATAAATAATTTTGAAGAGTAAAACTTTGTTCTGGAAATTGTGTTTGAATACGAATTCCTTGAAAGGACTGCACTCCAAAAGCAGTGTGCCAAAATAAAGCAATGCGTTTGCGTTCTCCTTTTTTTAATGAAATAAATTGTTCAAATGGAAGAACGCCTAGGCCTTGAATGAAAAAATGGGTAGGATTAAAAGTTTGATAATGGACAAAAAAGTTTTCATAAAAATTAGGCAAAAATTCAGGTTGACGATAGTATTTGGGCAGAAGATTTACTGCTGAACCATATTCTTTGGAAAACAATTGTGTGTGTTTAAAAAAATCTTTAGGTGGAATTGGAAGATTTTTGAAAGCATTGGAGATAGGAAAAAATTGATTCATGGAAGATGAAACAAAATAACCTGAATTGTAATCCAATCGCTGTGTGATTAAAGATTTAGAAAAAAAAGAATGGGAAGAAATAGAAATTGGAGCAGGCGGTAAAAGCGCAGGACTTATGGAAGAAAAGGAAAAAAAGTAAATTAAAAGCAAAAAAAATTCAAAAAAAATTAGTCCTAAAAAAAATTTCTTTCGATTCATGGCAATGCATTTTTTGTTACAAACTATTTTTTGTTACGAACTCACACTAGTACTGGTGGCATTTCGGTCTTGGGTTTGAACACTCGACTGGAAAAAGTCCGCCCAAAGCCATACATTCAAATCTTGGGAACCAGTACTAAAAATTGCTTTCCCAATATTTTGAGCCACAGTAGTTATAGAAACACAATTGTTGTCTGGATTGCTGGTGCAAGAACCTGCATAACCGGAAGAAATGGTTGAAGTTTTCAGCCATAAACTGGAAGGCAAAGCAGCATTTAAGTCTAAAGTAAAATTAATATCTGAACTGCTTGTACTTTGATTGTCATATACAAAAAATGGATTACCGCCCTCTGGAATTACTTGATTTTCATCCGCATTTCCAGATAAATCAGTGGTTTCAAAATAAACTTTTTCACAAGCACCATTTCCAGCAGAAGTACGACCTTTTCCGTTCGTGCAGCCTGAAGCAGGATACGCTAAAGCAAAAGTTAAGTCTGCTCCACCCGGAGCACTAATTGTAATTGTACGATCTGTTCCAGAAGAAGTATTGGTGTCTGTAAAATTAGCGTCTGTACGCAAACGCAATTCATAGGTTGCTGCAGTAAAGCCTTGAATTTCCCAAGCAAATGCAGAAGAAGTTTCACCCGAAACCAAATCTTGCTCATATACAATTTGATCTCCTGCCACAATACGTAAACCACCGTCTGTAAAATTCATGTCCGCAAAATTAGTACAACCTTCAGTTTGACAAAACTGAATTCTGGCATTGACATCACCACAATCACCATAATAAACACTGGTACAACCAACAGTTGCCTGCACACGCATATTCACGCCTGTAACAGTTCCAGAATTGTTGTCAGCCGAAGGAATCGAAATAACAGGTTGTTTTAATTCAGCATATAAACGTAAAGTATCTGGACTGGTTATCCTTGAATCACTGGAAGTATTACCGTAATTAATGTCTGCATACGAGCTAGACGAACCAGGGCTTAAACCAGCACTGACAATTTCCAATACAAGTTTATCTTTATTCGCAAAGGTTACTGGATTGCCAGAACAAGTCCAAGTCATTAAAGTACGATTAGATGAAGCATTACCCCATTCAGCGCCATCAGCTGTTTTGGCACAAATTTCATCACCTGCACTATCCGTGGCAGCTGTCCAAACCCGAAGATATGCATTCGGAGTTAAATCAGCACTAGCATTATTTTGTAACCCCCAGATATCCATAGTCCAAGTTCCACTAATAAATTGACCACGCAAAGGAGGAGAAGTAACCACTAAAGCATTATAGTCACCAGTCGCTGTAGCTCCAGTAACTTTTCTTACACCATTAGAAGCTACTGCATTTCCTTTAGCTAAACCAAAAGCCAATAAAGAAGGAGCAGGTGTTCCTTTGCTTGCAAAATTAGTATGTCTGTCAGGTTTAGGTTCATTAATGTCTACACCTTGTTGAGTGTCTGTCGTATCTACAATATACCAAGTAGTTGATACAGTAGGATCAATAGCTAAATCAAAAGCACGTTCTTCTGTAAAAGTTTTATTCGAATCATATTGTATTTGAATTTTTCCAAATTCAAACAAACGCGGCCAAAAGAAAGGAGCATCAAAATCATACTCAAAAGTTTGCGGACCAGAAACACTCGGCCAATCCAAATACTGCAAAGTATCTGTAGAAGAAATACTGGCAGAAGTATTGGAAGGAGTTATTGATTTAGAGAAAACTTCTTTGACTTGATAAGAAATTGAATTATCAATAAAGGGAGTAATTGTAATTTTGGTATGAAACGGCCCGTTTCTGGGATCAATCGTAAAAGGCATTTCGCGGACAATATCAAATTCAAAAAATTCTCTGACACCAAAATTGTTTTCCGAAACAATGGGAGATCCTTCAATATTGGTTTCAGCTTGAACCAAATAATTTCCAATTTCAGCTGCTAAAAATTCTGCTTTATAGACTCCTTTCACAGAAGTTTCCACAATCGTTCCATCGACTGTAGAAAAATTCAACACCAAAGAAGGAGTTTGAACTGTAAATTTAATTTGAGCTCCCGATCTAGGAAAACCAGCTGAATCCAAAACAACTGAATACAATTCTACTTTTTCATTGGGATGATATAAAGGCTTAAATGAATTTACAGTAATTAAACCCCAAGAAAAAGAATATTCTTCATACGAAACAGAATTATTTTCTTCAACCGCAATCCATACTTTGTATTCTCCGGGAATAAATTCATTGGTTTCTGGCTTGGCTAAAAGCATAAATTCATTGGGATCAGAATCTGAAACCACAATTTCCGGCTGAAGCAAAGTGTCTCCGAAAAAGCCGGCCCGGACAATTTTGGAGCCAATTCTTTTTTCTGAAAAATGGGTAGATTCCGAATTGGTAAATTCTGAAAAGTCTTGAGCACTTAAAACAGTGTCTAATTCAGATTTTTTAAACGGCAGCAATACAGCTTCATCGGATTCAAACGCATGTTTTTTGACAATGGTTTTGAATTCTTTCTGGATATCTTTGCGGATTTCATGCATTGATTTTTTTTCAAATTTTTGCACAAGTTTTTCTTTTCTAGAAAGCGAAAAATTCATTTGCACATAATCCGAAGACAAATTGGAAAGCATGGAAAAAAAGAATGCTTTTTTTGAGTTTTTAGGTGAAACACGCAGAACATAACTTTGAGTAAATGAATTTTCAAATGAAAGATTCTGCCAAACAATTTTTCGGAATTCACTATTATGATCTAAAACCAAACCTTGATTGGAATCAATTACTTCCAAAGCAACTGGAAAAAAACTGGTTAAATTTACATCTGTTTGACTGCCGGCATTGAATACTTTAACATTAACTTGAATATCTTTAGCTGAAGAATTCTTGGAATCGCAATTCAAGCAAACAAAACCATGAATAAAAGAAATATCCTGAATTCCGAATCCTAAAACACCTGGAGAAGGAATGAACACAGACTTGCCAGTGTTAAGTTTGATCCAGTCTAAAGCACATATATTTTTTTCAAAATTAAATTCAGAACAAAAATAAATTAAAGCATTTGAATCTTTAATTTGAAAAACAGCTTCGGAAAAATTAGAATCTCCAAAATTGACAGCAAAAACATTCTGCCATTTTATGCCTTCTGGAGCAGGAATGGATACAGGCAAAGACTGAATGGACATTTGAGTAGGTTCGGCAGTCAAAGAAGATTTTTTGATTTGCAAAGAATTTAGAACAGGATTTACAATAGAAAAAACACTGAAAACATTCTGATCCAAAGTAAACTCAGAACCAGTTATAAGAACAGAATCAAAGTCAAGCACTGGTTGTCGGTCTGAAAGTAAAGTTGCAAGATGAACTGCATTCGGGTTTAAAGAAGAATACGAAAAATCAAGCTGGGCTGAATTTAAACCAGCTTGAACTGAACCAGAAGTTTGCTGAGTATGGATTTCAAAAATTAAATTTTGAATGCCGGAAGAATTTTTAAAAAAAGAAGAAAAGTCACAAGAAAAAGTTTTAAAAGAAAAATCAAGATTTACACAATCCGGCAAAGACTGAAGTCCTTCGGTTGTTTTATAATATACCGTAATTTGAGCTGTTCCTGAATTTGAAGAAGAAATTAGAGATTTTAAAGCAGTGTTGGTTAAAAAAAGAGTAACATTTTCCTGTAAAGGAGTTACCCGAAAACCTAAGACAATGGGCTCGGAAGAAAGAACTGGAATAACAGAAGAAAGATCGCATACAGTATCTTGGATGGTTGAAAAAATATTCAAATCTTGGCAATCTAAAACAGGAACCCATGCAGAGCCATTCCAAAAATCAATGGATAAAAAAGCTAAAGGAACATTTTCTGCAGATAAATTTTCGGAAATAAATTCTGAATCAACATCTGCAAAAAAAATTACGGAATTCGAATTGGATTGAAGTTCAGAAACAGAAGAAGAGGTTAAAATAGTTTCAGGAGAATTTGCATCGGAAGAAGTTAATGGTTCATTCGAAGAATCTACAGGTTCACTAACAGGATCTACAGATTCAACTGCAGGAAGTGCAGGTTCATTAACTGAATCCGAAACAGGAACTAAGGTTTCTTCGCTGGGCACAATTTCTTCACTGGATGTTAAAGAATCACTTGGAGTTTCAACAATGGTTTCAGTTAAATCTTCAATTTCATTTGAATTTTCACCTGCATTAACTATTTCACTTGAAGCAGATTCAGCTGAATTATTGACTGATTGAATTTCTGCACGAGCAGAAAAATGCAAATTTAAATTTTCAATAACTGAATTCGATGGAATGGTATTTGAAAAAGAAAAAGAAAAATTAGTTGTTTGAGTATTGGACAAAAGAATACTCCAATCTGAATTGGAAACAGATGCAAGTTCAGGGTCTGTTTTAAGCAATGGAAGAGTTAATTCAGAAACAGATTCTTGAGCTGTAAGATTCAATGAAAACAAAAAACAAAAAATCAGAAAAAACGCAAACAAATTTTTTTTCTTGGAACCTGGTTTAATGAAAAGTACAATAATAATTAATCCCAGCACTAAAATTAAAAAAAACAAACTGGAACGCTGTTCCGGCAGTAAAGAAATTAATGCAGTGGGTGTTTTTTGATTTAACGGCAGTTCAGAAAAAGAAAATACTGCTTTCGAAAATTGAGTATTGGAATCAACAAAAATAGGAACTTGAAATTGAATTGCTTGAACAGAATTCAATGGACTTACTTGGCTGACTGCAGGAAGCATTGCCAGCATAGATTGATTTGAATCTAAAACAAAGTATTGAGTTAAAGGAACAGTTTGAGAAAACGAATCTGTCTGCGCTAAGACCGGGGAAAGAAAAAACTGAAAAAGACAAACTAGAAAAAATAAACGCAACCAAAACACAGAAACCCCATAAACAAAAGCAATTTATTTATTTAAACTGTTCTATGAGTTCCGGCAAGACACGAATTTCTTTAAAAAAATGGTTAAAATTTAAACCAGCCAAAAACACATAAAAATCCAAAAAACAAAAAAATAACAAAAGTATTTTAAACTGTAAAGACATTACTAAATAAGCAACGTGAAAAAATGAATACCCACTTAGACCGCAATTCTGGAGATTTGAAAGCAGTCCTGATATTTTTATTATTTTTAACAATAATACCTTTGGTTTATGCAGCAACGACTATAACCACAATGACTTGGGTAGTACCAGCTAATTATAGTCACACAGTAACCTATGGAGCAGCTTGTTCTACCAGTGCATTCTATTTTGTGGAAACTGATTCCAATATGGATTCAGATGCTGACGGAAACGGAAGCCAAGCCAGACCCAATTCCAGTTCAGGTGGAGGAGCTGCAACTAAATGCCAAAGCTCAACTTTAGCACCTGTTTTAATTACCAACAATGGAAATATAGCAGCCAATATTGATGGAAATTTTATGGTGGATTTAAATGGAACAGATGTTAATGTCGTATTAAAAGTATGGATGGGAACAGGAGCTGGCTGCGGTGAAGCTGCACCCACAGGCGGAGGAGACGTTAATGGAATGGGTGGATGGAGACAAGATTGTAATGTAGCCAATGCCACAACAGCTGTAACCAAAATAGTATGCAGGCAATTCAATCAATCTAATGAAACTACTGCAGGAAGACTGGTAACCTCTTTAGGAATTAATGATACCAACCAATTATGTTTTTCAGGAGACTTTAATGGAATGGGATATACCCCAACCAGTTTAGTAGCAGTACCACAAGGAAGTCATGCAATTCAAATCCAAGTAGGATCGAATTAAACAAAACATCCAATTAATAAATTATTTGCATAACTATTCCCTATATTAAATTAATTTGTGAATAAGGGGTTAAACTATGGATAATGAAACAACAGTCAATCAGCCCAATAAATCCAAATTTAGTTTTTTAAAAATAGTTTTTGCAATAGCCATTATTGCGGCCGTATTTTTTGTATTAAATAATTCATTCAATTTTTTGCCTAATCCAACTGGAAATATTTCATTGACTGAAACACAAAATAACTCATTTACAGGCAATAGTCCTTTGCTTAGACAAACCTATTTTCAAGAAGCTTTTAAACCTAAACGAGAAGGATACAAATTATTTGAACAAGCATCCAAAAATTTGAATATAACTTTAGAAACCACTCCAGCTTATTTTGGACTTCAAAGCGAACAAGACATATTTGCAGACTTGCCAGCAGTGCCTGATGATTTTAGTGAAATTGCATATTTATTAGCCAATGGACAATATTTCGGAATAGGACAATTGGAAGAAGAATATTATTTACAGCCAGAATTTTATCCGAATTTTAAAGAACAAGCTTTACAATACTGGGCTAAACCCAATGCAGATTATTGGGGAGTTACAGGATACGGAACTTATCCAGCAGAACAATGGGATATATTATATTTAAATGGAAGAAAAGAATTCACGGCAGTAGTATTCTTGCATACTGGCTGGAATGTACAAACATGGCAAGGATTAAAACTGGTTCCAAATGCAGAAGCAGTAAAAAATTTTGATTTAACCATTACACCCAATGTAATTTTACTAGGCCCAACATTTCCAAAATTTGACCCATCCTGGGCTCAAAAAATAATTATTAAAGGAAAACTAAAACCAAATACACGCCCAGGAAATTATACTATTGGAATTAACATGGGCTTACCTCCTGTAGAAAATAAAGCAGAATGGCAGATTCGATACAAAAATTTATACTTTGATGCAGCCAGCGGAATTGGGCCATCTGGAAACCAAATTCAACTCAACCTACAAGTTAAAGAAAAAGAATGACCTTTGTATAATTAATCATGCATAAAAAAATCTGGTTTTTATTAAGTCTAAGTCTGCTGGTCTTTCTAACAATTTCCGTGTACTCTGCAGTATCTTCAGTTACTGCCAGCTGGATGGTTTGCGGTCCAGAAGCTAATTGTGGAACTTGCCCGGATGTTTGCTCCAATCAATGCATTACTTGCACACAAGTTCAGCCAACGCCTACAACTCAAACTACTACAACTGGCGGAACTGGAGGAATTTCAAGCGGAGGAGGTTCTTCGGCTGGTTTGCCTGCATATCAAGGACCTGAAAAATGCAAAAATTATCAAGAATGTGATACGTACTGCAGTCAAAATTTAACTAAATGCCAAAATTTTATTATGAATGGTTCGAATGGATGCAAAAATGCTGTTCAGTGTTTAAGTTATTTTGGAAAACAACCTTTAAAAAAAATCCAAATTCAAAAAAAACCAGCAATTGAATTTTCAGTCGAAAAAGAAATTATTGAAGTTTTCGAAAAACCAAAATTTGAAATTCAAATTAAAAACAATGAACGTGAATTAATTGATTACACTGTAAGTTTAACTACTGAATTACGCGGAGTTATTGTTTCCACTCAAGAATTAGTTTTACGTATTAATCCGCAAGAAAAACTAAGTGCAGTGTTTCCGCAAGAATGGAATCCTGTAGTTCCTGGAAATTATGTGGCAACAATTATAATTACAACTTTTCAGGACTTAAATTTTAGTTACACTGCCAGTCAAGCCATTCATGTAAATGGAACCATTGATTTTGATGTAAGTTTAGACTGCGGGAAACGTGCATTGCAATCACCTGAAGCTTGGAATGGAACAGTGTATTTAAGTAATTTAGGGAATTCATCCAACAACATAATTGTAGACTGGATAGTGCAAGATATTCAAGGAAATATAAGCACACAAGAACAATGGATTTCTTCTATTTTACCAAAACAATCACAAAAATTTGAAAAACGAGTACAATTTGGAGAAACACAAGCATTGGGAAAATATATTATTACAGTTACTGGAAAAACTGGAGAACAAGAACAAAAAGCTAGATGCGAAATATTCCTAGAAGGAACAGATACTTATTATCAGCGAATAAATCAATTATTAAATGAAGATTTTCAAAAATTAAATGCCTTAGTTGAACTGCAAAAATCAACCAATTCAGCAGATCCATTACTGGCTCAAGAAATGCAGGAAATTCAGCTTCAAATAAGCCAGCTAAAAAGTCAGGCCAGTCAATATGCAGCCGATGGAACTTTTAATCAAAAAGCAGATGAATTGTTTACTCGAATTTCATCGGCACTGGTTGGTTTACAGGCATTGGATGGAACACTCTTGAATCGCGATTCATCCTTTCCAATAGCATGGATTTTAGGAACAATAACTATTATAATTATTGGAGCATTATTGCTAGTGCATCAAACTAAATTTGGAAAGGGAAATTATGAAACCAAATAAAGTACTTTTCATAATTATGCTGATTATATTGATTGGGTCAGCCTATGCTCAAACAACAGCCAATGAAATAGACCAGATTGAACCATTAGAATTTCGTTTGGAATGCCTGCAAAATGTAAGCTTGCCGGGAAATACTGTTTCTGCCCAAATTTACTTGGAAAATAAATCAGAAACAGTTTTGTTAAAAGGACAGATTTTGTTTTCAGTAGTTAACCCAAAAACAGACAGAATTCAACGCGAATCTATTCCATTTGAATTAAAATCTAAAGAAAAACAAACCATTGAAAAAAAAATAGTTCTAGAAAAAGACGCTGAATTGGGCACGTATCAGATTAATGCAGTGCTTAGCTTGCCGAATGCAGACTTGCCTGCATCGTGCAATCTATATGTAGAAGACGGAATTAATTATTACTACAAAACTTTGGATGAATTAAGTTCGCAGACTTTACGAATTGAAAAATTAATTCAAGAAGTAAGAACTGTACGCGGAGAAATTCAAGGCTTAAATTTAATGGAATCCGGGCTGGTAGAAATTCAAAAACAACTCCGAGAACTGCGACGGCAAGTAATTTCTAGAAATTACGGGGGATTTACAGAATTAAGCAATCAAATATATATTCGATTATCGGCATTGGAAAGCGAAACAACGTCTGCGTTAAGTGAATCCAGTGTCGGAAATGCAACTATTTCAGAAAAAGGAAATTTTTGGGGAAACGGAATATGGATTGGATTAATTGCATTAGCCCTAACACTTTTAGTTGTATTTAAATTTACAGGATTTGGAAAACCGCCAAGCCAGGCTTTTAAAAAGCACAATACATTTGTTTTTAAAGAAAAGAATCCTAAAATATACAGACAAACAACAGAAAGTCAAGAAACTAAGTCCAATAGCCAAGAAACTACTAAAGCTTTAGAAAAAGCCTATAAGTTGGGAGCTATTAAACGAGAAACATTTGAAAAAGCAACAAAAGAAATAGAAAAATGAGGTGAAATGGTGGCAAGTTCAACGATTGCAGATCAAAGATCCGCATTATCAAATGCATTAGAAGAAATGGAAAATGCACTAGAAGAAATGAGAAAACATCGACGAGAATTTGAAAAAACTTTACTGGATACATCAGTTGATTTATCCGAAATTAAACAAACAGAAAAAAGTTTACGGGAAAAACTTAAACAAATAGTTAAACAAGAAACCGAATATTTGCGGAAAAAAAATATTGTTGGAAAAAAATTGGAAAACATCGAGCGAAGAATGGAAGTATTAGAACAATTAGAGAAAAAAATGCAAATACGATAAATCCATAAAACTAACTCCAACGTTAATTGACGAAATTAATAAGTGCGGTTGTCGAACGCTTGTTTTTAAGGGTTTTGAAATAGCAATAATATAGACTATGACTACTGATTTTTCAGGCTATTACAAGAAAACAAGAACAGAAAGAATTGCATTAATTAAAGAATTTGCAAGCTTGACAGCAGAACAAGCAGAATTACTGGAAAGTAGTAGTAGTGCCAATTCTTTACATATAGAAACTGCAGAAAAAATGATAGAAAATGTAGTTAGTGTATATGGCTTACCGTACGCCATTGCTCCGAATTTTTTAATTAACGGAAAAGAATATGCAGTGCCTATGGTTGTAGAAGAAGCATCCGTTGTAGCTGCAGCCAGCCATATGGCAAAATTATGCAAAAATACTGGCGGATTTACTGCAAAAGCATCGAATCCAATTATGATTGGGCAAATTCAATTGGCTAAGGTAAAAAATTTTGAAACCGCAAAACACAAAATATTGGAAAAAAAGACTGAGCTTTTAATTCTTGCAAATAGTTTTGATCCTTTGTTAGTGAAAATGGGTGGTGGCGCCAAAGATATTGAAGTACGCGAAGTTCAAGGAAAGCGCGGAAATTATTTGGTCGTGCATTTGTTGGTGGATGTAAGAGATGCTATGGGCGCCAATGCAGTGAATACTATGTGTGAAAAAATTTCTTCCAATTTAGAAGAAATCACAGGCGGAGAAAAAAGACTTAGAATTTTAAGCAATTTAGCCATTCATCGAACAGTAAAGGTAAGTGGTGTTTGGAGTAAAGAAGACTTGGGCGGCCTTGAAGCAGTTGAACGAATATTGGATGCTTTTGATTTTGCACAAAATGATATGTTTCGGGCTTGCACGCACAATAAAGGAATCATGAATGGAATCAGTGCTGTAACTGTTGCAACTGGAAATGATTGGAGAGCCATTGAAGCTGGAGCGCATGCTTTTGCTGCACGAAACGGAAACTATACAACTTTAAGCTGGGCAGAAAAAACTCAAGAAGGAAATTTAAAAGTCAGTATGGAGATTCCTTTGGCAGTAGGAATTGTAGGCGGAGCAACCAAAGTACATCCTTTGGCTCAATTAAGTTTAAAAATTTTAAATATAAAAACTGCCAGTGAATTAGCAGAAATTATTGCTTGTGTGGGTTTAGCCAATAATGTTGCTGCGGTTCGAGCTTTAGCCATGGAAGGAATCCAAGAAGGACATATGAAATTGCATGCCAAAAATATGGCGGTTAGTGTTGGAGCACAAGGCAAAGAAATTGAAAAAATTGCAGAAGAAATGATTAAAATCAAACAAGTGCGAATGGATATTGCTGAAAAATTATTGAAAGAGATTAGAAAATAATCCCTA
>JAUSKK010000039.1 GCA_030649345.1 Candidatus Iainarchaeum sp. | reverse complement strand
AATTTAAACTAAGTTTAGATGAATTGAAAAATTTGCAGGAAATTATTTCAGCAGTAGAAACAGTACAGTCCAAAAAATTTAATGACTTGTATTCTTTTTTATTGAAAGAAAAAACAATTTTTGCTTTAGCTGATTCAAAGTATAGTGTTTGTTTGGATCAATTGCGAAAAGAACTCCAGCGTTTAATGCAGGAATTTGAAAAAAATACAGAAATTTTCAATGACTTGGATTTAATTTTTTATAACTTAGAATCAGATTACAATATTAAAAGCGCAATAGCCAATAAAATTTCTTTGCTAAATCCCAATAAAACATTGATTATTTTAGAATCTTGGAATGAAAGAACCCATTTTTCTGCCCGCAGGCAAGACTTTAAAGTCAAAATGAATGACTTGTTAGAACAAAGCATTCAAGGCATTCCTGAATCCAGTGCCGGCGGCCATATTCCTGCAGCAGCTGGAGGCATTCCCACTAATCAATTAAAACAATTCAAAGAAAATGTGAAAAACTATTTAAAGAAAAATTATAAAAAATAGATTTCCATGAAACGATTTGTTCGAAGTAAATCCATCAATGTCCGAGAACGTTTTGTGCAAAAAGCATTGCGTTTAACTGCCGCCAATTTTACGGAAATTGCAAATCGGGCAAAGTTAAGCAAACTAGATGTACGTGATATTGATTTTGCACATCAAATTCGAAAAAAATTGGCATTAAAAGCCAATCAATTGCCTTTAGATCGAAAAAAAGAACTGGAAAAAATAGCTCGTGCAATTTCTGTGTCTAGATTGCTGACTGAGCGAAATAAAACAAAATGGCCGAGTATTAATTTTCGAGAACTCGGAAGATTTTTACCCGAAGAACGATTGTGGATTGTAAATCATGCCAATGTACAATTTGGAAAAAAATTTACTCGACAATTAATTCGAAAAGCACGAAAGCTAGTTACGACATTGGATGACGCAATTCAATTGGTTAATGAAATTGAAACTGGTTTAAAATACCGAAAAGAAAAAGAAAAAGTTAAACAAGATGCTGTTGTAAAAGAAATAAGACGTAAAAAAAGAGAACATGCCGAAGAACGGAAAAATGAAAAAAAAGCTTTGATGGACGAAAAAAGAGCAAGTAAACGGCAAAAAGTTGAACAAGCAGAACGGCAAAGATTGAATGAAATAGAACTGAAAAGAAAACAAGCAGAACAACAACGAACCAATCGAATACGTACACGTTTTTTGTTAAGACAAATTAATTGGGCCCGATCTATTGAGCAATTAACTGAACTAGTATCTACATTTGAGCCTGAAATGAGAACATTAGGCTCAGATCAATTTACTCAAGCCATTAAACGTCAACATCAGCAAATTGAACGAATAGCTGCAGAAAAAGGAAAACAAGAATTGCAGCGACGAGCAGAACAAGCAGAACGCAAACAAAAGAAAGCTGATGTTCAAAGAGAAGAAAAAAGAGAAAAATTTGTCAGTGAAAAAGAAAGGAAACTTTTAAGAGAAGAAAAAGAACGCAGAATAGCTGACGATTGGCTGGCAAAAAAGAAATTAAAAAGAATGCCTGTTGAAGTTGCACCAAAACCTTTTGTGCCTAAAGCATTGCTTCCAAAATGGGCTCAAAGTTTGCAGGAAAAAGAACCAGAATGGGTTCAAGCCAAAGGATTCAGAGTCAATTTTCGAATAATGAATCAAACTTTTCGTTTACAGCAAGCTAGATTACTTCAAGAAATCACTGAACTACGAAATGAAGTATTAAGACTCCACCCAGATAGACACATAGGCACAGACACCATTAAACTCACTGACATTTACCAATACACTAAAAAGCTTCGAAAAAAAAGAATTGAATTAACTGAATTAATTAATCAAGAATGCAAAAAAAGAATGCGCCAAGGAATTCCGTTAATTCCTGAACTGGAATCCAAAAAATAATTATTTTAGAATTCTTTTTTCTAATTTAATAAATCCCAACACAAGCACAGCAAACACCAAACCAGCCAATCCAATAATGCTTAAATCAGCAACTGTTAAAGTGGGTAATTTAAAAAATTCTTTTAAAGGAGAAAATAAAACCAATACTTGTAAAATCAACGAAAATCCTACAGCCAAAAACAGCCATTTGTTAGAAAATTGTTTGGTGGAATAAAAATTTCGAACCAAAAATACTTTAATTAATTCAAATACCACAAACCCAGTAAACACTACAGTCTGAGCTTTAACTAAATTTTCCGCAGGATTGTATAAACTAAACAAATAAAGCAAAATAACTGTAGCACTAATGCCTAAAGTTAAAATAAAATAAACCATTCTTTGATTAATAATTTTTTCTTCTTTTTTTCTCGGCTTTTGTTTCATTACATCTCGCGGCACAGGATCTAAACCCAAAGCAAGCGCAGGCACTCCATCCGTCAAAAGATTAATCCATAACAATTGAATGGCAGTCAAAGGCAAACCCAAACCTAGTAAGCTTCCGAAAAACACAACCATAACTTCAGCCGAATTGGCACCCAATAAATAAGCTACAAATTTCCGAATATTTTCAAAAATTCCCCGGCCTTGTTCTATGGCATTTCGAATGGTTACAAAATTGTCATCCAATAAAATCATGTCACTGGTTTCTTTAGCTACATCCGTGCCTCGAATACCCATCGAAATACCCACATCACTGTTTTTCAAAGCAGGCGCATCATTCACCCCATCCCCAGTCATAGCTACACTATGGCCATTTTGCTTCAATGCAAGCAAAATTTTTACTTTATGTTCCGGGCTAGTTCTAGCAAAAATACTGGCATCTTCAACCAGCTTGCACACTTCTTCTTGACTTAAACCATCTAAATCTGAGCCTTGAATTACGCTTCCAGAAAACCCCAACTCATGCCCTACTGCCTTTCCAGTCAAAGCATTATCTCCAGTAATCATAATCACTCGAATGCCTGCAGTTCTACAATCTGCAATAGCTTGTTTAACTCCAGCTCTCGGAGGATCCATCATACCCATTAAACCTAAAAAAATTAAATCAGACTCCACACCTTTTTCAGTTAAACTTTCTGGATTTTCTTTAAACGCAAAACCCAAAACACGTAAAGCCTGCTGAGCCAGCAGATTATTTTGTTCTAAAAATTTAGTTCGTTTTTCTGAAGTTAATTCCATTTTTTGTCCATTCATCCAAAAATAATTACATTTGTTTAACACAATTTCTGGCGCCCCTTTAGAAAACACAATAATTTGTTTTTCGTTTTGATGAATGGTTGTCATACATTTTCGATTAGATGAAAAAGCAATTTCGCCAATTCGCTTGAACTCTGTTCGTACTTGAACAATATCCAATTGAGCTTTATAGGCTGGAATTAATACAGCAATTTCAGTAGGATCTCCTGCAAAAGAATACGTGCCATCTTCGCGTATTCTATGCGCATCATTGCATAAAACTCCAGCTTTCAATAATAAACTCATTTCTGAAACATTTTGAGAAAATTTTCCTTCCACACTTAGCCCAGAGCCAGTAACTTGAATTACTTGCTGGTTTGCAAATATCTGAACCACAGTCATGGAATTTTCAGTTAAAGTTCCAGTTTTATCTGTGCAAATTACATTAATGCTGCCCAAACTTTCTACAGTGCTTAACCTGCGCATCAATGCATTTTGTTTGCTCATCTTGTTTACGCCTAAAGCCAAAGACAAAGTAACTACAGCCGGCAAACCTTCAGGAATGGCAGCTACAGCCAAGCTAACGGAAATTAAGAATACTGTTAAAAAATCACTTTGGTGCAAAAAAATTTCAGTCAAAGCAACAATCAAAATTACCAGCAATACTCCGAACCCAATTTTTTGAGCTAAATGTTCTATTTCTAAATCAAACAAGGTTTGTTTTTCGTGTATTTTTAATAATTCTGCTGCAATTTTTCCAAGTTCTGTTTTCATTCCAGTTTCAATTACAATTCCTTTTCCTTTTCCGCGAACACAAGCTGTGCTCATGTAAGCCATATTTTTTCGTTCAGCTAAAACAGTATTTTCTTCTAACTCTTTAATTTCTTTTTCAACCGGCAAACTTTCTCCAGTTAAAGAACTTTCATCCAATGTCAAGTTTACACTTTCCAATAATCTCAAATCTGCTGGAATTTTGTCTCCTTCTTTCAGTAAAACAATATCTCCTGGAACAAGATATTCGATTGAAATTTGTTTTTCCAATCCATTTCGGATAACCCAAGTGCGCGGCATGGATAATTTTTTTAATGCCTCAATGCTTTTTTCTGCTTTATAATCTTGCATAAAGCCAAAGATTGCATTGGCAAAAATAATTAAAAAAATCAAAATTGCATCAATAAAACTTTCTTCTTGGTTCGGCAGAAAACTAATTCCCAAAGAAACAAAACCAGCTAAAATCAGAATGATAACTAAAAAATTCTGAAATTGTTTCAAAAAAATAGTGACTGCAGAAACTTTCTTTTGAGTTTCCAGTTTATTTAAACCAAATTTATGCAAACGTTCCTGAACTTCTGTTTCAGTTAATCCGTGTTCGCTTGAATTTAACTGCTTGAAAACTTCTTGAATTGTTTGAGCACACCCATTCATAAAATTCCTTGCAAATACAGTATTCTTGAGCAATAAACTCGCAATCTGGTGATTTCATGCAAATCTATGAATTAATTTACGAATTTCGGTATTAAAAGGTTTTCTGCCCATAATAGTTGTATGAAAAAACCTCCAGTTCCAACTATTTATTTTGTTTCATCCAATGTACACAAGTTTCAAGAAATTCACGCTATTTTATCCAAATACAATATTAAAGTAGAACACAAAAAAATGGAATTAACTGAACCAGAAACAGAAAACATTGAAGACATTGTAAAAACCAAAGCCATTCAAGCATTCAAACAATTGCAAAAACCAGTCTTAACTGAAGACACTGGAGTATATTTTCAAGCTTACAATAATTTTCCAGGCTTATTGGCCAAACGAATTTTCCAAACTTTAGGCTATGAAGGATTATTTAAATTAATAGAAGGCAAATCCAGAGAAGCTTTCTTTAAAACATCCATTTGCTACATGGACGCTAAACAACACAGAATTTTCACAGGACTCATGAAAGGAACAGTAACCGAAGAAGTTCATGGAATCAGCGAAAATGTAATGCCATACGAACGAATCTTTAAACCCAATAAAGTTCCAGATAAAATTTTATGTTTTTTAACTAGAGAACAAAAACACGAAATTTCTCACCGCGGACAAGCAGCCCGCAAGTTTTCAGAATGGTTTAATGAAGAATTCAAAACCATGGTTCCAGACTTAAGCTTTTTAACCAGAACCAAGAAAAAAACAAATTAAACTAGTTTAAAAAATATTTAAAACAATTTAACTTCTTTTTAATAAAAAGATTCTACTGTCTTCCCGCTCATCCACTATTTTATAATTAGAATTCGCTTCAATTTCTTTGGAAAACAATTCAATATCTTTATGAGCAGGCATATTTTTTTCACTCAAACGTTCTCTTGAATATCCTACATGCATGTAACTTTTGCATTCAATATACTTGGGTTGTCCTCGGTCAATTAAATGCAGAAACCCTTGAGGGTTATCCATATTTTTGCCCTGCATACAAGTAATGCGCATGACTGTTCTAGTATCCATGGTTCGCATAATGTCTAAAGATTCTAAATAATTTTCCCACGCATTTTCAATCACAGGCAAACACAATTGCTTGTACATTTCTTTGGTGTACGCTTCATTGGAAATATATAAATTGGTTGGCAATTGATTTAATTCACGCAATCTTTCAGGAACAGTTCCAGAAGTAACCAAAAAAACTGTCTTGAAATCATGTTCAAAAAATTCGTCAATCATTTCCGGCAGTCTAGGATACATGCAAGGCTCTCCAGTCAAAGAAATTGCCGCATGTGTTGGCTTCAATAAGTCTTCAAATTGTTCTTTATTGACTGCAGGATTTCCTTTAAAACCCATTAATAATTTTCTTCTTTCTTCAATACAGCCTTCTACAATAAATTTAGGATCATCTACAACCCCAATCCAGCCGCGAGAAAAAACAGTAGTATCTCTCCAACAATGCAAACATCTTTTATTGCAAGTAATGGCAGGACTCATTTCCAAACATTTGTCTGTTTCCACTCCATAAAAAGTATCTTTGTAACAGCCTTGGTTTCCTCGAACAGCAGCTTTACACCAATGGCAAATTTTTACAGCACTATGATTGCCCACCAGCCTATATTGTTGGTTTTCTAACCTTTTACGTTTCCAGTCTGGTAACATAATTTGCTGTGTGCCAGTACTTGTTTGAACTGTTTCAATTGGCCCATCACAACCGCCAGCTTCCTGGATGACTGTCAGCATATCTTTTCGGTCTAATTGGTTTTGTTCTTCAACTACAATTAATTCATCTTTTACATTAAGCATACTAATACTATCCTTCTAGAAAGCTTAAAAATAGGGTGTTTTTCTAAATTTTAGCGCTCAAACACAGTATTTCCAGTTTCATAACAAGCACAAGTTTTGGCAGTATTTTTTCCAATCCAACCCAAAATTAAAATATACCCAATTAGAACAATGGGCATCCAAAAAATATTCAATTCCAATTGAATTGTTTTGAAAACAGTTTCTAAATAAAAAATTCCAAAAACAGCAATCAAACTAAAAACAATTAATGCAAGCAATCCAGTTTTTTGTTTTAAAGAAGGATGACAAATACACGAACAATTACTGCAATCAGATGACATACAAAATTACTAATGAAATGAATTAAAATCGTTTAGGTTTAGGTTTTTCTTTAAAAGGAGAACCATATCTTAAATTTCGTAAAGTCAATTTTCGATCATGCGGAGACCATGCCCTAATTTGCGTTCGATTATGTCCTTTTTTTAACAAAAAATCATTTTGAGCCAATACTTCTGCAACCAAAATTTCTCGAATTCCAGGCCCTAAAACTTTTGTATGCGCAGCATCAATTCCAATTAAACGCAGCAATCTTTGAGCACCCTTCATAGTAATACCCAGCCTATTTTTGGAACGATTTCTTCCACGAGCTGAAGCAGGCCCAGTCCTAGGTTTTTGTGCATTTTTTAATACTCTTCTAGCCAAAGGTTTTTGCATAAAGAATACTATATTAATGATATATATAAAAGATTCGCTTTACTATTTTCTATACGCCTCAAACTGCAGGGGTGGCGGAGCGGCCCAACGCGATAGCCTGCTAATGCCCAACAATCCTTAATTCAAAAACAATGGATTGTTTTGTGCTGAAAGCTATTATGCGAAAGCATGCGCGAGTTCAAATCTCGTCCCCTGCGTAACCGCGGGGGGAACCAAGGTTCAACAGAAAACAATAGTTTTCTGTGCCCACAAAACCTATTGGTTTTGTGAGGTCCCCCCTCAGTTCTACGTTCCTCCGGATCCCCCTTCCTAAAAAAGATTCAACATGAAGATTGAAAAAAAAGTATGGCCAGAATTTTTTCAAAAAATTATAACTGGAGAAAAAACATTTGAGTTACGTTTAGCTGATTTTAAATGCAGTCCAAAAGATACTTTAGTTTTAAAAGAATGGGATCCTAAAACAAAAAAATACACTGGAAGAATTCTTGAAAAAAAAGTAACCTATGTCATTCAAACCAAGGACTTAAAATTTTGGACCCAAAAAGAAATTGAAAAATATGGATTTCAAATTATTGCATTTAAATGAAAACTAAAATCAGATTTATTTCTTTGCATACTTTTTGACAAGACATTGAATGCTTTTTAGTGAAATAATATAAGTCAAAATTAGCTTTTATTTTTTCAATGTCTTGTATCCAAACCAAACCAATCCAAGATAACCAAAGTAACCCAAGATTTCCAGCCAATTTAATTTACTTCGAAAACCAAAAACAGTATTCAACATTTGCCCAGCTAAATCAGTTTTATCATTAATTACATTACTGACATCAATCACTGGCGCAAATTCAGGCAAAACACCAGCTTCACTTAATTCATGAAAACCGGTGACAATTAAGCCGGCAGCAAACAAAGCCAAAAAAATAGTGGTTAATTTGAATACTAAACTTAAATTCAATCGAACAGCAGTCTTAAACAAAATATAACCTAAAATTAAAGCCAAACCAATTCCAAAAACAATCGCAGTCAAAGTATCAGCATTAAACGAATTCACAGTAGTTAAAGAAATTAATAAAACCAATTCAAATCCTTCACGCAAGACTGCAAAAAAACTCAAAGCAAACAAACCCAAAGCTTGATGCTGAAATTCTTTTTTATCCAAATGTTCTTGAACTTTAGAATGAATGGCTTGCTTGATGTTTTGATTTCTTGAAATCCAAAACACGACATACGTAATAACACATGCAGCCAACAAAGCAGTCAAGCCTTCCACCAGTTCTTCGCCTACACTACGAATGCTTTCCAAACTAACTGAAAGCAAACCAGCAATCAACAAACTGCCAATCAAACCAGCCAAAACACCATAGCCTACAAACTTAAACATTTGTTTTTGTTCAGTTTTAGCCAAAAAAACTAGAATAATTCCAACAATTAAAACCATTTCAAAAATTTCACGAAAAGCAATCAAAAAACTGGCAAAAAATTCACTTATATGAATCACCCAATACATATGAAATAAAATTCATTTGATATGAAAGTGTGTTCATTTAACTATTTAAATGGATTAGTTCAAGCATAAAATTGAGTTATTAAGGAAAGTTTAAGTAAAGTCTTGGGCACTATATTAGTATGGGTTTTTTGCAGAATTTGTTTAAACAAAAATCAAAACAAACGCAAGTGATCATTCCAGAACATGTCAAAGAACGAGAACAGCAAGCAGAAGACAAAGTTCGCATTAGCGTCAAACAAGGTTTGGGAAAATTTAAAGTCAACGGAATTTTTGCACCCAAAGGAACTACTTTAATTTTAGGAAAAGTTTTATCCGGACAACTAAGACCTGGAATGAAAACAAGCGTAAATGAAAAAGAAATTATAATTACTGAAGTTAGTTTAGCATATAAAAAAGTTGAACAATTATTAAGCAATCAAGAAGGAAGTATTTTATTAGATAAATTTAGTGCACGCATTGAAATTGGAGATATTTTAGAATTCAAACAACAGGAGAAATAAACATGAAAATTGCCCGAAAACTTTTTGCACGAAAACCAAGTGTTCAAAATGCGCGTAGACCAATTCGTTTACGGCCGGAATTAAAAAGAAGACTTGGATTCAATCCAAGAGCAGGACCTGGCATTATTTCTAAAGCAATTCCTACACGAACCATGCCAGCAGTTACCCGTGCTATGGAACAAGTTGCAGTCCAAGTAGCCAATCACACAGCTGGAACTACGCAACCCAAAGTACGCATTGCAGGAAAAACTGCCAATATTCCAGTAGTACGCATAGGAGAAAGACAACAAGGGCCAATTACAACATTTATGGCAGCAGCACCTGCTAGATTTATTGCAGATGAAAGTCAACGACGTACAGAGATCAGTAAACGAATTCAGGATGCTAAAGCAAAATTGAATTATTTACGAACTGAAGGAAAAAAAATTAGCGAAGATAATCGAATTAAAATAATTAAACAAATATGTGCCCACATGGGTTTTATTGGCGATATTAAAACAGGCACTCAATTGGTGGAAGCTAGAATTCCAGAAAAAGAAGCACTGCATCGAGCTGAAACATACGTAGAACTATTAGACGGACTTGAAAAAAGCACTGTACTGGAACCGAAACGCAAAGCAGAATTGGTTCGAGAAATTGCTTCAGGAAAATTTGAACAATTTGCCCGCAAACTATTTGTAGACGGAGTCAAAGAAGTCAAAAAAGATATTGCACGCTATGAAAAAGAAATTACAGAAAAAGGACACGGTCCAGAAATTGCTCAAGTTAGCGCAGACCCAATTCTGATGGCAATTTGCATGCAAGCATCGGCTGCAAGATATTTACCGCCTGCACGTACTTTAGTATTACAAGGATTCAAGTTTTTATCCGACAATATGATGGCTATTGCAGCACGCGATGTAGCTGAAAAGCTTTTAGGAATCACTGGAGCTCAAGCCATGGCTGAAATTCGAGCTAAAGGAATTCAATCAGTTTAAGCTTGATTTTTAAAACTTAATTATATTACTATATTATAGTAAAATACAAGACTATCGAGGCATAGCCGAAGATAGTCTATCGTCCCACCGGCGATATCAGGTGATGCATGGATAGCGAAGCGGCCAAACGCACGAGACTCAAGATCAGAACCTAGCGGTTCCGATACCTCCCTTTCGTGTTTCTCACTTTGTTCGAAACACAGCATTGAAAGAGGTTATTCAATTAATTGAAGGAGTTATCTCGCGACTTAGTGTCTTCGAAGGTTCGAATCCTTCTCCATGCAAACCCCTTTTCTCTTTTTAGAAAAAAGAGAAAATTCGTTTATGGTCAAAAGAGAAAAAGGTGCCGCAATTAAAATCAGCAGATTTTAATGCGCATTAAAACCAATGGTTTTAATCGCGTTGTTACGACACTAGCGATTGCAATACAATCGCACTAAAGGAGGTCTCGGAACCTTGGTTCTGAGGTTTGAAACATTCTCCATGCAAACCCCTTTTCTCTTTTTAGAAAAAAGAGAAAATTCGTTTATGGTCAAAAGAGAAAAACTCCATGCAAACCTTTTTTTATTCCAAAAACAATTATTTGATATGCGTCCTTTTTTAAACAGAATTAAACGAGCTGTGCCTAAACTTCGGAGACCTAGACCAGCAACAAAAAAACCAGTTCAAGCAAGTCCAAAAGATTCTGTTTTTTCGTTTGAAACAAAACAAGGATGGGCATATGCAGACATAAAACCTAAAGTAATTAACGGCATTATTCCCATGCTCACACATTACACTGTTTTAGTTTTAAGAGATTCAGCACAAAGGCCGAGATTTGTTTTAGAATACAAAGATACTGGCAGTGCTTTGATTATTCATGCAGTTCAAAGAACTAGAACGCAATATACTCGCGTGTTTAAATGGAATATTTGGAGTTCCAAAAAAGAAACCCAAGAAAGCAAACAATTTCAAAAAGAATTAAATGGAATTCACCCAGGTGAATTTTTGTTAACTGAGTTTTTGCGACAAAATAAAGAACGAATACGCAAAGGTTGTCCTGTTTTTTTGAGATATTTTTGGACCGATCACCCAGCGCAATTTACATCCAATGCGTTAAGAGACCGATTTTTTGAACACAAACCAACCCAAGAACAAGGAATGAGTTATAAGCTGAATTTAAATCGAAAACGCGTAAAAACCATTCTAGAAACGAGTAATGCAGATGATTAGCACAACAGAACATTGTTTTGTATAACGCATTGCTCATTTGAAACGTAAGCTTTTATTTTAAACAATACTAACTAATTATATGGAAAAACCACCCATTCGAAAAAAACCACTAGCAATCACTATGCCGGTTCGCTTGAAAATTCGATTGGTGCGAATGAAATCAATTGCAGGCAAACGAAGATTATTAGAACGATTGAAAACAAAAGAAGGCATAAATTTAGGCTTGGTTAGAGAAGCGCGAACTCAATTAGAAAAATTGAAAGGAATAAGCGAACTACGCAGACCTGAAAAACCTTTGCCGGCTTTTTTTAGAAACCCTGAACTTGCAAAAACTGAAATTTTGAAAAATCAAGCACCTTTAACTTTGCCTGAATTAGCTCAAGCAGGAGTTTCAGCCAAACAATTGCGCACCATTAAAATTCCTATGGATTTTATTGTTGAAAAATTAAAAGAACACGATTGGCCCAATGACCGAATTGCAGACTATTTAGAAGAATCAGGTTATTCTATGCTGGCCAGTAATTTAAGAAAACGAAGATAAGTGATTCTATGAAAATCAAAAATATTGTATTCATTGTTTTGATTCTTTCAATTATTGCATTTGGAGTTACGTTTTATTTTCTAGAATCTTTACCTGAACAAATTGCCAGTCACTGGAATGCCGAAGGAACAGTCAATGGTTATCTGCCTAAGATCGGAATTTTTTTGATCCCAGTCCTAATATTGATTATTGGATTGATCTTGATTTACTTGCCTAAATTGGATCCTAAAAAAGAAAATATTCAAGAATTTGAAAACTATTATCATAATTTTATTATCATTTTTTTGTTATTTTTTGCAGGAATTCATGCATTTGTTTTAGCTTGGAATTTAGGAACTCCTATTAGTATTTCACTCATTATGCCAATAGGGTTAGGAGTATTGTTTTATTATGTCGGAATTTTATGTCAGCATTCTAAACAAAACTGGTTTATTGGAATACGTACTCCTTGGACTTTAAGCAATGAACAAGTATGGAATCAAACCCATAAATTAGCTGGAAAAGGATTCAAATTAACAGGCTTGCTTTCCATTCTCAGTATCTTAATTCCAATATACTCAATTTGGATCATTTTAATTTCCATTCTTGGAACAGCTTTAGTTTTAATAATTTATTCTTATTTAGAATACAAAAAAATAGTTTCAAAAAATAATTAAGTTCTTGCCTCAGATTGTGGTCTTCGAAGATAAACAACAGTTCCACCGCCGTGATGGGTTTCCAGCAATCCTGTTCTTTCTAAAAATGCAAAAATTTCTTTTCCTTGAGCTGATTGAAATGCACGCCTTGCACTTTGAATAACCCGGCCTTTGGATCCAATGTACGATAATCCTTTAGCTAAAACAGTTAATTCTTTTGCAGAAAAATGATCCAAAAATTTCACATCTTCAACAGCGGTTCTAAAAATTCGGCGAGTAAGCGAACCACTGGCATACAATCGAACAATCGCATCTTCATTTACTTTTTTTTCTGAAAATAATTTTTTTAAAAAAGAATAATCTCCATGATTTTCTTTTTCTATTTCAGTAAACGCAAATCTTAGTCTATCAAATGGTCTTCCAACCAATGCACTGCGTTCTTGTTTTGCTTGAATTATTCGTTCTCTTTCCCGGGTTGATTTTTCACCTGGAACATATTCAGCCAGGCGTAAACTGCGCGTTCCATTTTTTGACGACCCATTACCAGCAGCCAGTAAAGGGCTAAGTACTTTTCTAGGTTGTTTAAAAAATTCTACTGAAAATTTTGCTCGAACTTCTTGGGCAATGCGTTCACTTACTGCAGAAAAATCTTGTTCCGCAGCATCCATTTGAACAACATCAACCTGTTTTAAATCCAAAAATACGTCACGCATATTTCGTTCAGGCTTCTGAAAAGACTTAAAATATTTTTTGCCAACCTCATCAATTTGACTTTTCCAGCGCTGCAAATTAGATTGAATCCAACGTTTTACAGCTTTACGCTGGTTTGCAGTTAAACGTTTGCTTCCAAATGCCTTGTTTATAATTTGATTATTAAAAGTATTAACCATCAAAGGATGAATTCTTTGAAACTTTAAGGATTCAACATATATTCGTTCAAATTCGCGAATATTCAAAGGATCTGTTGCAGTGCGTGCTTTGGTTTCTCCAACAAGTTGATTCCAAGCATCAATTACAGCCAAATGGCTTATGGGCAATTTTCGTTCAGCCAAATATGCTTTTAAGTGAGGCAAAACATATTTGTCAGAAAAAACTTTGCGTTCGCGTTCAAAAAGTCTGCCTGCAGTCGAAGCTGCCAAAGCTTGAAGTTGGTTAATATCACTGTCAATAAATAATTTTCTTTCAGCATATTCACGAAATTTCGGCAGACCCCGCCATCTATCTCGCATTTGTTGTCTAGTTCCTTCTGCAAAAGCTAAAAAATTAGCAGTCAAATAATCAATTGCTTGCTTTCGAGTAAGATTTTGGCCGACAGTATTAACAATTTCAAATGCAGTTTTTACTTTTTCAGGCAATAAAATAGTTCTGTATTTGTATTCGCGAATTCTTCGCTCTCTAGTTCTTTGTTTAGGTTTGCCGATTTTCAAACGTTTTTCTGCAATAGCCATATTGAATTAGTATTATTTCACTATAAAAAGTTATACTGTTTTTTTAATAAAATAAGCCATTTAATGAAATTATTCGTACATATCAAAGCCTGTTTTGGCTTTGGCTTCTTCATCCATCATTCCTGGAGCCCAAGGAGGATCCCATTGCAATTCTAGTTTAACTTCTTTGACTTCCGGCATTGCTTTAAGTTTGTCTTCAGTTTCTTTCAAAATTTGAGGAGCATATGGACAAAACGGAGTCGTCATGGTCAATTTTACAATAATTTCATTTTGTTCAGAAACTTCCACGCCATAAATTAAACCCAACTCAACCAAATTTAAATTTAGTTCAGGATCATTAATGGTACGCAGTACATCCATAACTTGTTCTTTGGAAATCATTAAAAATCTCCTAACTTTTTAAAGCTTTCAAAACGCTTTGTTTGAAAATCATAAAAATAAAATTAGACAATTATTTTTTAATTGGTCATTATTTATTTTCAATCAATTATTGCTTTTTTTTAACATGAATGCAGTTCACTGGACAAGAGTCATCGGCTTGCTTATTTAATTCAA
>JAUSKK010000007.1 GCA_030649345.1 Candidatus Iainarchaeum sp. | reverse complement strand
TGGAAATCATCAAAAATCAATTATTTAAAAATTTAGTTGTTGAAAAAAAAGACTTTGAAGAAATGCCAATCTTTACAAGACATGGGAACTGGAAAAAAGCAAACCAAATTTTCAACGATAAACTAGAACCCTTACTAGAACAATTTAATGAAGCGGTGGCAAAATGACAAACATAGAGCAAAAGCTTTGGGGTTTCTGTCACATATTAAGACATGATGGAATGAATTATGGAGACTACATTGATCAATTAACATTTTTGCTTTTTTTAAAAATGGCTGAAGAAAAAGGCCATGATATTCCTCAGCAATGGAGTTGGGCTAAATTAAAAGAAAAAAGTGGAACTGAATTAATTGAATTTTATCAAGATCTTTTAAGAAAGTTAGGCAAAGAAAAAGGAATTCTTGGAGAAATATTTTTAGAAGCACAATCTCGTTTTAATAATCCAGTTAACTTAAAAAAACTTATCCAATTAATCGATGAACTTGAATGGAGTTCACTTGGCATTGATGTAAAAGCAGCAGCCTATGAAGGACTTCTTGAAAAAGCTGCCTCAGAAGGAAAGAAAGGCGCTGGGCAATTCTTTACGCCAAGAATTTTAATACAAGCAATAGTTAGAGTAATGAAACCAAATCCACTTAAAGATAAAGAATTTACAATCCATGATCCAGCTGCAGGAACAGGTGGTTTCTTAGTTGAAGCATACGAATGGTTAATTGAACAAACTAATCAAGGTGCTAAAATTCCGAGAGAAGACTGGTCGAGACTTAAACAAAAAACATATTCCGGAACAGAACTAGTACAACAACCGCGTAGACTCGCATTAATGAACTTATACCTGCATGGAATTCATGATGGCATTTACTTAGGAGATTCAATTAGTGAGCCTGCTTCTGAGAAAAAATATTCCTGTATTTTAACAAATCCACCTTTTGGAACAAAAGGTTCGGGGCAAGCCCCACACAGAGAAGATTTCATAATTGAAACAAGTAACAAACAACTAAACTTTCTACAACATTGCATGACAATACTCAAATCAGGCGGAAGATGTGCAATTGTTTTACCTGACAATGTACTATTTGAAGAACATGCCGCAAGTCAAGTAATCAAAAACCTAATGGAAGACTGCAATTTACATACCGTAATGAGACTTCCAAACGGCACATTTACCCCTTATTCTCAAGGAGTCAAAGCAAATGTCTTATTTTTTACAAAAGGAGTGAAAACAGAAAAAGTATGGATTTATGACAATCGAACTAATATTGAAGGAGTTACAAAAAAGGATAGGCCTTTAACTCCAGAACATTTTGCTGAATTTGAAAAAGCTTTTGGTTCTGATCCAAATGGGTTAAATCAACGAACACCAACTGAACGCTTCAAATGCTTCAAAAGAAAAGAAATAGAAGATCGTAATTATAATTTGGACATTTTTTGGTTAAAAGACGATAGTCTTGATGACGGCGAACTTGAAACGCCAGAAGAAATAATCAAAAATATTCGCAACAGCCAAGAAAAAATTGCAGGATATTTAGACGAAATAGAAAAGGTGCTAAACAATGGAAACTGAAATGCCTGAAGACTGGGAGCTCAAAGAGTTAAGTGAGGTAGCAGAAGTTGTTACCGGAAGCACTCCCTCTACAGAAATAAAAAAATATTATGGGGATCAATATCCTTGGGTTCGTCCGCCAGAATTAGGTTCAAGAGCACCAATAGTTAAAACAAATGTCAAATTATCAAAGGAAGGAGCAAAGAAAGCTAGATTAGTTCCAAAAGGGGCTGTTTTAGTATGTTGTATTGGTTCAATAGGCAAAATGGGAATTGCCGGAGTTGAATTGGCAACTAATCAACAAATTAATTCCGTTGTATTTGATGAAAAACAAATAAATCCAAAATTTGGATATTATTATTTGCTATCGGTTTCAGACAAAATAGAACAATTAGGGTCAGAAACAACAATAAAAATAGTTAATAAATCTCGTTTCTCAACAATAAAAATTGCCAAACCACCCCTTCCAATTCAAGAAAAAATTGTTACCAAGCTTGACGCGTTCTTTGAAAAATACGAAGAAATGAAAAAAGAAAACAAGAATATAAAACAAAGGCAAAGTAAAATACTGCAAAATTCAATTGAAAGTTTGATTCCTAAAGATAATTTGTCTAATGATTGGGAAAAAAATGAGCTTGTTAATGTTTGTACTAAAGTAACTGATGGGGCACATTTTTCGCCAAAATATGTTCCTTCAGGTGTGCCTTTTGCAACAATAAGTAACGTTAAAGAAGAAGCTATTGATTTTTCATCTTGTAAATTTATTTCAAAAGCCGATTTTGAAAAATTAAAGAAAAATGACTGTAATCCATTGAGGGGGGATGTCCTATTTTCAAAAGATGGAACTGTCGGAAAAGTTATTCAGATTGATTATGACAGAGATTTTATTGTTCTATCATCACTTGCAATAATAAGACCAAAAAAACAGATATTGACAAAATACTTAAAATACTATTTAAAGTCAGATTTTGCATTAAAAAGAGCAATTGGCTTTAAAACGGGAACAGCAATTACAAGAGTAATTTTAAGAAATCTAAAAAGACTGCCCGTCATTTATCCAAAATCTATTAAAAAACAAGAAGAAATGGTTGAAAAATTTAATCTAATTGAAAAGAAAATGAATGAATTATTAGGACAACAAAAAGGAATAGATGCGAATTTGAATTCCTTGCCAAAAGCTGTTTTGGCCAAAGCATTTTCCGGAAAATTGTGTTAGTGATTGTATGAGTGAAATTTTATTTTGGGGCGTTTTAAAAAATGTTGATGAATCAATATTAGGGTTAAAACTGGATAAAGGGTTTGTAATAAAATCATGTGGTTACGAAGAGTTTTTAGAGATTATATCAAGGTCACAAACTAGTTTGGGGTATTATGCACACCCGTATCCGGACGCTCTATTTTCACAAGATGACAAAATAATTTACATTGAAAATAAATTTAAGTCAGTAAACCAATACCAATTAGCACCATTTCAAAAAGAGTATATTGGTAATTATTTGAAACCAACACTTGCACTTTTAAGGTTATTTAAAGAAGGAAACATTCAGAGCCCACTTAGTTATTATTTTTCAATTGGCAAAGAACAAAAAACAATTAAACCGTTTGGTAGTGAAAAGAGTAATTTGTATTATTCTACAGGAGGATGTTATAAACTAAAAAAGGAGGAAATCAATGAACTTGAAAAATTTTTAAATGAAACAAAGTTTCCGTTTTTAGATCATCTCCAGCTTGCATTTGAAAACCTAGATATGTCTTATACCACACAGTCTAATGCCCTAGCTTATTTATCAATTATGACTGGCGTGGAAGCTATTTTTAATGATGGCCAAGGGGAAATTGGATATAAGATTTCAAGAAATATGGCAATGCTATTGGGAAATAATAAAGAAGATGCCCAAAATATTTTCAAACAAATGAAAAGGCTTTATAATTTACGTTGCAAGCTTGTCCACCAAGGCCATTATAAAAATGTGGATATTAAAGACGTTATTATGTTACGCGAATACTTGCGTAGTGCCATCAAAAAGTTAGTAATTTTAAATAAACCAAAAGATGCTCTATTAGAAGATTTAACTTTTTCTGGCTTTGAATATTTAGATGTGAACAAATGAAATACTGGCTCGTCAATCATTCTTGGGAATCTTTCCGCAGAACTCAAGAATATTGCGGTTTTATTTCAGAAGAAGAACGAAACAAAATTCAAGTTGGAAATAAAATTGTTTACTTTGGCCAAGCAATTGTATTTGGTTTATTTGAAGTGATTGAATTACCTGATAATGAGTTTAAAGGTTGGCAAAAAAGTTATCCTTTTCAAGTTAAATTAAAATCAATATTAATTCCAAAAGGTGGCCTGTTGGCAAAAGTACTTGAAAGTAAACTTTTATTGCAAAAAAGTGAAGGTGGTTCTTCTAATTTAGTTGAGCTTTCAGAAATTGAATTTGATCAAATTAAACTTGCCATCAAAAATAACCTT
>JAUSKK010000006.1 GCA_030649345.1 Candidatus Iainarchaeum sp. | reverse complement strand
AAGGCGGAGAAATTATTTTCTTTGAGTTTTGGCCAATTTGGGTTCAGTCTACTTTTATTTGGTTTGTGTATGCTGGAATTTTAGGCTGGGTTGCATATGCTGTAATTCATAAACTGGAAGCCAGTAACAAACTTTAAAATTAGCAGCAAACTCTAAACTTTAATGTGCTGGGAAACTAATTTTTAAAATTCTGTATTTTTTGGCTTTGAATTTGTTTAAAAAGTTTGCTTGGCCTTGAAATCTAAAACATAGTTTTAATAACCTTTTTTGAAAGAAATACTAGTATGGGGCTTTTTGTAAATGCATGGAAAGTATACTTGGGCAGCTTATCGGTGTCTTTATGGTTTGCTTTACTTTTGGTTTTCACTGCCTGGTTTCCGGTATTTTTTAATATGATTTATTCTTCGGGAACTGTTTTCTGGGAATATGGTTTTACTGAAACTCAAACATTGCTGGTTGAATTATTGAGTGTTATTGTATATGTTTTAGTGTATTCATTCTTTTTGTGCATGGTGGTATTTGGTGTACGCAAAGAATTGAGTGCAGTTCGAATTCAATATTATTTCAAAGAAGTATTGAGTAAAATTGCCTTCAAAATGTTTGCGTTTTATATTTTGTATTCTTTGCTTTTGATTGTGCTTGCTTTTGGTTTATTTGCTGTCAAAATTCCTTTACTGGGAATTGCTGTAGTTTTATTGATTTTAAGTATTCCAACTTTGTTTATGCCTCAAATTATTGTGATTGAAGAATTGCCAATCTTTGAAGCTTTAGCTGAATCTTTGGATTTCACGAAACGAAACTGGAGATTTACTGGAATGATTTTAGTTTTAGGATCTATTTTGTTGGCTATTTTATTGTTTATCGAATTTGCTATTGACACTGCATTTCCTTCTTTGTTTGCCGGCCGAATTGTTTCCTTGCTGTTGGCTTTACTGTTTGTAATTCCTTTTTTGGAGTCTTTGAAAACCTATTTTTACATGATGAAGTACGGAATTATTCGCAGTATTGAAGAATTACATCATCGTTAAATAAAATTCAGTTAATTCGCTTTTTAGATGTTTTTCACTCAAAAAGTTTGCAAACATAACTGGTTTGTTCAACAAGCAAACTTTTTATATGTTTTTGTTTAGAATACTAAAGAATAATGCACTGTATAAAGCAAGTATTTTGTTCAGCTAAATATTTGCATTATTCTTTACTAAAGATTGAGCTGGTTTGAATGACTGTATTGTTGGATAAAATTGATATTGTAATTCTGAAAGCCTTATTGGATGACGGTCGAGCCAGTTATAGTGCTGTAGCCAAAAATACAAATTTAACTGATGTGGCTGTAAAAAAACGTGTGGAATCCTTGAAACGAAAAGGAGTCATTGCTTCCATTACTGCGAATCTAAATTATTCTGCTATTGGTTTTGAGAAACCTTTGTTTATTCAACTACGTACAGATTTATCTAAATCCAAAGATGTATTTAAAAAATTGGAAACTTTGGAAAATATTATTGAAATTCATCAAGTCTTGGGAGAATACAATTTATTATTGAAAGTAGTCTTGCCTTCTTTAAGTGCAGTCGAACCTTTTCTGGCGCGCTTATCTGCTGTAGATGGAATCCAAGACATGAAATCTTTAGTGGTTGTCAGTCAATTAAAACAATCCAATAGTTTGCCTTCTTCTTTAGCTCAAAAGAAATTTTAACGGTGTTAGTGTTTGAATTCAAAATTGCAAATTTTGAAATATTTAAAAAACCAGGCGATTTTTTAAATGATAATCGTAATTGCAGAAAAACCAATTGCCGGAAAACGTATTGCTGAATTGTTAAGCGGCAACAAAATGGTTACCCGAATTTTTAAAACAGTCAGCTTTTTTGAATTTAAAAAAAATAACCAAGACTATTTGGTTATTCCTTTACGTGGCCATGTAGTCAACGTAGATTTTCCTGCAAATTATTCGGTTTGGCTGGGCACTGATTTAAAAAAATTGGTGGATGCAGAAGTCTTGTACAAAGAAACTGAAAAAAATATTTTTGATTTATTGCGCGAAAAAGCCTCTCTGGCTCAAGAAGTTGTAATTGCTACAGATCCAGATAAAGAAGGGGAAAGCATTGGATTGGAAGCCGTAAATGCTATTTTGGCAGTTAATTCTAAAGTTAAAATTACTAGAGCTAGTTTTTCAGCAATTACCCAGCAAGATGTGGATACAGCGTTTGCTCATTTAACTGATTTAGATTTCAATTTAGCGCATTCTGCAGATGCTAGAAGAGAAATTGATTTAATTTGGGGCGCTGTTTTAACGCGTTATCTTTCTTTAGTTTCCGGCAGACTGGGAAAAGACTTTTTAAGTGTAGGCCGAGTTCAAAGCCCTACTTTGGCTTTAATTGTAGCTCGAGAAAAAGAACGCTTGGCTTTCAAGATCGAGCCTTTTTTTGAATTGGAAGCTGTTTTTCAAAAAGGAAAAGAACAATTTACTGCCCAACATTCGAAAGGAAAATTTTCAGACAAAGCTGAAGCTGAAAAAATTTTAACCAAAAAGAAAAGTCCATGTGAAGTAGTTGAAGTTAAAAAAAGCAAGCGAATTTTAAAAAAACCAGTGCCGTTTAATACCACTGAATTTTTGCGGGCTGCTACAGCCATAGGTTTTACAGCCGGTATGGCCATGAATATTGCTGAAAACTTGTATCAAACTGGCTTGACTTCGTATCCTAGAACAGATAATCAAGTATATCCGGATAGTTTAAATTTAAGAGATTTAGTCAAAAAACTCAGAGAACATTCTAAATTTTATCCTGATGCTGAAAAATTATTGGCTTTAAAAAAATTGGAAGCATCCAAAGGAAAATTATCCAAAGACCATCCGCCCATTCATCCAGTGGATATTCCCAAACAAGTTTTAAATGAGCATCAATGGAAAATTTATGAATTAATTGTGCGCAGATATTTTGCAACTTTAGCTGAAGACGCAGTTACAGATAATGTACGGGCCAGTATGGATATGAATCAGGAAATTTTTTATGCCTTTGGCCAAACCTATACTCTATGGGGCTGGAAAGAATTTTATCCCTACAGTAAAAGCGAAGAAATGATTTTGCCTGAACTCAAAAAAGGCGATTGGGTGGATTTACTGGATTTGAAATTATTGTCCAAAGAGACTAAGCCTCCTGCGCGCTTTAGTCAAGGAACTTTAATCAAATTAATGGAAGAACTTGGTTTAGGAACCAAAGCTACACGGCATGAAATTATTCAAAAATTATATGCACGAGATTATATTTCTGGAAAAAAATCCATTGAACCCAATAGTATCGGGATTGCGGTTACAGATACTTTAAATCAGCACAATAGTATTGTAGTTAAGCCGGAAATGACAGCTGAATTGGAAAAAGAAATGGATTTAATTGCCACTGGCAAAAAAGAAAAAACAGAAGTTATTCAAGAATCCAGGGAATTTTTGCATAAAATTTTACAAGAATTATTGGACAACAAAGACAAAATTGGCTCTAGTTTAAGACAAGCTTTGCGCACGGATAAAGAATTAATGAAATGTACCCGCGAAGGATGCACTGGAAAATTAGTCATTCGATTGGGGCGAACAGGAAAACGTTTCTTGGGCTGCAATACCTACCCCAATTGTACAACCACATATCCTTTGCCTCAACAAGGAAAATTGCAGGACTTAAACCAATTTTGCCCAGAATGCAAGGCTCCCATGATTAAATTGATTGGAAAACGGTATAGCTTTAATATGTGTATTAACTTGAATTGTAAGACCAAAGACGAATGGAAAAAGAAAAAACTGGAGAAAGAAAATGAATCTAAAAAAGTCAAAAAAGTTTCTTCAAAATAATTTCATTATTTTTATTGCTGTGTTTACGCTTCTTTTTTTAAGCGCCTGCACCCAATCGTTTGCGAATGTATCTGAATTAACTGCACAAATAGATTCTGTTTGGAGTTCTAAAAATTCCCCTACATTTCTTCAACAATTGCCGTATTCGTTTGATTCAGTTAATTTTTCTTCCGACACATTAACTCAAATTCAAACTGAATTGGAATTACTGAAAACTGAAATCAGCAATTATTTTCCTACTTCCGAAAAAGACTTGGTTGAACAATATCTTGCAATTAATCTGGAAATTATTGAGCTGCGAAAACGTACGATTGAAATTCAAACCCAAACCCAGCAACTGGAGTCTGGTTTGTTTTCTTCAGGATTTAGTTTAGAAAACAATTCATTCACTGCTTGTGATTCTGAAAATATTTCTGGAATTAATTTATTGAAACAAAACTTAGTTGTATTGGAAGAAAAAGCCAGAACCTTTCAAGACCATTATGTTGCTTGGGCTGTAGCGTATCAATTATCTATGCAAACAACTGTGCCGGAATACGCTATTTCTACAGCTCAAACTGGAGACACTTTGTTTTATTTTCAAACATTTCAAGAATTGTTTTCCAATACCTGCGTATTTGCTGGAAGTCTGAAAACATTTTTTCAAGAATTTGAACAATTTTCCAGCCAAGAAAATTTATGCCAAATTAGTACTCTTCAAAGCTTAAAAGAAAAATTAAACGAAATCCGAAATCAATTAATTCCAATACAACAAGAGCGTGCTTCTTTAATGCAAACTTTAAATTTAGATTTTAATGCAGAAATTTCACTTGGTTTAGAATCCAAAATGCAAAACTTTTTTGATGTATTGAATTCTTTGGAAAGAGAATGTAATTAGAAGAGGGTTTTTTTCAGAAAAAGTTTGGTCAAAGCATTGAATCAATAAAGAAGCAGATTTGATTCTTTATTTTTGGTGAGCTAATTTTCAATGCTTTGGTAAGCCTATCCCTCTTCTAGTATCATATTTGTGTTGTTAATACGTAACGTTTATACTATTAATATAAATAACTCGATTTTTAATGTACAAACAGTACATTTATATTGCTTTTTAGTATAATTATATTATATGGTGTCTGGAATGCGGATTGATGACGAAGTTCGGCTAACTTTATTGAATGCTTTGTTGAAAAAAAATGCAGTCAAACCTAGTTTACAGGAACTTAAACGCATTACTGGGTATCATAAAGCCACGATTGTCAGTTCTTTGAAATTTTTAGAAGAACAAGGATTAATTTCAGGATATGGCCCTAAAATTGATTTCCGAAAATTTGGATACAAATTAGAAGTGACTACTTTGCTTCAAGTGAATTTATCCAAAAAAGATTTGTTTTCTGTATTTTCTGAAAAAGTCAAACAAGATTCACACGCATATTGGTTTTCAGGAATGCTGGGAGTCAAGCACTGGAATGTTTTAATTAAACATATTTTTCAAGATGTGGAATCGTATCAAAAACACATGCAGCAAGAATACTACAATGCCATTCCAGGTATTTATGATTTAATTGAAGACCGAGAAATTATTTTTACTACCGAACCAGTTTATAAAAGTGCTTCTCGAACCAAGTCTTTAATTGAAGTGATTAAAAAATCCAAAGGATTTGTTTAATATGAAAATTCGGATTGATTTAACCAAAAATTTAAATGAAAATGCTTCAGATTATTTTCAAAAAGGCAAACAAGCCAAAAACAAAGCTGCGCGTATTTTGGATGCTTTAAAAATTACGGAAAAAAAACTAAAAGACATTCAAAGCAAACAAGAGCAAAAAAAAGCAGAAGAAACTTTAATCCAGAAACGGAAAACAGAATGGTTTGAAAAATTCAGATGGTTTTATTCTAGTTCAAATATTTTAGTAATTGCTGGAAGAGATGCACATCAAAATGAACAACTTGTCAAAAAACACATGGATTTGAATGATTCGTACTTTCATGCAGAATTTCAGGGTGCTCCTCATTGTGTGGTGAAACTGGAAGGCAAAAAAATAGATGTTGAAACAAAAAATGAAGCTGCTCAATTTGCTGGAATGTTTTCGAAAGCTTGGCAGGAAGGATTTGCTTCAGTGGATGTTTATTCTGTGAAACCCGAACAAGTTTCCAAGAAAGCTCCGAGCGGAGAATCTTTGGGTACCGGTGCTTTTATGATTTATGGAGAACGCGAATGGTTTAAGCATCAAACCATGGAATGCTGGCTGGGAATTGAAAAAATGGAAAATTCTTATAGAATTATTTCTGGTTCAAAAAATTCTGTGCAAACGCATGCTTTGGTTTGTTTAAAATTAGTTCAAGGAAGCGATAAGCCTGGAAATGCAGCTAAACAAATTAAAAAATGGCTGGATTATAAAGTTCAAGAAAACAAAATTGGCTTGGATGAAATTATTCGAATGATGCCTTCGGAAAATATTCGGCTGGTTTTGCCAAAGGCTTAAAAAACCATTAATTAATCTTGATATTATATGGAAGAAGTTCGTTTAAAAGTTCAGGATTCGGATCCAACTCATGTTGGGCGAAATATTGTCACTTTAGATCGATTGGCTAAAAAAAGATTGAATATTACTTCAGGCGACATTGTTGAAATTGCCGGCACTAAACGAACAGCTGCTGTAGTCTGGCCTGCGCGGGCAGAAGATGAAGGCAAAGGCTTGGTGCGAATGGATAATTTTATTCGCCACAATTCTGGTGTTAGTTTAGGAGATACTGTAACGATTGCGAAAGCAGAATTTAAGGAAGCCAAAGAAGTAACTTTAGCTCCAACCCAAGAAGTTCGAATTATTGCTTCTGGATACAATCGGGTGTTGAAGAAAAGTTTTTTAGGAAGGCCTTTATCGAAAGGAGATACTGTTTGGATTAGTGTGTTTGGTTCAGGGTTTGTTTACAAAGTGGTGAATACAAAACCAGCAGGCATAATTAAGGTTACTGATTTTACTCAATTTGTTTTAAAAGAAAAACCAGTTAAAGACGCTGAAGGTGTAGGCAATGTAGCTTACGAAGATATTGGTGGAATGAAAGAACAAGTCATGAAAGTCCGAGAATTGGTTGAATTGCCCATGCGTCATCCTGAATTATTTCGCAGGCTAGGAATTAATCCTCCGAAAGGAATTTTGTTGTTTGGTCCTCCGGGCTGCGGAAAAACTTTGCTGGCCAAAGCTGTTGCCAATGAAACCAATGCACATTTTATTAGTGTAAATGCTCCGGAAATTATGAGTAAATTTGTAGGAGAGGCTGAAGAAAGAGTCAGACAAATTTTTAAGGATGCGGAAGAAAATAATCCGAGTATTATTTTTATTGATGAAATTGATGCCATTGCACCCAAACGAGATGAGGTTGTAGGAGAAGTTGAACGCAGAGTGGTTGCACAATTATTGGCTTTAATGGATGGCTTGGAAGCTCGTGGTAATGTAATTGTAATTGCAGCTACCAATCGAGTAAATTCTTTAGATGAAGCTTTAAGAAGACCTGGAAGATTTGACCGAGAAATTGAATTTGGAGTTCCAGATCGCAAAGGTCGTTTGGAAATTTTACAAGTTCATACCCGCGGAATGCCTTTGAATAAGGATGTAGACTTAGAAAATTGGGCAGCGATTACCCATGGTTTTGTAGGAGCGGATTTAGAAGCTTTAGCCAAAGAAGCCGCGATGAAAGCTTTGCGTAGATATTTGCCGAAAATTAATTTAGAAGATGAAGTTATTCCTCCAGAAGTTTTAGAAGACTTAGAAGTTTTGAAAAAAGATTTTCAAGATGCTATTAAAGATGTTCAGCCTTCAGCTTTGCGTGAAATTGCTGTACGAATTCCAAAAGTTAAATGGGCTGATATTGGCGGAATGGAGTTTGTGAAAAAAGAATTAAGACAAGCAGTGGAATGGCCTTTAAAGAATCCAGAAGTTTTTTCCAAAATGGGTATTAATCCTCCGAAAGGAATTTTGTTATACGGTCCTCCGGGCTGCGGTAAGACTTTGCTGGCCAAAGCTGTAGCTACGGAAAGTGAAGCCAATTTTATTTCAGTGAAAGGGCCAGAATTGTTAAGCATGTTTGTTGGAGAAAGTGAAAAAGGAATTCGTAAATTATTCCGTAAAGCAAGGCAAGTGGCTCCCACAGTAATTTTCTTTGATGAAATTGATTCCATTGCCGGTAATCGTGGAAACAATTTTGACTCCGGTGTAGGCAATCGAGTGTTAGATCAATTGTTGACTGAATTGGATGGATTGGATGATTTGAAAAATGTAGTATTTATTGCTGCAACCAACCGGCCGGATTTAATGGATCCTGCTTTACTAAGGCCTGGAAGAATCGACAAACTAGTTTTCATTTCTGCTCCAGATGCCGAGACCAGAAAACAAATATTTGAAGTTCACTTGGATGGAGTTCCTGTGGCCAAAGATTTGGATGTAGATGAATTTGTGGAAAAAACCGAAGGATTTTCTGGAGCAGATATCGAAGGATTTATTCGCGAAGCTGTCTTGATTGCTTTAGAAGAAAACAATTTCAAACCTTGTACTGCTTCTAAAAAACATTTCCAGACAGCCTTTAACAAAATTACAGGAAGTGTTTCCAAAAAATCAGAAAAAGCCTATGGTGAATTCAAAGAAAAAGTTACTGAATATAGGCCTAGTTATGTGGGTTAATGAGTTAACTGTTTATGGAAAATGAAATGAATTGGCCAGCCTTTTAATTGCTCTTTATAAAATCTTTTTTTCTCTTCAATTCTTTCCGGATGCTTCCAGTCTAATTCAATATTAATGCGCAGTATTTGATTGGGTTCAGCTCTTCGTACAAATTCAGGCTCATTGGTTTCCAAAGGAGCCATTATTTCAATGGCGTATTTGTCATCGTAAATAAGTCCTGGTTTTTGATTGAGTATAGCGATAGCCATTATTCGTCTTTTTGAACGATTAACGAAACTTACATTGGGTGCCATACGTCCCCAGAATCCTTGGGTTAGTATTTTTTGAAGATCTTCAAATGCAGAAAATTTTTCAACAAAAGCACCTGTAACCCCGTGTGTTACTGGATGCTGTCGAACTAAAATTTGTCCGCTGGGTGTCATGGTGACTTTAACTAAAACTCTTTTTTCTCCTAACTTTAATTCAATAATTTCATGCAGTGTTGGAACCCGTGGTTTTCCTTTTCATTGTTTTTTAAATCCAAACAATCTTTCTTTTCGTATTGTACGAACAGCTTTCAAAACTGTTTGTTTAAATTCTTTTGCAATTCTTTTTTTGGTTTCTAAATCAGAAAATTGCACTCCAGCTTGACTTAAAGTTTGTTCAATCTCTGAAGCTCGCATTCGTTGAATATGTTCGCGTCTTCCTTTAAAATAAACCAAAGGTTTGAATCCTTTTCTTTCAGAACTAAATTTTTGAATTCCTGGTTTCTTCATAAAATAAAAATGTACGCAAATAATGGAACAAATACAATAGCCCAGACCAATACATTCCAATTGAATACTTTGCTTCCATCCAATGGGTAGATGGGAATCATGTTAAAGAATGCTAAAAAGAAATTAATGCTCGCTGCTCCAGATAAAATAAATCCAATTAAATCTCGGCGAAACAAACTAGCTATACCCAGCAAGATTAAGCCCATGATTACATTCAATAAAGGACCAGCTAAAGAAATGTATGCATTTTGTTTGGCTCCAATTCGTTCATCTCCAAAAACATAGGTTGCTCCAGGTGCAGCAAAAATAAAATTAAATCCACTGAATAAAGAAAAAATTCCAGTTCCTAAAGCTAACAGTAATCCAAAAGGCCAAGCCCGAAATTCTGCATGAGCTCCAAACGAAATAGCCGTATATTTGTGGGCCAATTCATGCAATACAAAACCCGTGCCTGTAGCTATTGCTGAAATGAAAAAAGCAATAATTAAATTGCTGGTAAACGAAAAACCTGGAATGAGCTGACCGCTTAACAAAAACGTAAAAGCCAACGAAATCGTCAGCCAACTAATGATTAAGTCTTTTCTTTCTTCTGGGCTGATGGTCATAAATTAAACTAGAAGAGTAGTTTTTTAAATACTTTTAATTCAAACTTTAATTAAGCTAAGAGGAGGTTGGTTGTATGAAGTTCATGCATTCAGAAAAAGCGCAAGTATCGCTGGAATTAATTGTATTATTGGCTGCAGTGATTGCCATGGTGTTGTTGATTGTAACGCGTTTACAGTCTACTGGAAATCAAGCCGCAGACCAGTTTGATAAAAAAATGGATTCCGTGTTTAAACAAATCGAGAAGATCTAAAATGATCCAGCAAGGACAAGCCAGCTTAGAATTTTTGATTTTAACCATGGCTGTTCTTTCCTTTTTTTTATTATTTTTTCCAATCTTAACACAATTTTACCACAAATCTTTAGACTGGTTTGAATTCAAAAAAGCAGACTTTTTTGCCAGCCAAATACAAAACTCGATTGAAGAATTATCTTTTTTATCCAATGGATCTAGTCTTAAATTAAATATTCATTCCAGCCAAGAATGGCGTGTTTTGTTTTATGAAGACAAAATCCAAATTAACTGGAACCAACAAATGCTTGAAAAACAACTTTCAGTTTCTGTAAAACCTGTTCAATTTGTTTGCTTAACTCAATGTCCAATTCAATTATTGAAAGAAAACAATGAAATTCAAGTCAATTTACTGGAATAAACAGGTCTATTTGAATTTTTTTAAATGATTGATTTTGATATTTCCAAACAGACAAGCTTTGTACATTTGTCTTTCTAGGTATTCTTGTTTCAATGCATTTTTTTTCCAGATTTATGCGTACACAGCCATTTGCATTTGGAAAAACCCATTCAAAATCTTCCAACATTTCCTCTAGGTTTAGGTTTTCTTTTTTTAACCAAATATTCAATAAATCGGTTTGCAAATAAAATACTTTTAATTCGGTTATATTTGATTTAGGCGAATCTTGTAAAAGTATCTGTACGGTTAATCCCAATAAGATTAATGTTAGCAAAATTTCCCATAACCAGCCAAACCCTTTACTCAAAACAAAGCCTCCAAGTAATACGTACTTTTTGCTGGTTTTGAAAATCAATTCGTTCAAATCTTTTTTCTGTTTTTGAACAGATTGAAAGCTGAGCTTGAATACTCTTTCCGTTTTCCCATTTCATTTTTGCAATATTTTGTTTATTTAAATATCCTGAATTTTCGATCTGTGTCCAATCTATATTTAAGTCCAGTAATTGAATTTGGTTTAATTCTTGCATTTCTTTTTCTTGTTCAGCTAAGTTTAATGATTTGAACGAAAATGCATTCAAACTTAAATGAACCATTAACAGCAAGCCTAAGAATACTAAGAAAACTTCAATACTGGCTCCAAATCCTTTACTGGATTTCATATCAGTGCCTCTAACTCAAATTGCTGAGGCAAGCATTGATGGAATGTGTTAGTTCCAATTGTTTTTTTCCAGCATAATTTTGCATCATTGCCTGTTTGAGTTATTTGTACTTTAATCCAGAAAACCGGTTGGGTGTGAATAATGGTAACGAAAATAATAGAATTTAATTCCAAAACAGAAACAGAGTTTATTTGGTTTTCGTGTTCAATATAAAAGTTTAATTCTGGATCGATTTGAACATAATTTTCTAAAAAATTGAATGTTGCCTGAACCAGTGTTTGCTTTAGTTTAAGTGTTTCAATTTCTTTTTTTAAAATTAGCTGACGAATGTTTTCTTTCCAAACTGTTTTAAGATTTTCTTGAATTTCATTTTCTTTCAATTTTTGAATTTCCCACTTTTCTTCAATCAATAAAGCTTGGTTGAGTTCAGTGGTTCTTTCCAGCTCAAATCCAGAAAATACAATTAAGCTGGCAAGAATTAGAAAACCTATGATTGAAAAAAATCCATTTGAATTCATACACACTCTCTTAGCATAGATATTGAAATGCGTAGAATCTAAAAAGCTTTCTTTAACTTAAAAAGCCTGATTATAGAATGGAAATCATTAATCCAAATAAAATAAATAAAACAACTGCAATAGTTGTATTGTAATAAGCCAACAAACCCATGATTGCTGGAGCTAAAACAAGCAAGCCTGCATATTGAGGTGCTTTGTACATAATTAAAATTCCCAATACTGCTCCTAGTGTGAAAACAAAAAATAAGAAAGCCACAAAGGTTCGAATTTGAGAAGTAACATAGGTAATTAATTTACTAACCCAGCCTTCAATTCCAGAACCAGTACTTGAACTGGCTGGTGTTGGGCCAGTACTTCCATGGTCTAAATGGGCATCACTCATATTTATTATTTTATTCAAATTATTTAAAAAGTGTGGGTTTAAGCCCTTGCCAGGGCAGAGTGCTGGTAATCGGGAATTACCAAACACTCTTTTGAGCTACTTGTTGAGAGATTGAAGAGCTTAGTTTAAAAATGAGTGATGCGGTGTATAAAGCAAGTATATTATTTTGCTAAATATTTGCATCACTCATTTAAAAGCATTCAGAGATTGGCAGAATTCTTTCTTGGCTAATTCTTGCTTTATAGTCCATTACTCCTAAGACTTCGTATAATGCATTTCTGTCTCTTTTATTGGATTTTCCTAAACTGAGCCTTTCCAGTAATTGGTTTTTTTTATCCTCTAATTCAGCCAAATATAGGTTTTTTAAATTTCGGATTGTTTTCATTTATTCCACCTCGTACAATGTGTTGAATACTGTTTAATTCAGCAAACTGAAATCAAACATGCTTTTTATTCATTCAACGCATTGTAGTTCCTAATAATTTGCGAGTATTTAAATCAACGGAAACCCCAGCTATTTCCTTTAACTTTAATATGCCTTTTATCATTCTTTTTTAGCCATTTCGTTGTGTTTGAAACCGGAAGTCTTCTGTACGCATTTTTTAAATTCTTTGATCTTTCTTCAAGTATGCCTTCCAATGTTTTCTCTTCATTTCCTGACTCTTTAAGTGTATTCAAAAATGAGGCCAGTTTGTATGCCGATTTTTTACCTGACCGTTTGCCGTGCCGAGAAAATGAAATTCAAACTTTGGCTTTAGGTTTAAGACCTTTGATTAAAGCGCGTAAAGCAGAAAATTTTTTTTTATTTGGTTTGCCAGGCACAGGAAAAACCGCAATTTCAAAATTTGTATTAAAAGAACTGCAGGAATTTTCTTCTCGTGCAAAATCATTGTACTTGAACTGCTTTGAATACAATTCACGGCATCTTGTTTTAGCTGCCTTGGCTTCGTTTATGAAGTGTGCTGTGCCCAAGCGAGGAATGTCCAGTGAAGAAATTTTTGAGTCCGTGCAAGAATCTTTACGAAAATCAGATTTTTATCCAATACTTGTTTTAGATGAAGCCGATCAATTAATGCATACTGGAAACGCCTCTACTTTATTGTATGAATTATTGCGCTTGCCGGTAGCACATGCTCCAGTTATTATTTTGATTTCAAACAATCCATTGCTTTTATCTCAATTGGATGATCGTGTTCGCAGTTCTTTTTTTAATTCCAGTATTGAATTCAAATCATATACCCCCATTCAATTGAAAACAATTCTAAAAGAACGTGTTCAGTTTGCTTTTCGGGAAAACTCAGTTGATGCTGAAGTCATTAATGTGGCTGCAGGATTTGCTGCTAAAAATAATGGAGATGCCCGTATTGCTATTGAAGCTATCTTGAAAGCTGGAAGACAAGCTGAACGAGAAAATTCAGAAAAAGTTTTGTTGACTCATTTGCAAAAAATTTTGCCGGATATTAGCGCACGGCAAATTGCCAGGGCTGAAAAAAGTTTGGACCCCATTGATAAACAAGTTCTTGAACTATTATCCAAACTTCAGCCTTGTCATTCTGGAATTTTGTTTGAACAATATTGTCTGTTGGTCAAAAAACCTTTGACTGAACGGCAATTTCGAAGCAGATTAAACAGACTGGCTGGAATGCATTTAATTTCTTTGGAAGAAAAAAAATTAGAAAAACGAGGAAAAACGCGGGAAGTTAAATTAGCCATTCCTATCGAGCAATTAACTCTTTTGCTTTAATTTTTGTTCAAGCATATGCTTATTAATTTCATTTATTGAATAGTATACTATACAAAATTGTATAATTGAAAGGTGATATTTGAATGGTTTCAAATTTTATGGCAAAATTTGAAAATTTAAAATTCTGGAGGAATTTTAATGGCTTTAAGTAAAGGACAATTGATTTTAGCAGGAATAGCTGTTTTAGTGGTTTTGCTGGTTTTATGGTTTTTCGGAACCTATAACTCGTTTGTTTCTTTAGATCAAGGAGTTAACAATTCTTGGGCTAAAGTGGAAACTCAATACCAGAGAAGAGTTGATTTAATTCCAAATTTAGTTAGCACTATTCAAGGTTCTGGAAATTTTGAACAAGAAACTTTAACCAAATTAAGTGAGTTAAGAACTCAATGGCAAACTCAATCTGAACAATCTCAAAGAGTTCAAACAGCCAATGAATTGGAATCCACAATTTCAAAATTGTTGCTGGTTGCAGAAAATTATCCAACCTTGCAAACAACCCAAGCTTACCGTGATTTATTGGTTCAATTGGAAGGAACTGAAAATAGGGTTGCTTTTGCACGCAATGAATTCAATGACACTATTAAATCGTACAATACTGCCATTAAACAAATTCCAGGTTCTTTGATTGCAGGGTTTATGGGTTTAAAAGAAAAAGAATTCTTTGAAGCCATAACCGAAGGAGCAGAAAATGCTCCAGCAGTAGACTTTGAATAATTTCGATATCCATGAATTATCGAAATTTTTTCTTTTTCTTTTTTTGTTCTTTTTTTATTTTTTCAACCTTAGCTTTGCCGTTTGATCAAGTACCCAATCCTTCGGGTTATGTGAATGATTTTGCGAATATTTTATCTCCGCAAGAAAAAGAATCTTTAGAACACCAATTGAGTTTATTGGATGAAAATACCAGTGTAGAAATAGCTGTAGTGTTCATTGATTCAACGGAAGGAAAACCCATTGAAGATTATGCGTTTGATTTAGGCAATCAATGGAAAATTGGCAAACAAGATGTGTTTAACGGAGTTTTAATTTTAATTGCTGTGGATGATCGCGCCTGGTTTATTGCTACAGCGAAAGGTATTGAAGGAACTTTGCCGGACTTAGCAGTGGATTCCATTGGAGAAGAAGATTTTCCAAATAATTTTCGTTCTGGAAATTATTTTCAAGGAATTAGTTTAGCCATTCAAGATATGGAAAAATATATTCAACAAGATCCAGAAATTGTCAGCAAATATTCTTCAACAGAATCTTCTTTGGGTTCAGAAGTTGGTTTTGCTTTGCTTTCTTTTTTGTTTCCTTTGTTTCCATTTTTGTTTTTATTCTTGTTTGGCGGTTTGCCGTTTCAGTTAAAAGAAGACAAAAAAATTCCATATCCTGTATCTTTGTTTGGAATTAATTTAAGTCTTTTAATTTTAAGTTTTCTTGTTTTTGGTGCATTCTTTTTGTTTGCTTTTGGATTTATTTCATTTTTTGGAAATACGGTATTTGGATTTTCGTATATTGCGTCTAAAGGAAAAGGTTTCAAAAAAGGCAAATACGGTGGCTTTTATGGAGGCTGGAGAGGCGGCAGTGGTGGTTCTTCAGGCAGCGGAGGTTTCGGCGGCTTTGGCGGCGGCGGAGGCTTTAGTGGAGGCGGAGGCGGAGGCCGATGGTAAAGATTTTTATTGGTTTTCTAAGGGTATTTTGTAAGGTGATCTGATTATGGGTGAAGATGAAGGAAAAAAATGCGGCTGCATTGCAGACGAAGCTTTGGCTTTAAAATTAGTTAAAGTTTATTTTGAAGAAGTAGCTCGCATGGGATTGAAACGAAAACTAGATTTTGACTCCATTATTAATGCTTATTTTTATGCTTTGCAGAGACTGAAAAGCAAAGACAAAGAACTCAAAAATATGGTTAGACTAGTAGAAGATGCTGAACGCAGAATGGCTGCAGAAACCAGAGACGAATTATTTCCAAGCATGAAATAATTCTTTCTTTTTTATTTTTTTAGGTTATTTGTTTATGGACTTTAAACCGTTTGAAAAAAAATTAGTGGCAGTATTAAACGAAAAAATGGAAACAGGCAAAATCCTGAATGCCTTGGCGCACATGGCTTTAGGTTTAGGTGTAAGTGTTCCTGTAAAAGAAGAACTTCGTTTGCAGGATTATCAAGATGCAGATCAAGGAATTCATTCTTCAATTTCAGATATTCCATTTATTGTATTGAAAGCAAATTCTAATCAAATTCGAAACCTGCGCAAACAACTTATTGAATTAGGTATTTCATTTACTGATTTTACGAATACTGTGGTTGATGGAACGTATGTTCAACAGCATGAAAATACTCAAAAAACCAAAGAAGAAAACTTGGAGTATTTTGGAATTTGTTTGTTGGGCGAATGGAATAAAGTTTCTGAACTAACTAAAAAGTTTTCACTTTGGAAATAGCCATGCATTTTATTAATTTCTTGCAAACATAACATTATATGAAACAAAGAATTAAACAACGCTTGCGTGAACAACGAAAACGTCGCGGCTTAGTTCGAACGAATGCACAAAAACCTTTGTCTAAACTAGCAAGTCAACAAAGAGTGATTTTTAGATCGTTTGCTGAAATCGATCGTGGTCTTTCTGTTTTGATTGAAAATGTAAAAAAAATTACGGAAACTACAACACCTGAACAAGCATTGGGTTTTGCGAAAATGCAAACTGCTTTTGCAATTCGTTTGCGTGCTATCACTAGTCAAATGAAAGGATCTCGATTTCGAACTCAGTTTACTCGAGCTGCAGTTGCTGCATTTCGTCAAGGCAATCATAATATTATGAATTCTTTAGGCCAGCCTAGTTTTGTGTACAATGATTTAGCTGCAGGACGTAAGGATGATATTGTGGGCAGAAGAGATTCAGCTTTACTTGCTTTACAACGAGACTTGCATAACACACGAGCATACAGAAAAATTTATTCGCCCAATCAATCGGCTCGTGCAAACAATAGCCTAGTAAATCTTTCCGGTTTTCCAAAATTTTTATCTTCTGAATCCACTAAACTTGTGGTTCGAAATTTTCGTGTTCCTTTTGTGAAAGCAGATCCTAACTTATTGTATTTTGCTTTGTTTAACTTAACCATAAATTCCGGTAAGTCTATTCAAAGTGTTGCGTCTAGGCCTTGGCCGATTCGTATTACTTCAGAACGCAAAGCTGGACAAGTGCATATTTCTGTGGAAGATAACGGCCGTGGATTTGACGTGAAAGATTTACCTTCTTTTTTTAAAGGAAGAAGTGGTTTTGCTGAATCTGGGCAAGATGGTTCAGGTTCTGGATTAGTCCTAGTTCGGCATGCAGTCCATTTAATGGGTGGAAAATTAATTGCATATTCTGCCGGCCCAGGAAAAGGAGCTAGGTTTACAATTGTTTTGCCGGAATAAAATCTATTTTCCTGAAATAATTTCAATTACCAAGACTCAATTTTTAATTCCTTTATTTTTTCGAAATGTTTTCGATTTTTGTAAACATTTCGAATATTTTCAGCCAATATCTTCTCAACTTTTATTTTTTCAATGATTCTTGCAAGTTTTGTTTTTGTCATTTTAATATCTTGAAAACAAGTGATTAATTTACTTTCCGCTTATAATTTCTATAACGTCTCTGTTTTGAAGTGTGTAGTCTCGACCAATAACCATTCTTTTTTTGACATTGACTGCTCGAATAAAATTGTTCCCAAAATCTGTGTGAATCTTAAACGCAAAATCTAAAGCTGTAGAATTCTTGGGCATCAAATAACAGTCCGGCAAAACTCTTCCTTTGGAATCCGTTAAATTATTTAAGCCTCCAGGGAATACAGCAATCATTTCCAGTAACTTAAATACTCCGGCATCTAAAACTTCTTGGACTCCAGTGCTTCCATATTTGTCTAAAACGTTTTTTTGCAAAAAAAGCAATCCTTGTTTTTGTTGTTCACTTAATAAAGATTCGTTTAAAATTTTGAAATTATTGCTTCCCGGAATGTATTCAATCAATCCTTTTTTTCCAGCTTCTTTTAATGCAAGCTCAGCTTCGGCACTGCAAGGCACAAATAAATAATCTGGAAATTCCTGCTTTAATCGCTCCAAATTTTTGTCGGCTCCAGGAATATCGATTTTGTTGGCTGCAATTAGCATGGGTTTGCTGGCTTTTCGTAATTCTATGGCTAATTCTAAAAATTCTTTTTCTGTCCAACTCAAAGCAGATAAGTCCATTAATTTAAGTTTATCCAAAGCTGCTTTGACTTGTTCTTCGGAAATTTTCAAACCACTTAATTGAAGTGCTAATTCTTTGTACATTTGTTTTTTTTCAGTGGCTACTCGTTTGCTGAATTTTTGAAAATTTTTTCCAATAATTTGTGCCATCCATTGATTCATTTCATTTTCCAACATTTTAATGTCTATAGCTGGATCATGGGTTAAGGGTGCACAGCGCTCTCCTTTTTCGTTCGTGCTTCCAGAACAATCTACAATGTGAACCAATGCATCGGCTTGTCTTAAGTCATCCAAGAAAGAATTTCCCAATCCTTTGCCTTCATGAGCTCCTTCAATTAATCCTGCAACATCCAGCATGTCAATTGGGACAAATCGGGTGCCATTCAAGCAAGTTCCTTGTCTGGGATTGCATTTAACTTTAAATTCATTTTCAACACATTCTATGCGTACATAACCTACGCCTCGGTTTGGTTTAATGGTAGTAAATGGCCTTGGATTAATTTCCACGTCAGCCATGGTTAAAGCTTTAAAAAAAGTACTTTTTCCAGTGGAAGGTTTTCCGACAACTCCGACTAACATAGGAAACTATTTGTAAATCAAGTTTAAAACACAATGACTTTAGGCGTGTTTGCCTTTTGTCAATATTTTTTTGATAGATTGCACTAAATAATCCAAGTTTTGTTCGCGGAGTTCACTTAGTCCAATCCGAAGTACGGGTCTTTGGTATAATGGAGCTAATGTAATAGGTGAATCTAATTCTTGAAGTCTATTTCGGAATTCTTCTGCAGTCATTCCAGCTGATTTTGTTAATGTAAAAGTTACAATGCTGTGGGTGCGTGGTGTTTGAGGTTCTGCTTGCAGTACTTTAATTCCGCGAACTTGATTTAGTTTGGAAACAAGTGTTTTTTGCAATGCTTGCATTCGTTTGACTTGATGCAGTCTGCGCTGAGAAAATGTTGTGCCTCTTCCTCTGGTTTCTAATGCTTGAAGTGCTAAATCCAATGATTCAATTTCAGGCAATGAAACTGCATAATGGTTGGATTCTTTTTTTAGAAATGCCTCTAGTTTAGGTACTGGTTGCGCAAACTGATACCTACTTAATCTTGCAGCAATACTGGATTGAAGTAAATTATTGGCATTGGCTTCAACCAATCCTGGTTTCAGTACTACTGCTGCAGAAATCATGGCACCCAATGCTTTTTGACCAACCAACATATAAGCGTCGCAATACTCTAAAGGATTTTGCATTTCTTCAGCAGAAACTCGGCCAATGGTTTGCGCTCCATCCACAACAAATATTATTTTAGAACCAGTTTTTTGATTAAACTCTTTTACAAATTTTCCAATTCGTTTTACTGGCAATCTTCTTCCACTTCTGCTTATTTGAGGCACAATTACTAATGCTGGTCTTTGTCTTTGAATTTCACTAAAGAGTTCTCGGCAAATTTCAGTATCTGTTTTTGGAGTATCCTTTTTTGTGTATAAATCCATAGTATGTACTGTAGATATTTTTTCTTCTTTTAAAGCTCCGGCATGTGAAAACAGTCCAATGGGTTGTTTGAAGTCTTCTTTTGTACGCGAGGTATCTTCTCCTTGGAGTGCTCGTTCAACAATTCTTCCCATATCGGTTGTATGCAGGACTGTTTTTCCTTCAGCTCCTGTAAGTCCTCGCAAAAAAGCCAATGCCATGGTTCCATTGGATTCAAATACGACTTGTGGATTCCGAATTCCAAAAACTCTGGAAAGTGTTTGAGTACAACTTTGAATTCGATCTTGATAGATTCTATTTATTTTTCGAATATTTTCAGGCGTGGGATGCTCAGCAAGTTTTTTTAACAAAAGATACGTTTCTCTGGGTTTTCTTACAAACTCAATATGGGGTCTGCTGATTCCAGTATTTCCATACCATCCTTTAGCTACTTTTGCCCAAGATTTATAACGCACACCTTTTTGTTGAGCTAAACGTTTGTCTAACTCTAATTCACCTAATACAGGGTGCTGTGTTCTGACTGGCTTGTGTTTTCTAGGATTAAAACGAGCACGCTGCATAGTATCTCTTGAAATTTTACTCCGACAGATTTTAATTCTACATTGTCTTTAATTTATGAAATGAAGACTGTTTTGATCAGCGGTGGAACCTCTGGAATTGGAAAAGCAACTGTATTGGATTTGCTAAATTTGGGCTTTTGTGTTTCAACTTTTGCCCCGAATGCCGGTGAGTGCAAAGTTTTGAAATCTGAATTAAGCGAATGTTTTGATTCGAATTCTTTTCTGATTTTATCTGGAGATGTAACTCAAGAAAAACAAATGAAAAAAATTGTAACTCAAACTATTCAAAAATTTAAACAAATTGATATTTTGATTAACAATGCCGGCATGGGTTATTTTGCGAGTGCAGATGAATTGAATGTTAAAAAATTTCAAGCAATGATTAACTTGAATTTAGTGGGCCCAGCTATTTTAACCAAACAAGTTGTTTCGTTTATGAAAAAACAAAAATCTGGATTAATTATTAATCTGGTTTCTATTTCAGGCAAACGTGCGTTTGCTAAAGGAGAATTTTACAGTGCTGCCAAATTTGGCTTAATGGGATTCACAGAAGGCTTGCGCGCTGAATTATCTGAGCTTGGAATCAAAGTCTGTGCAGTTTGTCCAGGGATGGTTCAAACGCCTTTTTTTACTTCTCAAGAAATCAATCGCAGAAAAAAAGAAGTCTGGAAAGGAAAAGTTCCGCAAATGCTGGAAGCCCAAGATGTTTCTCGAACTATTTGTTTTATTTGCCTTCAGTCTGAACATTGTGCGGTTTGGGATATTACAGTTATGCCGTTTTAAATTTGGTTTTTTTATGCATTTAATTTTATGACCAATTCATCTATGTTAGCTTGAATGTGTACGTGTTTTCCGTTTTTTTGAAGTTTTATCATATCGTGGGATGACAACAACTTTAAGTCTCGGCTTACAGCTTCTCGTTTTCTTCCAACCTGTTCAGCTAACTGGTTTACAGAGCAATTTGGTTTTTGTTTCAAAGTTTGAAGTAACTTTAAACGTTCTGGGCTTAAAATAGCCGCCAGGACTTCAAAAGAATCAATGTAACGAACTACTCTCGGTTCTTTGTCCAAAAGTTTTGGGTTTACTAAAAATTGACCCATATCTTTTGCAAAATCTCTTCCAATTCTGATTTCAAATGTTTTTCTCATTTCAATCACTTCCTAATTTATTTTTAATAAACAATCGTTTAAGTTCTAGCCAATCTGTTTTAATTTCACTAATTAATTCAGCCAAAAGTTGCGGAGTAATCTTTTCAGTAATAAGTTCTTTTACATTTTCTATTTTTGGTTCAAATAATTTGTCTTTATGTAAAATTCCGTGACTTTGATCAATTCGCAAAACTTGATGCCAAGTTGTATTAATGCAAGTACTGTACACAATTAAAACCTCAATAAATTCATTCTGTTTTTTAGTAAACCGAATGTGCAATTCATCTTCAATAGATAAAGATATTCTAAACTCCGTTGTTTTTTCCATGCAAAATTTTCCGAATTCATACGTAACATTAAATGTTACATGTTTATTTATGACTTTCGGTTGAACAGGGCTAATTTAGCTTGTTTTCAACCAATCTCTTAGCTTAAGTTTTTGCATCCGTTCAAATTTTAAACTCAATCTCAGCCAATTTTTAGATGACTTCAGCTATTTTATTCACTGAAAAATTTAAGCCTATGCATTGGCCTGAATTTATTGGAAATTCTCAAAGCGTAGAAAAAATTCAAAACTGGTGCAAGCTATGGAGTCAAGGAAAACCGCAAAAAGCTTTATTGATTTACGGTGCTTCCGGTGTAGGAAAAACTGCCATTGCGCATTTGGTTGCGAATGAACTGAATTGGCAAATATTTGAATTAAATGCTTCAGATTTAAGAGCCAAAGATGTCATTGAACGCATAGGGCAAGCAGCTGCTTTGAATTCTAGTTTCTCGAATGCACGTAGACTAATTTTGTTAGATGAAATTGACGCCACCGCTTCTGTAGATCGCGGTGCAACTCAAGCCATGTTGGCTATTGCTAAACAAACTGCCAATCCTGTAATTTTGACAGCTATTGATATTTATGCAGACACCAAACTAGCTCCTTTGAGAGCTGGCTGTGAATTAATTGATTTCAAAAAAATAAATTATTTAAGTATCTCTAGCTATTTGAAAGAAATTTGTGCGCGCGAAAAAATTGAATTTGAAGAAGATGCAGTCAAAGAATTAGCTAAACAATGCGGCGGAGATGTTCGAGCTGCTTTACTGGATTTGCAAATGATGGGTTCTGAAAAAATTACTCTTGAAAAAGTAAAACAGCTTGGCTTTCGTGAACGCTCAGACAATATTTTCAATTCTATGCATTCTATTTTTCGCGGAAAAACATTTGCTGAAGTCAAAGAAGCAGTCAACAAAAGCGAAGCAGATTATAGTTTTTTAATGAAATGGGTGGAAGAAAATATTCCCAGAGAATTTGCAGGAGAGGATATTTCGCGGGCATTTGATTTTTTTTCCAAAGGAGATATTTTTAATGGAAGAATTATCCGCACACAATATTATGGGTTCCTCAAATATTCCATTGATTTAATGACTGCCAGCACTGTGCTCAGCAGAAGCAAAGACTATCATAACTGGACAGCCTATGCGTTTCCTGGAATTTTAAGAAAAACCGGTGGTTTAAGTGCACAAGCCTTGCGGAAAAAGTTGGCTAAAAAAATTGGCCAAAAAGTTCATTGTTCCAGTAAACTGGCCAGTCAAAATGAATTGGTTTTATTGAAGATTTTATTAACCAATAAAGAATTAGCGCCCAAGCTTGCATTTAGTTTAGATTTAGAAGCTGAAGAAATTGCTTTTTTGTTGGAAACCAAACCTGAAACTAAAAAAGTTCAAACCATTGTAGAACAAGCACAAGCTTTCAAAGAACAAGCAAAACCAAAATCTAAATTATTAAGACATGCATTGGATAGTTCTACTGACGAATCGGATAAAGAACCTGTAACTGAACTTAAGCCAGAAGACTTGATTAAACAAACCAAATTGTTTTAGTCTTAACCAATTTAATTTATTTCATAAAACGTCTTTTGCGTTTTACGTCATCGGCTGCAATGGCTCTGGCTTGGAAGGGCGTGTATCCAAATTTAATGTAGACTGCATACCGTTCTTGTTTAAATTTTCTTAACTTTAATTCGGTTTTTCCTCGACTGAGGATTCTTTTCAATAGCTTGGGTGTTCGAAGCATTATTCGTCTTTACTTTAATTAAAATTCCAGTTCAATTACGCAGGCAGGCATTTCTATGGAAAAGTTTTTCAAAATACTTTCTTTAAGTTCTCCAATAATTCCTATTCTGTTTTCAATTTTAATTTCTGCACACAATCCTGGTTTGAATGCAGAATGCTCTATTTTCTTTAATTCGTAATCCCAGTTCATGGAATTGCTTAAAGCTTGCAAGTGTCGTTTTCCTTCATTAAAGTTTGCATTTCTTCCACAGATAATAATGCAAATTTTGTTTTTTTCATTAACTCCAGTTTCACTTTTTGCATCGAGTTCTAATCCTTTTCCGATTTCAAAAATATTTTGGGGATATTCATAACGAGAATTTTTTCCCAAGAATTCTAATAATTCTGGAAAAATTTGTTTTCGGAATATAGCATACTCTGAACTCATAGGATTGGCTATTTCTGCAAATATTTCTTTTTGTAAATTCAGGCCTAGTTTGGTTACTTGTTTTTCTTTACTGGTTAAATTGTAAGTTAAAACTTCTTGCAATTGCAATCCAACACAAGTACTCCGAATAACTTCTTTGAGTCTGGTTTCCAATAAATCTTTTCCAACTACATTCATTTCAGTTGCTTTGGGTTCCAAGTTATTGTATCCATAGCTAATCACAGCATCTTCTACGATATCAGCTTCATGCAATAAATCTTGTCGATAGGATGGAACTTCTAATAAAATTTCTTTTCCTTTTATTGTGCAATTGTACCGTGCACGTTCCAATAATTTTACGATTTCTTTTGTACTCCAATTCATTCCAGCCAATTTGTTAATAAACTCAATTTTTACTTTTGTTTTTTTAGGTTCGAAGTTGGGCGTGAAATATTTTGCTTTTTCTGTTTCATCTACTATTTCAACTGCTTCAATGTCTGCTCCTCGGTCATGCACTGCAGCCACCATGACATTTAATGCAATATTCACAATTTCTTTATTCCATCCTGTGACTTCAATAAACAAGTTTTTAGTTTTTTCTGTAACTTTTCCAGTATAATTTGAATTGATAATCGGAGGCATGGCACAAACAGTTCCAGTACTGTCCATAACAATCGGATAATACTCAAAAGCTTTGATTAGGTGACCGTATTCTTTTCCTTTTGGGTGAAGTTCTAAAATTTCATTCAATCCTAGATCGCGTTCAAATTCTAAAGGAGCAAATTTTATTTCACGAGGCTTAATTCCTTTGTAATAAATGGGAGCCTTCATTTTGTCTAAATCATAAATTCCAATTCCTACTTCTTTTCGTTTTCGTCCATAGGTTAATCCAACTTTTTCTTGCAATTGAATCATTTGCACTAAATATTCTTCTGTAATTTTCACATTTTTAGCTAAAGCAGCCACCATATACGGCCGTGATTTTTTGACACTTTTTTCAATAATTAATTGAACCTTGCTTTTTTTGACTTTAAATTTTGGCAAACCTGTCTCTAAACCCAAGCGTGCTTTTAATTCGCGGGCAATTCCTTCGGCACTCCATAAATCCGGCCGGTTAGCGTCTTGGACTTCTATTTTGAGTGCATCTCCTTCCAGCGAGCCAATGCCTCCTTTGGCATATTGTAAAGCTTGTTCTAGTTTTTCGGCAGAGTCAAACTTTTTTCCAATTAATTTTTCCAAATCTTTTTTTGAACATTCAATTGTGGGCATTACTCAACCACCATCTTGGATTTTCTTAACCAATCTAAATTGTCACTAAATAAATATCGAATATCTTTAATTCCCAATTTTGCCATGGCCAGTCTGTCTATTCCCATGCCCCAGGCAATGGCTGGTTCTTTAATTCCTAAATTTTCTGTAATTTCTGGTCTTAGGACTCCTCCGCCAGCTACTTCCATCCAACCCAATTGCGGATGTTTAATGCTTAACTCACAACTGGGTTCAGTAAACGGAAAATAAGCTGTAGTAAACTTGACTTCTTTGGCTCCAGCAATCTCGTAAGCCAATTGTTTAAAGACATGCAATAAACTTCGGAAATTAATTCCTGGCCCAACCATAAAACAATCCAATTGATTGAATTCAACTAAATGGGTTGCATCCAAAACGTCTGGTCGAAAGCATCGATTGATTACAAAATATTTTTTTGGAAATTCTACGCCTTCGCACATTTGTCTGGCATCCATGGCTGTTCCATGGGCTGTAGGCATTACCCGAGAAGCAATATCTGTACTCCATTCATAGCCCCAGCCTGTGCTATCTGCTAAGCCTCCGGTTTCATGAGCTGCTTTAATTTTGTCTACAATTTTTTTATCCGGTAATTTTCCATGCGTTGGCTGTTTAAGCTGATAACTATCAGTCCATTGTCTGGCCGGGTGATTTTGCGGCTGGAACAATACATCAAAATTGTAAAATTCTTGAACAATCAATCGTTCTTTCATTTCCGTAAATCCTAGTTCTAACAATTTTTTTCGAATTAATTTCAAGAACTGATTGTACGGCTGGGCTTTTCCTAAATACAAAGGCTGTACTGGTGCTTGAATATTAAATTCTCGTTGGCTTCCAATTGTTTCCAAGATCTCTTTTGCTTGAATTCCAAATTCAGAAATTTGAATACTATTTTCTGTTACTTCTTTTTTTTCTAGTAATCCTCGTTTAATTAATCCTTGAATTTGATCTAAACTGCATTCATCTGGGTTGTTTAAAATTTTTTCTTCCATCCACTCTGAGCCTGCAAATTCTTTTCCAACTTCGCTGATTTCAATTTTTCCGCTTTGAATTGTAATAAAGTTTTTTTGTTTTAATACTCCCAAGCCTGAAGCAAATTCTCCTGAATTTAGTTTTGTTTTTTCTTGCAATTCTTTAAAGTTTAGTGTTTTTTCTTGCAGTGCTTGAATCATTCTTCGTTCCGGTAAACCTTTTTCTAAATTTTCTTTTCCAGTTTTCGTTAAACTATATTCAGCTTTTCTTTGCAAGTCTTGAACTTGAATTAATTTTTTTTCCTTCAACCATTCAATAACTCTGCGTACCGCATCTTTGTTGAGTTCAGTTGTTTGAGCTAAAGATTCCAAAGTATGTATTTCATGTATTCCCAATTGTTTGAGTGCAGTCCGTTCAATTTCACTGAGTTCAAGTACGAGTTGCTTTAATTCCGAGTTTTGCATGAGTATTATTAGAATAATTAGTGTTAAAAACATTCTTCGCAAGTGTAAGATATGCTGTATGTTCTAGATGCCAGTGCTTTACTGAATGAACCCAATTTTGAGTTTGAATCTAAACATTCGTATATTACAACGCCTGAAGTTTTAAGCGAATGGAAAAGCTTTGAAGCAAGGAATTTAGTTGAAAATGCATTAACTCAAGGTTTGCTGAAAATCCAAGAAGCCAACTGGAAACACTTAGAAGAACTCAAACAATTAGTCAAAGAGCATGGATTTGAAAAACTAAGCTATCCAGACTTAACTGTTTTAGCTTTAGCCAAAGAATTATTGGAAAAAAAACAAAAAATCCAAGTCTTAACCGATGATTATAGTATTCAAAACTTTCTGGCTTTACTTAAAATTCCATTTCAAGCTGTAATCATGCGTGAAATCAAAGAAATCATAAAATTTGAGCCTAAATGCGTAAATTGCGGCAAAAAGTTCAGTTTAAATACAAAATTAACTGAATGTGACTTTTGTGGTGGAAAAATTAAGAAAAAACCAGCACAATTGGCAAAAATGGATCAAAAACTCACCAAATAACCAACTAATTAACTTGTTCACCTATATTAGTTACTATTATATATTGGTTCAGAGACTAATTCTATAACAAACAGTAAAGTTGGGGCGTAATTAACCTCGGCTAGTAAGGGCGAAAGCTCATTGAGCAGCAGGTTGTATCTATGCAAGATTTAGGTATTGTAGAATTTCTAATTCACCTCATTGGCCTAGACATCGGTTGGTTATTTTACTTGCTGCTCAACAACCTGCCTTGGCTGTTTGCCTATGCTGGAATTATGCATATTTTTTTAGGCGGAAAAATCAAAAATACAATTTACGGCACTATTGTTATTTCTATTTACATGTGGACAATTAGTGATTTTGTTGGAGTGCTAGGATTAATTGTGTTTGTTGGAAATTTGTTAATTTTATTTTACATGGGAAAATTCACAGTATTAACTGTTGCTGAAAGTTCTCCGAACTTGAAAAAGAATTTACTTATAATTAATGAAACTCAAGGATGGCTTACTATTATTTTCTTTAACTTAGGAATATTCGCAATATTTGGGATGGGATTTTAATGGGGCTTGTTCGATATAGTTTGATTGCAGTGATTTTCACCATGGCATTCTATATGGTTACTGGCTTAATTTCAGCAGCTACTGGCACAGCAGTATTCACTCCATTGTATTCCACTCAGTTAGGTTTTGTAATATTTTTCTTAATGGCTTTATTGGAGATTTTATTTATTAAATTGTGATTGTATGGTAATTTTGGCAGAAGCATTGTATGCAGTATTGACTCTGGACTTAAGTTGGTGGTTTTCTATAATCATCAACAACTTACCTTGGTTGTTTGTGTTTTTTGCAGCAGCATATATTTTTTACGACGGCAAACAAACATTGCGAGCTATGGTTTTCACAGTCATGTATATTTGGGCAACCACTAGTTTTTTCCCAAGTTTAGGAATTATGTATTTGATTCCAAGCTGGTTTGCATTTGTTTATGTTTCTAGAGTGGCAGGATTAACTTTTGCTTTGTCTGTTCCAAGATTAAAGAATCGGCTGCCTTTGATTTATGTTGTATTATTCTATGCTTCCATTGCTTTAGTTGCTTTAGGAATTTTAACTTAGAACAAGTGATATTATGGTTTTAAATTGGAAATTTAAAAACTTTAAAAATTCGGAGAATTTTTAATGGTTTACATTCAACGTGCATTTCAGTCTTTGCTGATTATTTCTATTGCTTACCTTTTGGTGGGTTTTTTTGAAGCCCAAGGGCTTTTAGTTATGCCTTCTGTTTTTTATTCGATAACTGTATTCATTATGGGTTTTTTTGCAGTATTCGGAAGTTTAATTTCTGCATTTCCGCCCTATAAATAGGTTGTTTTATTTGAATGGATTAATTACAGTTAGTTCTGGAATTTTTTGGAAGTCTTTTACGTTTTCAGTATATATTGTATGAATATCAAATTCTTTCATGGTTGCGGCTAGCACAGCATCCCAAAAATGAATTCCGTGTTTTTGTTTTAACTCTTCGGCAGCCAGTAAAGTGTTTTCTGTGTAATGAATTACATTGAAAATAGTCCTATACTCACTTAGCCAAGTTTTCATAAAATCAGCCGGCACAATATTTTTTCGTTTTTCTAACATGACCGAAAAAAATTCTCCGATATTTTGAATACTTAAATAACCGTGAGAATCCAGTGAAATTTCAGCCAAAAATAATTCTGCCTTTTTTTTCTTTGCAATGTCTGCTTCATCGAATACATAAACCAAAATGTTTGTGTCTACTAAATAGTTTTCATGAATTTTGTTTTCAGTTTCTGTCATACAATTCACTGCGATTTTTCCAGCTTTTGAATCTAAGATCAAATCCTTGTTTGTTTAATTCAATTAATCGCATGCGTGCTTTTTGTCTTTGCAATTCATGTTCAACAAAATGCAGGCCTTCGCTGAAAACTTTCGACAAAGAACCTTTTATTCCGCCATATTTTTTTTCGGCTAATTTCCGTGCTAACTTCTCATCTTCTTTGTTTAATGCCAAAGTAATGGTAACTGTATTGGCCATAATCGATCACCTTAGATATACGTATATCTTTAAATATATAAATATATTGCCAGACCGCTAAATTTAGAGTTCGGAGTGTTTGACAATATAGTCCGAGACTTTTTTTCCGTATTCTTTTCGTTTCAAGTAAAAAAAGCTGACAGCTAAAACAAAAATGATAATTAACAAAATCAATAATTCTTTGGGCGTATTTTCTAAAAATTCTTTTATGACTATGGCTAAACTTAAATTGGGTGCGATTTGTTTCCAGTAGGTGAATTTGATTGCTAAATCAGTGGTAGTTTTTTCTCCAGTCCAGATTACTACTGTTTTGTTGTTTTGTGTTTGTATTTCTCCTTTAGGCAAAACATTATTGGCTGTTACAGTTGTTTGTTCTGGTAAAATAAAAGAAATCGCTGTTTTGGCTGGAATAACATAAAATGGTTTGGATAAAAATGAATTAAAGAACGGTTTTTTCAATTCAAATACTGTAGAACGGGAAGTTTCCTCTATTTTTTCAAACAAAGGTTCTTTGAGTTCATAACTGAGTTCCAAATAGCTGTCTTCTACTTCAATTAAGGCAATTTTTCCGCTGCCTGGAGTAATGTCTGAAAATTTTCCTATATTGGGCTGTAATTTTGGATTAAATGCTTTCCATTGATTGGCAATATCTATTCCGAATTTTGAAGTAATTTGTTTGAATTCATTCAAGTCAGCTGGAGTGTCAAAATTGATGTAAAATTTTTCTGTGATCTTGCCTGTTCCGTCTGCATTAATGGCCAATTCAATATTGTGCCATCCAATTTCATAACTGATGGCTGTAACTGAATGAAGCAATATCAGAAATGCAAGTCCAACTCCCAAAATTTTTTTGGTTTGCATAGTTTTATTAGAATCAACGTATTTTTAAGATTGCTTTTTAAATGCTATCTCGCTTCTTACTTATAGGGGTTATTATAAAGCTGCAATTTTTAGGTCATTCATTTTTCAAGTTAAGTTTTCCTAAATGCAACTTACTGATTGATCCTTTTTTTGGAAATCCTCCAGATCATGCCAAGATTCAACGCTTAATTCAATGTCCAATTAAACAAACTGAAATGAAAGACATTGATGCTATTTTGGTTTCCCATGAACATTTTGATCACTTTGACAAAGAAGCCATTGAAGCTATTTGTACTCGCGAAAAATCTATTGTGATTAGCACAGATGATGTGTTGGCTCAATTGAAGATTCCCATAGGCCAAAAAAGAGCCATTGTCGGAAATCAAATGCACACTATTAAAAATGTAAAAATTACAGCTGTTCCTGTACATCATCCGAATGCTTTTGATCCTTTGGGCTTCAAAATTGTTTTCGGAGATACGACTGTATTTCATGCTGGAGACACTGACTTAATTCCAACATTTCAAGGATTAAAACCAACCATTGCTTTACTGCCGATTGGCGGAACTGTTACCATGGATTGCGTGGATGCTGTGCGGGCTGTAAAAACCATGAAACCAGAGTATGCCATTCCCATGCATTACAATACTTTTGATATTATTAAAGCCCAGCCAAATGAATTCAAAGAAAAATTAGATAAAAGCATTATCAAAACAGAAGCGCAAATTTTAAAACCAGGACAGACTTTTACCTATTAATTATTTTTAAAGTTTCAAATTTATTTCTGCTTTAAATCTTCTAAGTTTCCAACTGAACCGCGGGGCACCCAGGTTCCCCCCAGTTCCAAGTTCTTCCTGACCCCCTCCTTGAAATTATTTCTGCTTTAAATCTTCTAAATTTCCAATATCGTAGACTTTTTTTTCAAACTTAATTCCAATAACCTTTTTCTTTCCATGAATTAAATTTTGTACAACATCTGTTAATTCAAATTCGTTTCTTTGTTTGTTTTTTTGTACATTCAAAATAAACGGAATAGTGTTTGCATTAAATGAATAAATTCCTGCATTCATCCATGCAGTTTTTTTTGGATAATTTTTTGGTTTCTCTATTAGTTTTACAATATTTTTTCCTTTTAATTCAATAATTCCGTATCTTTCTGGTTTTTTTGTTTTCCGTAAAGCCATACAGCAATCTCCAGTAGAATTTAAAAATTTATTCAAATCTTTAGCTGACGCAATCACATCAGCGCTTAAAACCAAAAAATTTTCATTATGAATTTTCTTCAATCCTGTCTGAACTGCATGCGCTGTTCCCAGCTGCTGGGTTTGTGTAACATATTCTAGTTTTATTTTTCCAAATTTTTTCCCTAAATATTTTTGAATTTGTTTTCCTTTGTATCCAATTACTATTATTGCTTTTTGTACTGAAGTTTTATTCAATTCGTTTAGTACGTGAACAATCAATGGTTTTCCTTTCCAGTTTACCAGTGCTTTGGGAATTGTTTCAGTTAATGGAAGCATGCGCGTTCCTTTTCCGGCGGCCATTACAATAGCTGTGTTCGGAATTTTTTCCAAAGGTAATGCGTACATTTTTTCCCAGTGTTTGGTATTCATGTTTTCACTTGCTTTATTTTAAAATTAGAACATTTCTGGTTTTTATTTGAGTTGGTATAAGACTCACTGTTTTTGTGAATCTGGACTGTTTGTTAAATTTCTTTTTTCATTAAGTCTTCAGCCATTTCTGTTTGTTCAAATTCTTCTTTGGCTTGTTTTACTAATTCGGTTGTGTCTTTGTATCTGGAAGAAATGTGCGTTAAAATTAATTTTTGAACTTTGGCTTTTTTTGCCAACTTTGCTGCCTGCCGTGCAGTTGAATGTTTTGTTTTCAATGCTCGTTCGATTCCATCGTCTCCAAATACTGCTTCATGCACTAAAATGTCTGCTTGCTTTAAATGTTTTACATAACTGGTGCTGGCTAAGGTGTCCATGACAATGCATATTTTTCTTCCAGTTCTTCCTTGAGAGTAATCCATGACGTCTTTGGGCTTGAATGTTTTTCCATTAATTTTTACATTTTTTCCATCAGCTAATTTTGCGAACATTGGACCTACAGGAATTCCTAAATCTTCTGCTTTTTTTCGCATGAATGTCCCTTTTTTGTCTTGTTCTTTGAATGTAAATCCAAAACAAGTGGTTACATGTTTGAGCGGAAAAGCATAAATAGAATAATTTTTTTCATTCAACATTTTTCCTTCTTTTAATTCAATGTATTCAATTGGAAATTCTAATTTCATTAAGGCTAACTCTAAAGCTTGTTCTGTTCTTTTTTTGATTCCTTTGGGTCCAAAAATTTTTAAAACATCCGAGCGTTCCATCATATTCATGGTGGCAATCATTCCAGGCAAACCCAAAAAATGGTCGGCGTGAAAATGACTAATAAATATGGCTTTAATTTTCATGTAACTGACCTGCGCAGTCATCAATTGTCTTTGGGTTCCTTCGCCGGCATCAAATAATAAAACATCGCCCATGAAGCGTAAAGCAATTGAGCTTAGATTGCGTTGAGGTGTAGGCATGGCTGCACTGGTGCCTAAAAAGGTTAACTCAATTTTTTCCATATATAATAAACGAATCCAATAGTTTTAATTATTAGCTTTTAAGTATTCTATATGCGCATTGGCCCATCAAACAATTGTGCAAGAATAGATCAGGTGTTAAATTGGAAAAACTTACACTCACTCAAAAACAAGAGAGTATGCTTTTTAATTTTTTTGAAAAACATCTCCCCTGGCAAGAAGGGATGGAACTAGGCATTGGATACAGACCCGTTCATCCGAGCATAACTTATTTTGGTTTACCTGCAAAAGAAGCCACACAATTTGCACAAGTATGGACACACTCGCTTATGGTGGAGCGTCCAGACATTTCCGAACAAGATTTTGAAAAAGAAGTTATTCGCAGAATTCGGCTTATGCATGAATTGCATGAAAAACTAAAAACCAACCTGCAAAGAAACAGAGTATCTTTATATGAACCATTTGCCATCGATATGCTTACTCATTTTTTTTATTCAATGGGCCATATGAAAATTTCTTTTAAAGAAAAACTGCATTCATGGAATTTTTTTTCTCGCGTGTTTCCTAAATGGATTAATTCTAAACCTATTTCGATGGGTGCTTTTAGTATTGTGCGCTCTATATTCTCTCATCCTGAGTCGCCTTTAGGTTTTGAAATTAGAGACAAATTCGGAAAAACCATTGCTACCTTAGGTGGCTTGGTGTGTTATCTGAAAAAAAGGCCAACTTTGGTATTTCGAAATATTCAAGGAATCAAATCATTATTGCCCAGAAAGCAAACCAGCACTTCTGTTTACACTGAATTAAGCCGTGCCTTGGGAGAAAACTGGCGCGTAGCATTAGTCAAAGCTACAACTGAGTTTGCTAAAGAACGAAAATGGAATATTGTAGGTGACCTTCCAGGTATGTTTGAAAAAGGCCCGGATGCATTGACTACACGTACTGAATATACACGATATAGACGACAGTATGCGCAAACTTATCGAAAAGCAGGTTTGCGAAAAAGCAAAAAAGAAGACAGATTTTTTTGGACTCAACCCAATAAACGTCATCGAGTTCAAAAACAATTGCACTAGTGCTGTGCATAATTAATCTCATTTAAGCGGAGGTATCGGCAACACTTTGACAAAAGTAAATAAAGAAAAATAATGCAACAGGGGTTAAAGTGTTGGAACCGCAGGTTCTGATTTTTAAAGACTTTGAGGCATATTTGTAATATATGAAACCCAGAATTAAGGTATTGCCTGTTAGAATTAATGTATTGCATGTGAACCCTGTGGCTGCACGTAAAGCTTTTGCACGAAAACATCCTATTCAAGCATATATTGGAAAACGAGCTAAAGCTAAACTAAGAAAAAAACAGGAAAAATTAGCTAAATTCAGCGGAGTAACACAAGCTCAATCTGGTGTAGAAGATACTTTCCGAATTCGCAAACGTAAATCTAAATTGCGTGTTGCAGGTGTTTTGGTTGCCGGTGCTGTGGCTGGTTCAACTGCATTTACTGGCTTAATTGCATCAAGTGTTCCTCAACAAGTACGTGTTTTAAAAACTGAATTCGGAACAAAAGGCCAAATGACTATTAGAAAACGTTCTATGGTTGAACGATTTAAAGTTCCAGCCAAACACAGTCCTGTTGATGCAGGTTTGGCAGTGGGTGTTGGCGGTGTTATAGGTTCTGTTGTTGCAGGTATTGGAAGTGTAGCTTTAGCTGAACGCAGGCGAAGAAATCGCAGACGTTAATTGTACAATTTTCAAACAACGCTTGGTTTAAAAACGATTCGCGAACTAATTTAATTGAGCTATTATGGTTCAAATAAGTACTGCATTGAATGAAAATATTAATCCTAAAAATACTGTTGTGCAGCACTTAGTTCAAGCGATTGTTCCAGAAAATTATAAAACCACTGCAGATGTTATTGTTCCAGATCGAATTATTGACCAAGTCATTGGACAAGACGAAAGTGTTGAATTAATTAAAAAAGCTGCAGCCCAAAAACGAAACGTGTTGTTAGTTGGTTTGCCGGGAACTGGAAAAAGTTTACTGGCTCAAGCTATGGCTGAAATTTTGCCTTTGGAAAAATTAAATGATATTTTAATTTATCCCAATCCTGCGGATTCCAATAATCCAAAAGTTCGCGTAGTTCCAGCCGGAGAAGCTAAAAAAATTGTCCAACGTTTGCGCATGGATTCTATGAAAGAAGAACAAAATATGCGAATGGCTGGAATGATTTTTCCTTTATTTTGGTTTTTATTATCGTTTATTATTTGGTCCATGCATTGGATTTCAGATGTCATTTATGCAGCTACCATGATTATGGGCGGATTTTTAATTGTAGGATTTGCTATCGGTACTCAAGTAAGACCCAGACAAAAAGTTATGGCTCCCAAATTATTGGTAGACAATCATGGAAAAAAAATTGCGCCATTTTTTGAAGGAACAGGAGCAAAAGCTGGAGCATTGTTAGGCGATGTAAGACATGATCCATTGCAATCCGGCGGCTTGGGAACTCCAGCTCATTTGCGGGTTGAACCTGGATTAATTCACAGGTCCAATAAAGGTGTTTTGTTTGTAGATGAAATTGCTGCATTGAATCCGAATTCACAGCAAGAATTATTGACTGCCATGCAGGAAAAAAAATATTCTATTACTGGTCAAAGCGAATTATCTTCAGGTTCTATGGTTCGAACAGATCCTGTTCCCTGTGATTTTGTTTTGGTAGCTGCAGGAAATTATCGAGACATGGAAAGAGTTCATCCAGCTTTGCGTTCAAGAATTCGCGGTTACGGTTATGAAGTGTACATGAACAATGACATGACTGATACTTTAGAGAATCGAAAAAAAGTAGTGCAATTTGTTGCTCAAGAAGTAAAAAAAGACGGAAAAATTCCTCATTTTGACAGACTTGCAGTAGAACAAATTTTATTTGAAGCACGCAGAAGAGCTTCTAGAAAAAATCATTTAACTTTACAATTGCGAGAATTGGGCGGATTAATCCGAGCAGCTGGAGATATTGCCATTAACAAAGCGCATTCGCTTGTTTTTTTGGAAGATTTAATGGAAGCTAGAATTTCTGCTCGAACTCTAGAACAGCAAATTATGGATAAAGTAGTAGAAAATAAAAGAGACTATGAAGTGTATTTGAATGTAGGAGCCAGAATTGGCCGAGTGAATGGATTGGCTGTCACTGGCGATGGAAGTGCTGGAATGGTTTTGCCGATTGAAGCAGAAGTTGCACCGGCTGCTTCCAGAAGTGAAGGAAAAATTATTGCTACTGGAAAATTAGGAGAAATTGCCAAAGAAGCCGTGCAAAATGTTTCGGCTTTAATTAAAAAAATTTCCGGAAAAGACATTAGTTCACATGATTTACATATTCAGTTTTTGCAAACCTATGAAGGAGTTGAAGGAGATTCTGCAAGTGTTTCAGTAGCTGCAGCTGTTGTATCTGCATTGGAAAGAATTCCAATCAAACAAAGCTTGGCTATGACTGGTTCTTTAAGTGTCCGAGGCGAAGTCTTGCCAGTAGGTGGAGTCACGGCTAAAACGCAGGCAGCCATTAAAGCAAAATTCAAAGAAGTAATTGTGCCCAGGTCTAATTTGGAAGATATTGTTTTAACCGAAGAAGAAAAAAAGCAAATCAAACTTATTCCAGTCAGCACTTTAGAAGAATTATTGGATAATGCGTTTGTAAAAAGCAGTCAAAAAACAAAATTGTTGAAATCATTGAGAAAAATTTTAACTTTGGATGTTGTTCCAAAAGAATTTATTAAATCTCTGCCTACTTCAAAACCCAAAGCATTGCCTAAGCATTGAATGCGTGTTGAGCGAATACAAGTTTAGTCTTTTTTTTTATTGAATAATAATTCGGCTTTTGCGTACAATAAAGTTTTCTTTTTTAATGGAAATGAATTCTTTTTTTCCAGAAGGCTTATAGTAAATCATGTTTTCATTTTCTCGTACTTGTTTAATTTTTCCCAGCCATTCTCCTTGATTGTTGTAGACTGGTAAATTTAACAATAATTGAGTGACTTGACCTCGAATGTCAATGACTTGAGTTGCTTTAAATGCAATCAGCAATGCTATGAACGAAATTAATACTGTGATTAAGAAAAAGTTTAAGTCAGTTTGCCGCAAGAAAACCAAAGTAGCTGAATCAATAATCAGCCAAAGAACTGTAATGCCAATAAAATACATGACATATTTTCGAAGCAAGTAAGCTTTTTTGGCATGAACTGCATCAATGGCTCTAGCCAATACCATGAATAATACCGAAGTGATTGCAAAAAAGTAAGTAGTTTGAACAGCTGAAATTATGCTGGTAAATGAATCACTGGTTGGATTGTAATTAGCCAATCCAGTGTAAACTCCAAATAAGAATACAAAACCAGATGCCATATAAAAAGGAAACGAAACTCGTTGAACAGAAATGCCTTCTGTAAGATGCGTGATTCCTTTTAAGACTCTGGATTCGATTCCAAATCCTTTTAATAATAAATAAATTCCTAAAATTAAAGAAATTCCTTGAAAGAATTGTGTTTCAGCTCCAATCATTAAAGTAATGGCGTATACTGTTAAAATTAATCCAGGAATTCCAAATACTGTGCGCGCAATTCCAGGGTCTCGCAAAGCTTCCTTAATTGTATAATAAATAGATTCTACTTCTTTGGCTTGCTTG
>JAUSKK010000005.1 GCA_030649345.1 Candidatus Iainarchaeum sp. | reverse complement strand
TTGTAAAAACAGAAGAAGACTGCTACAAAATAATGAATGCCATCCACGAAATGTTTGTTTACTTAAGTCATAAAGTCAAAGACTATATTGAAGCACCCAAAGAAAATGGCTACCAGTCCCTGCACACCACTTTTTGTTTCGAAAACTGCTTGGTAGAATTACAAATTCGAACCCAAAAAATGGATTGGGAAGCCAATCACGGAATTGCACAATACAGGCCAGAAAAACAAAATGAAAAAAGCAATGGCAATACAACACTCAATGGGTTTCATGTTTCCGCCCAAGTATTTACAGCTCAAGCAAAAACAGGAAAAAATTTACCCAACTTTTTTACAAAAACAATCTAATTTTTAAAAATTAAAAAAGTACAGCAAAACAAAACCTAAAATAAATAAACTATAGTGAACGTAAACTAAGTTGTACATTTTTTTCAAATCCATTTCTTGCGGATTCTTTAAAGCATGCCAATACAAAGGCAGCATAGCCAAAGACAAAACAGCCAACCAAAAATAACGCAAAGGAAGAATTCCTAAAAATTGAAAACTTGAAAAAAAGTTGGTTAACAGCATTCCAAAAAAAGCCAAAGCACCCAACAGCATTCCAAAGTAAGCCATTGTGCGAACTTTTTTTTCTCCAAATACAACTACACTGCTTTTGTAATCCAATTTTTCATCGTGCGAACGTGAAGCAATTCGGTAGATAGTATATCCTCCGAATTGGAATCCTAAAATAAAAATCAACACCAATAATGGTGCGTTGAATGCTGGAATAAATAAAACCCAGCCAGCATAAAAACGAAAAATTGGATTAATCAAAGAACCTGAAATTAAATCAAGCACTGGGCGTTTTTTGAAATTAAAAGGCTTTAAAGTATACAAAAATTGATTCAATAACATTGCCAGTAAACAAAGCAAGAAAAAGAAATTAATCGTAAAACCAATGGCAAAAGATAAAGCAATTAAAAAAATCGAAAACACTAATGCAACATTTGCAGGAACTTTTCCGGAAGGAATGGCGCGAGATTTTTTTACTGGATGCAAAGCATCGTGCGAGTGATCAGTCCAATCATTCAAAGTGTATAAACCAGACCAAAGAAAACCAACGGCTAAAAAACCATAAACCACTAAACCAAAATCCGGAATTAAGTTTCCAAAAAAAGCAGCCATTACAGCAGCAATCAACATATTGCCTAAAGATTTAGACCATTCCGGCAAACGCATTAAATCTAACAAACCTAAAAACAAGCCTTTGAATGAATTCATTACACAACAGTGAATACAAACAGATTTAAATAATTAATTTTAGTAAATTGGCCTAAACCGAAGAAAAACAAAGACTATAAGAAAAGTAAGGTAAAAATAAGATATATGAATAAACTTGGAATTTTAGGAATTGGATTAATTTTATTAGCTAGTTTGGTTTTTGCCATTACTTTGACTGCAGAAGCAACCGAAAAAGTTGAAGTACCAGCTGCATTCAAAACACAAGTATGCGATGAAAATGATTCAACGAATTGCAAAGAATTAATTTTTGGAGTAGCTTATGCTTTTCCAAAAGGAAGCACAACTATAGATCAAGCATCTGAAATGTTAGTATTTGAAATGGATAATATAATTTATCGAACCACTGGAACTTTATTTGAATATTATGCAAATACTCCAGGAGATTCAGATTACACAACTGATCCAGCAACAATTACTGGAGTAATTATAAAAGGAATGTCCGGGCGAAGTAATTTATCAGCAGTAAACAATGATGGGACCGAAACTGATTCCGATGCAGAATACAAAGTCGATTTATCGTACTCAAATGGAAGAATTGGAAATGAATTAAAAAATTTGGAATTCAAAATCAATGAAATAAAATATATTTTAAGCGAAATCTTAGATCAATCCAGTTTTACCTGGATTCCGGGAACAGGCATAGTTGAGGCAACTCCATGAATGAAAAAATAATTCTTTGTTTAGGAATTTTACTTATCTTGATTTTCGGATGCACGCAAGCAAACACCACAAACCTAACTCAAAATGAAACACCTAGACAAACTTACACAGTTCAATACGTAGAACAGCATTTAGAAGAACTTGTAAGCAATCCAAATTCAGAAGCAGTATATCAAGGATTTACAATTAAAGGAATTATTGAAGACGATCATTTCAAAGAAAGCACAATCAAATTCAATATTGGTTTATCTTCCATGATTTATGACTTTCAACCAGAACAAGAATATGAATTTACAGGAACTTTATTCAAAAACGAACAAGGACAATATGAATTTTGGGCAACTTCATCCAATGCACCGCCCTACACTGGAACAAATGAATCTAACACAACTGAAGTCGTAAAATCTACAGCACAAACTGAAGGACAACTTATTCAAGATTTAGTCAAAGCCATTAAAGCCAGCTTTGAATTAAACTAAAAAATTACCAAGACATAGCCGGCATCTGATTTAACCAACAAGCAGTCTTTTTCAAAGTAATTTTGGATAATTCTGTACAAGAACCGCCACCATCAGCATTGCATGCAACAACAATTATTTTGCCAGATACATCAGCCACTATAATTTGGATAATTTGGGGTTCATAACAGAACTTGGAAATAAAAAGGACACCTTTTGGAAAGTTCACAATAGTATCGGATGTCTGATTGGGAAAACGAGCTCCATAGCGGTCTATTAAATTAATAATGCCATTATCGTCTGACAAAGTATGCAAATGAAAAATTTTATCCGGAGACAAAACGACAGTATTTGTTGCTGGATCTACAACATACTTGTTTGTTATTGGATCAATATCATACGGGTTAGTATACTTAGTGACATCAGAACCGCGTGAAGCATATCCTTCAACTTGAATTACAACAAAAGGACTTTTAAATTCTTTCAGCTGAGCATAACTCTTATTTGAACCTGAAAAAATAACTTCAGCAAAAACTTGACTAACTGGTTGATCCAATTCATCCACGATTGAAATACTAAAAGGCCATTTTGAGACATAGTTAAATTTTATTACACTGCAATTGCAGTCCAAAAAATTTTTAACCACCTGAATGGAATTGGTATCAAAATAGGAAAGCTGTTGATTGGAAACAAGAGCATATTGAACACCCAAGTTGCGCATACCAAAAAAATGTGAAATAAGCAAATTGGAATCTAGACTATCATCAACAGATATTCCCAGTTCATTGGTTAAGGCAAAAACAGCCGACAATGGAACAAGGTTCAATCCAAACGGTTGGTGGTTAGTCAAGACGCCAATTTCAGTCCAAACAGCCCAATTTTCAATTCGTTCAGTTTGAATAAAAACCAGTGGAAATAAAGACAATAAAACAAGAACAATGAGCCCAAGGGAAATAACAGTTTGTAAAGTCATATTTAACTTATTCCCTAAAAACGAAAGCAAATAAGTAAAACCAAAGACACTCAAGAAAATAAGTAACGGAATCAATTGGTAAACAAAACGCATTTCAAAATAACTTGAAACAGCAGTAATCAAAAACGTTGAAGCAATTAACAAGAGAACAAACGAAAACCGTTTGAACTGATTTTGCTTAAATAAACCAAATAAACCAATCAACATCAATACGCCTAAAACGGGATTGATCAGTTCAGAAAAATTTGAAATGATGAATAAAACTCGTTCGAAAAAATTTAATCCAATACCATTTCTAACGATAACCTGCTGAACTAAAGTAGAACTTAAATAAGGAGGCAATTTATTTACAAGATTATACAATAAATAAGGGCCTAAAATAAATAAAGGAATAAAAATAATCAAAAATGCTTTTTTGAGAAAGCCAAAAAATTTATTATTTTTATAAAACCCAGGCAACAAATATGCTACAGTAGTTAAAAATAAAATAAGCATAGAAACTTTTGTTAATAACCCGAAACCCAGGATAACAGCTAACAAAATCAATTTTTTATTTGAAAAACTTTCCTGAACAGTTAAAACAATATAAATTGTAGCTAAATAAAAGAAAATCAAAACAATTTCCTGCATAACTGTAGTAGCACTCAGCCAAAAAGCAGGAGTAATTGCAGTTAAAATAGTTGCCAAAATGGAATAAAATCGATTAAAAAAAAGCCTGGAAATTTTGTAAGTAAAAAAAAGCGATCCAACTGAAAAAAAGAAAACAACCAGCAGTCCGGCAAATAAAACATTGTGTACAATTAAGTCAATAAAAGCAATCAAATACATAAAAAATGGGGGGTGAAAATTGTAATTAAAACCAGCTAAGCTGGGAAATCCAGTTGTTAAAATACTTTTAGCAACTGCAAGATATCTGGAAGAATCTCCGGCAAAAAATCGAAAAGTAAAAAAATAAAGAACTGAAAAAAACACACCTAAAAAAAGACCTATGCGATTATCACTCAAGAATTTATTTTTTTGAATAGATAACTCAGTCATAATTTCACAAATTAATAGTAACTGGTATAATATTTATAAATAGACGTACTAATTAAATAAAATATGGATAAAATGAAACTAACAATCATTGTTCCGACATTCAATGAAGAAAAAACCATTGCAAAAGTAATCCAAAATTTAAAGGATTTGGATTTATCAAAACAAAAAATAGAAAAAAAAATAATTATTGTCGACGATGGTTC
>JAUSKK010000046.1 GCA_030649345.1 Candidatus Iainarchaeum sp. | reverse complement strand
AAGTAATGAGTCAAGAATTGGGCGGGAAAATTTTAGAACAATTTCCTGAACTTACAGTAAATTTGAAAAATGCAGAACAATTTGTTTTTGTGGAAATTCGAGATAACTGGGCGTGTGTTTTTGTAAATGAATTGCACGCCTTAAATGGTTTGCCGGTTGGAACTGCGGGTGTGTTAGCTTTGCTTTGGAATAATTCTCAAGAAAGCATTCTTTCGTGTTTGCTTTTGCTCAGAAGAGGCTGCAAAGTTGTAATTATTTTTTCAAAAAAACCAGACGAAAAAAAATTAATTCTTTTAAAAGAATTAAGTGCATGGAATTCTTTTCGAGATTTAGATTGGATTTTATTCGAAAATTTGAATACTGAAAAAGAGAAAAGAAAAATCTTGGCTTTAGCGAATCCATCCATTGAAGTTAGTTTAACTAGTTTTGGCCAAGATTTAGATTTATTTAAACAATACAATTTGGTTGTTTTACGGCCATTGAATTTGTTTTCAAAACAAATGGTGAAAGAAAAATTAACTGAGTTGATGTACCTTGATTTTTAAAATTGAAAATTTTAAAAAACTTTTAAAATCCGGAGGATTTTAAATGATTAAATCTATTTTTTTTGATTTTGATGATACTTTGGTTCGAACCTATCAAGTGGCTTACCGAAAACACTGCAATACTGCCCGTAAGTTAAATTTACGAATTCCTTCCGAAAAAGAATATCTTTCTTTTTATGGTTTGCCGTGGAGCGATTTGATTACTGGATTGTGGCCGAATGTTCGTTTTGAAGATTTTAAAGCAGTTCATGTGCAAGAAAAAAATGAAGACTATGATGCTGTGTTTGGCGTAAATGAAACTTTGGGTTTTTTGAATTCTAAAAAATTATTTCTGGGTTTATTGACGACCCGAGACGAATTTTCATTTAATTTGGTTGCTCAGTATGCGAAAGTGGATTTGAATTATTTTTCTGCAGTATTAACTCGAACCAATACAAATTTTCATAAACCGGATCCAAGAGTGTTTGATTCAACTATTCATTTGTTGAGTAATCATGGAATTGGAAAAGAAGAAACTTTGTATGTGGGCGATTCTTTATATGATTTTTTGGCTGCGCATCGTGCTGGCTTAAATTTTACTGGAGTATTAACTGGCCCAACCGCCCGAGAAGTGTTTGTGGATGCTGGATTAAGCCTAGAAAATATTATTCCTTCGGTGCATGAATTAATAGATTGGTTGAAAACAAAAGGTTGGATAGAATGAAGATTGTATTTTTTTCAGATACTCATTTAGGGTTTACTCAAGAAAAGAGAACAACAGAAGCTTTTGATCAATGTAAAACAGCATTTGAGTTAGCTATTGCTCAGCAGCCTGATTTGATTGTTTTGGCCGGCGATTTAGTGCATCATTCTGTTCCAAGTCAAGAAACTTGGTTGGAGGTTGCTCAATTGTTTTCTTTGCCGCAAAAACAAAAACAATCCGAAATTAAATTATTTAAAGAAAAAAATGGAGCAAAACATGAAGTGCATTTTCAAGGAATTCCGGTAGTTTCTATTCATGGAACCCATGAACATCGGGCTAAAGATTATGCCAATGTTTTAGACATTATGGAATATTCTGGTTTTTTGACGTATTTGCATGGCTGTCATGTGATTGCAGAAAAAGGAAATACTGCAGTTGTTGTGCATGGAATGTCGGGTGTTCCTGAAAAAAAAGCATTGGATGTATTAAAGTACTGGAATCCGAAGCCTGTAGAAAATGTAAAAAATATTTTGGTATTGCATCAATCCATTAAAGAATTTTTGCCTTTTGATGACGAAATGGTTGCCAGTATTTCCGTTGCTGATTTACCCGGAGGTTTTGATTTAATTGTAAATGGCCATCTTCATTGGACGAATGAATTTAGCGAACACGGAAAACATTTATTGTTGACTGGCTCTACTGTGATTACTCAAATGAAAAATTTGGAATCTAAAAAACCTAAATGCATTCATGTACTGGACACGCAAACAAATCAGTTGACCAAATTGGAAATTCCGAATCAGCGTAGATTGTATTATGAAAAAATTGAATTTACTGGAGAATCTTTGCAGGAAGTTTTTGACAAAGTGTACAAAACTGTTTCAGATGTTTTAGAGAAACATAAAGAATCTAGTTTGCCTTTGATTAAAGTAAAATTGCTCGGAAAATTAGCTGTTGGATTAAAACCAGGTGATCTTTCAGTGGATGATTTATTGAATCCATGGGATGGTAAAGCTATTGTGGCTATTGACAAATCATTTGCTGGTTCAGACTTGCGTTCTAGAATTAAGCATTTAGCTGAATTGCAACAAAGCAAGCAATCCATTCTTTCATTGGGTTTGGATTTGTTGGAGAAAAATTTAGACAAAACTTCGTTTGATAAAAGTATTGACTCGAAACACTTGTTTGAATTATTGGAACAAGGCGAAGAAGAAAAAGTGATTGAATTGTTAAGTAAGAAAAAAAATTAGTTATTTGTGTTCTTTTTTATATTGGTGAAATTCAAATAATGCTTTCAGTGCTTTGGCTGCTTCATCTGGGTATAAAAAATTTACCACTCCCGCTTCTTCCAAGGCTTTTGAGTGTACTTTCGAGAATTCTCCGCCAATGGATATTGCAATTAAAGGTTTCAATTTACGGTTATTTAAGGCTTTGACTTCTTCTACGATTTTGGAATCCAATTGAGGAACTTGATACAATAAAATAACTGCCAGCATGTCTACATTTTTATCTAGCAAAGCTTGTTCTATGGCAATTTTGTATCTTTCATTGGTTACATCTCCGGCTAAATCTAAAGGATTTTTGATTTGAACATACGAAGGAACTTGTTTTCGAATAATTTCAATATTGTTGGCGCTCATTTCAGCTAATTCTAAACCAGTTTCTTCAATGGAGTCAGCTAATAATACTCCATAGCCTCCGCCGTCTGTAATAATTTGAACTCTTTTTCCTTTGGGTGCAATTTTGATTTTGCTTAAAATACGTGCAAAATTAAATAACTCTTCAAAAGTTTTAGCTTCAATTAATCCAGTTTGCTTAAACAATGCATTGAATACTTCATTGGATCCAGCTAGACTTGCAGTATGGCTTTGGGTTGCTTTAGCTCCAGCTTTACTGCGTCCGCCTTTCAATACTATGATTGGTTTTTTATGCGAATTTTTTTTCAAACTTTCAAAAAATTTTCTTCCATTTTTGTTGCCTTCCAAATACAAACAAATTACACTGGTCTTTGGGTCTTGAATTAAGTATTCCATTAAGTCTGTTTCATCTAAATCCAAAGCATTACCGTAACTAATAAGTTTGTTCATTCCATAATCTTCACTGGATGCCCAATCCAATACTGCTGATCCAATAGCTCCGGATTGAGAAATAAATGAAATACTTCCAAGCTCAGGCCGAGCCAATCTGTATTCTGGCAAAAATAAAGTATCTACTTTGGTTTCTGTATTGAGCACTCCTAAACAATTGGGGCCAATTACGCGAGTGGTTTTCTTGTATTTTGAAATTAATTTTTCCAATTTTTCAGTTAATTCAGTATTTCCAATTTCATTAAATCCTGCGCTGACAATAATGACTGCCGGAATTTTTTTCAACGCACATTCTTCAAATACTTTTAAAACCACTTGAGCTGGAGTACAAATAATAGCTAAATCAATTTTTTCTTTTACATCTATAATGCTTTTATGGCATTTTTTTCCCAAAATTTCGCTTACATTTGGATTAATAGGATAAATATTTCCTTTGAATTTGCGTACAAAGTTTTCCAAAACAGTATATCCTACACTTCCTGCTGTGTGAGAAGCTCCTATGACAGCAACTGTTTTTGGGTAAAAAAAGGCATGAATTAACTTCAATTCTTGTGGAGTCATTTTACAATACAAGGTTAAACTACTTTAAATTATTTTCTTTCCATTTTGGAGTATGGTTATACGCGTTTCTCCCAATGCCCAAGGTTTGATTGCTAAGTCTTTTTTGAAAAAATTCGAACCTATTTTAGGAAAAGAAAGCAAAACATTTTTTGAAAGCTTAACTTGGTTTTTGCCGAAAACAATTCGCGTCAATACTTTAAAAGCTTCCGAGCAAAGCATTGTGCGTTTTTTGCAAAATTCGAATAGTAAATTTGAAAAAATTGAGTTTTTAGACCATGCTTTTTTTGTAAGCAGTAATTTTGAAGTTATTTCTAAAAGCTTAGAACATGAGTTAGGTTTGATTCAAATTATGTCTGCTTCAGCTATGATTCCAGTAATTGCTTTAGATCCAAAAGTAAATGAAACTGTTTTGGATTTAACTGCAGCTCCAGGAAATAAAACCATTATGCTGGCCCAGTTTATGGGAAATCAAGGCTTATTGATTGCCAATGAATCGGATGAAGTGCGCTTAAAGAGAATGCGGATTCATTTATTGAAAAATGGAGTCACCAATTGTTTGCTAACCCATCAAGATGGAATTCAGTTTGATGTTGGCCTAAAATTTGATAAAATTTTATTGGATGCTCCCTGTTCCAGTGACGGGGAAATCAACAAAACCATTAATCAATTAAAAGATTGGTCGCAGGAAAAAGTTATCAAATTTCAAGAACTTCAAAAACAATTAATGGTTCATGCATTTGATTTACTCAAGCCTGGCGGCGAGTTAGTGTATTCTACATGTACGTTTTCTCCAGAAGAAAACGAAGACATTGTCCAATTTTTATTGGATTCCAAAAAAGATGCACATACTGTTTCCATTAAATTGAAAGGATTAAAGGGAACATTGCCTTTAGAGCAGTATAACGGAAAACGTTATTCTTTTGAAGTAAGAAATTGTTTGCGAATTTGGCCGTATAAGCATAATTTGGAAGGATTTTTTGTTGGAAAAATTAAAAAAAGTGAATGATTATGCGTGAACTTAGAGATTTGAATAAAATAAAAGAAATTAGAAAATATTTTTTAGAACGCTTTGGTATTTTTGAGCACTTTTTTGCAAATTATTTATTTTTGGAGCATTTTGAGAAAGTTTTCTTGTTATATAAATCAAAAGATTTTGAAAAAGTAAATAAAAGCAAACTTTTTGGCACCCCTTTTATGCTGTTGGCTGATTTTTATAAAAAAATTCCAGCCAATTTAGCATTGACCTTTTTTAAACGGAATCAAATTCAAAAAAATTGGATTGAAGTAGACTTTGTTCAAGCACAAGAATTTATGAAAGGAAAAAACTTGGACTTAAAGAATATTAAAAAGAAAAGCAGTGTTTTGAGCAACGGTTGCGTGATTGTATTTTTCAAAGATTTTATTGTAGGCTCAGGTATTATGGAAAAAACAGAGATTAAGCTAAATTCTGGAAAAGAATAATCTTGGGCTTGGTGCTTGTTTAAGGTAAGAATTGTTTCTTTTTGATTTTTTTAGGCAAGTATTCTGTGGCCACAAATTCTAAGCTTTTGTTGGCTAAGGCTTGTTGTTCAATTCTTTTTCCTAAACTAATGGCTGTTTTGAGTTCAGCTTGCCATTCTGGGTTTTTGAACCAATCATAGGCTAGCATTTCTTTGGCTCGTTTGACATCCATTTCTTTCATTTTTTCGGTTACATTTTCTAAGCCATATTCTTTGATGTCTTCAATAGTCATTCCAACATATTTGGCGTCCGGGCAAGCTAAGAATTCAGAGTGTGCAGCCAAAGCCATACTTCCTTGTTTGATGACAGAATAAATATACCAACCGTATGGATCTCCGTCTGTGAATACAATGACTGGCAATTTGAATTCAGCATTTAATCTATGTACCAGTCTTCGGGCTCCGCGTGCAGCTTGTCCTGAAGTTCCAACTAAAATGCATTTGTTTTTGCGGGCATAATCTTCTTCAACCAGTCTTTCTAACATAGCACTGGTTTCAATGACTAAAACATAGTCTGCGTTTACTTTTTTGATTTCAATTTCATTCGGCTCTAATCTACTCATAATACTCCAGCCGCCTCTTCCTAATTTTAAGCAATTGAATTCATCGTTTCTATGCATTCGGTCAATTAATGTAATATCTCCGTACAAGGTTCCTTTGGGGTTGGCGTGAATATTTAATTTTTCTCGGATGGTTTCTACACTGTGTTCTAAGTCTACAATTACTCCATCGGATTCAGATTGGTCTTCGAATGTATTTTCGTCTGTGCCTCCGACTGTGTGTTTGAGTTCATAATAAATTTCACGAATTGCGGCTGTTTTATTGTTGCCTAAATAGTCATTGGCTTTGCTGGTGACCAGCATGGTTTGCATGAATTTTCGTGCATGAGCTACGTTTAAAAAATTTCTATGCGTTTTTTTGTCTCCCAATGTAATAATTCCTTCTGCTTCACTAAAGCTTACATTGCCCCTTCCCCGCTGGGATGTAATAAACGTTGGATCTTGGTTGGCTTTAATTTCTTCTACAAGACCATCGGCCATTTCTTTAATTCTTCGGCCAATTTCTTTGGGTCCTTCTTTTTCCATTCGGAGATCATGAGCTGTTTTTTTGTGGACATGCGCTTTTTCTTTTGGTTCTTTTTTAGCCATTTAAAAAACCTCCTGATTTTTTAAAAGTTTCAAAATTTGCAATTTTGGAACCATAATTATTCATCCCCGCTTCCTTCGTCTTCTACTACAACTGCTTTTCCAATTTCGTCGTCGGCTTTTTCTTGTTCTTCTTTTCCAACTTGTTTGGATTTAATTTTTGCTTCTAATTTTTCCAAGCCTAGTTTGTCTTTGACTAATTTTTCAAGTTTTGTAATTAATGTTTCCTTTTTTTCTTTAGTGACACTGCTTAAAGCCGTTGCAATTTCTGGAATGTATTTGTAGAACATTTCTTGTTTCATTTTTCGATCGTGTTCTCTGCGTTTGGCTCCTAAATAAATTCCCATTCTTCGGCCGCAGTCCATTAACGATAATCGTAATTCTTCCATGATTTCTTCTTCGTCGGTGATGGCTTGTTTTCCAGCTCCTGTGTAGGGTACGTGAACTGAGATAAAATTAATGAATACTGCTAAAGGAGCACTGTCTAAGTCTCTTACACCGTAGCGTTTCCATTCTACGGATTGAATGGCTTTGGTAATGGCGCAAGAGCCTCCGTCAAACAATAAAGGAGCTCGGTTGGCATACCGCATGAGTTCAACTTTTACGTCTTCTGGATTGCTGGAAGTTCGTTCTCCTGCATTTCCACCGTACGCTAAGCCTACTTCAATTTGAAAAGAGTATCCGCCTGCATAAATTTTAGGTTTTCTGGTTAAAGTTACAACAAATTCTGGTTTGACAATGCTTTCCAAAGATTTTTTAATTCTGTCTTCTCCAATAGGGCTTAATCCTTCAGTGCTGGGTGCAATAAAGTCTACTTTTTTGAATGCTTGAATTAATTGTTCACATTCTTCCCAACTCAATTGATGGGGGTCTTTGTTTAAGTCAAAACGAATCATGTTTTGAATTTTTTGCAATGAAGTATCTCCGACTCGATCAAATTCGTTTTTCAAAAAACTTCCGGCTTTTCGTGACTCTGTGTATTTACTCATAGTCACTAAATCATCTACTGTGGTTCCCAATGGATGTGGTTTCATTTCTTTGGGCTTTTTGGGGATGTGTGTTAAAGTTCGCTTGAATAAAACAGTTTGTCCTTTAGGATCGCGGAATTTAATTTGTGCATGCGGATTGGCAATGGCTGTTCTGCGTAAATATTCTAAGACTCCGCCTTGGGTGTCTTTGTAAATGACTCCTTTGAATTTTGCTTGCACGGCTGTTCCTCTATATTCTTTGTCGACTTTTTTAAAGTTGGTGATTTTGGCTTGATTCATTTTCGGGTCAATGGTTAATTCTAAAGAAATTACTTTTCCATCGCCTTTTCCTGTAATGACTTTGGTAGCTTTTCCAGTGGTAGACTGAGAAAGCATAGTACAACCCGATGCTCCGATTCCTTGTTGTCCTCTGGCTTGCATCATTCGATGAAATTTGGTTCCAGCCAACAATTGTCCAAAAGCTTTGCCGACAGTTTCTTCGGTTAATCCAGGTCCATTGTCTTTGACTGTAGCTTCATAATATTCTTCACCCAATTCATCCAGCTTGACTTCGATTTCTGGTAAAATATTGGCTTCTTCACAAGCATCTAAAGAGTTGGAAACATATTCGTGAATAATGGTAGTTAAAGTTCGGACTTTTCCATACAAGCCTAACATTTGTTTGTTTTTCTTAAAGAATTCTGCTACGGAGTGTTCTTTGAATTCTTTGGCAATCGTGTCAGCTGTAACTGGATCTAATTCAATTTCTTCTTTTATTTTTTTTTCAATTTTTTCTTTACTCATTTAAAATTCTCCTGAATTTTAAATATTTTAAAATTTTCAATTTTAAATCCATAAAAATTTCCTAAAAATCAATTTCTTGTGTTTGTTTGCTTCGTTTGTTTAAAAATTTTTGAACTGTAACTAAGTTGGCTCCATTCATGATTCGTTCAATAGCTTCTCTGGCTAAATCTATTTCAGTTAATTTTCCAATAATGGAAATCGTGTGACCGTAGACTGAAACAAAACAATGCGTGTTGTGTTCAATTTGTTCGCGCATTTTTCCATTTTTTCCAATCACTCTAGACTTAATGGCTTCCCTGGCTTTTTCGCTTTTGCCTACAATGTCTTTGAGATTCATGGTCTCAAAGTAATATTCATCGCTGGCTAAAAGCATTGCTTTGCCTGGATTAAAGCCTCGAGCAATGGCATGCACTATGCTGAGTGCTTGTTCTAATTGCACGGCATCTCCTTGGGTTACTTCAATATTAACAGTTCCTGTTTTGCTGTCAATATCTAGCTTAACTTTAGCTGTTTGTTCTATTTCTTTTCGTGTACTTCCTTCTTTTCCAATCAAGATAGGTATTCGTTCAATTGGAATTTTAATGGTTTCTTCTAGCATGATTGGTTCTCTAAAGGCAAAGTTAAGCTAATACTATACTTGAATATTAATAATATTTATAAATGAGTATATCATAGGAACCTATCTTTTAGGTTGTTTTTCCCGCTTTTCTTTGATTTTTTTTAACATTTCTTCCTGAGTTTTCGGATATCCCATTTTGGTAAAATAATTGGCCAAATTTTGCACATCGCGTTCATAAAATGTTTTAGCTTCCGGATGGCTTTTCAAGACTCCTTGTCCGCAGTCAATGATAATGGCTTCTTGATGTAAATTCAAAATATTGTACTCGGATAAGTCAGCATGAACTAAATTTGCTCGTTCAACCATGCGCGCTACATACTCTGTTACTGTATCGTACAATAATTCTAAATCAGTGATTGGGTTTTCTTTTAGATTTAATGCAGGGTTTCCTTTTTCGTCTCCAATGAATTCCATAATTAAAATATTTTTCTGAAAACCCAAAGGATGCGGGCACCGTACTTCGGCCGCTTGAATTAATTCTAAGTTTTTGAATTCTTTTCTAGCCCACGCATTAATCAATGAACGTGGATCGTGTTTGATTTTTTCAAACCGCATGTCTCCTTGAATGTATTGTTCCATTTGCCGAAAAGTAGCTGTTTTGGTTTTGTAAATTTTGATGGCTCGAAAGTTTCCAGCTACATCAATGGCGCGAAATACTTGTGCTTCTTTTCCTGTGCTAATGACATGTTCAATTTTTTCAAGCATTCCTTTTTCAGCCAGTTCATGCAAGCCTAGAATGGTTTCATGGTCAAATACTTGATTGAATGTTTTTTGAATTTTTTCTTCTGAAATGTATTCTTTAATCATTCGCGCGTATTGGTTTTCTGCTCCTTCTTTCATATATTACTTAAGTGTATACTTGCCTTAAACCTTTCAGAAACCTTTTTTTTTGCCTGCGGGAATCTTTTTATTCTTTTTCAATCCAATTATTGCATGACTCAAGATCCTTTTGCTGTAACTGTGAAAGCCTTTGTTGTGAATGCCCAAAATAAATTATTGCTGGTGAAACGTCCAGAAACTGCAGTGCATAAATCAGGGGTTTGGGAAATTCCAGGCGGAAGATTAAGCATGGGCGAAAATCCATTTGATGGCTTGAAAAGAGAAGTTTTAGAAGAAGTGGGTTTAGACATTGAAGTCTTAAATCCTTTGAAAGTGCATCATTTCACTCGACAAGATGGGCAAAAAATTACCATGATTGTGTTTGTCTGCAAAGCCTTGAGTGAAAATGTAAAATTAAGTTCAGAACACACTGTGCATAAATGGATTGGATTTGACGAAGCCAAATTTATTGTGGTTCCTGATTTTTTGGAAGAAATTAAATTGTATCAAAAATTTTTTCAAGGAAAAATTTAATTTATGGTTAAAGCAAAAAGTTTTGGTTTATCCGAATGGTTTCAGATAGCTCGAGAACACACTCTTTTGAGTTCCAGTCGTGCGCATGTTCTTATTCAAAATGAATTAAAAAAATATCAGCGCTTGGAAAAATTAAATCAAGAAATTGGTTTGCCGATTGAACGATTAACTTATTTTAATTCAATTGATTTTCTGCAAAACTCTAAAAATGTGCAGTCTTTTTTTCATAACGCTTCGAGTAAAAAGTTTTTCATTAAAGTCAATCCTTTGCTTGAGTTTCAAAAAACCTTGTTTATTCAGCGTAAGCATGATATTTCTGAAAAAGAATGCAAAGCACTTGTGCAAGGATTGCAGCCAAATTCTTTGTGTTATGAAATAAGCATTCGTGAATACGAAGAACCCAAATGGTGCGGTATTTTCAGTATCAATCGAGACGAAATTCGAATGGAGCTAACGCAAGAAAATTTGATGTTTTTAACCCAAGGACTTAATCATTCTCAAAGTGGATTGTTTGAGTGCTGTTATAATTTCAAAACACAGAGATGGCTTTCGCCTACAATAGAAAGTCAAAAAATTGCTGAAAAAGTAGTCGAACAAGTTAGACTGCGTTCTCATAATTCCAAAAAAAGTTTCGAGTATGCGCAAGGTTATTTTGAGTTTCTTTATTATGGAAAAAATAAGTTTGCTTTTTTAGACTACAATCCTTTTTGGAAACTTCCAAAAACAATTCAGCAATCAAGTGTGCATAAATCTAATTTTTTGATTCGAGGACTTCCAGCTTGTTCTGGTCAAATTACTGGAACTGTACGCATTGTTTTAAGTCCCAAAGATTTTTCAAAAATTAAAAAAGGAGATATCTTGGTTACGACTATGACTACGCCTGAATTTATTCCAGTGTTTAAGAAAATTGCAGGAATTGTTACAGACACGGGCGGAATATTGTGTCATGCAGCCATTGTCAGTCGAGAATTAAAAATTCCGTGCATTGTAGGAACTGGAAAAGCAACCCAAATTTTAAAAGATGGCCAAAAAATTGAACTGAATGCAACGAAAGGAACTGTAAAAATTGTGTAGAACTATTTCTGAATACTTTTCTCTAATTCTAAAAATTCGTCTTCATAGATTTTGGAAACTTCATCTAAATAGGATAATGTTTTGATATTGACTTGCAAGATTTCTCGGCGTGCAAATTTTTGTACAGCTTCAGCTAAATCATCTAAGTTATGCACAATTAAATCACAAGACAATGCTACAAAGGGATGGGTCCAGTTTTCATACGTGTTTCCCCAAATTTGTTTTTGTTCTTTGACAAATCTTCCGCCTTTGGGTGCTAATCCAATCAATGGCTTTTTGAAGTATTTTGCAATCAACATTTCTTGAGATGCCCCAACACTAATATCATCGGTTAAATTTACAATTACTAAATCAGCTTGTTTAAGCAAATGAGTATCCAATCCAACAATAAAATAGGGATTGCTTTCATTCAAGTTTCCGAAAGGCTGTGTTTTGGCAGAATATAAATTTACGATTTTGGTTTTGGAAAGTAATTCTAATTGTTGACAGAATTGTTCGCGCCAATGTTCTGTTTTAAAAATAGAATCTGGTGAAATTTTTCCTGCAATGTAAACTTTTACTTGCTTCATAATTTTCATTTATTTTAAAGCGGTAAACCGGTCAGCAACCCTTTTCGGTACAATACGTTTTTTTGAGGTTCTAAATATCTCCAAACAATGTCTGCTTTCGAGGGTTGGAAATCCCAAATTTTTGCAATAATTAAATCGCCTTCTCGAATCCAGACTTTCTTTTTGAGTTTTCCAGTAATTCTGCAGCCGCGTTCAACACCGTCTTGAAATATGGCTTTGACTTGATCTGTGCCATTTAGTTTAATTACAATAGCAAACATTTCGTTTTCGTGCTTTCTAGGTAAAACAATTCGAAAGGTTGGCTGTTCTCCGTCAGCTGGTTTTTTCACATCGGCCATTAAAAAACTCCGGATTTTAAAAGTTTTAGATTTTTTAAATTTAAACTCAAATTTTTTTCACCTAATTATAATTGAATAATAACCACATGCGGTATACTGTCAATCAAAATAATGCTTGCTTCAGTTATTAATCCTAACTCTATGGCCAATTGTACTGTTTTTTCTCCAAACAAATTTATATTGCCAAATTCTTGCATGAATTCTTTGAGTTCTTCCCGGGAAACAGATTTTCCTTTATAAAAATGTTCTGAGATATGAATTTCGTAATCAAAGCGTTTCAGTTTTCGGCCGACCAATTCTTTATCGCAGGCTGCTAAAATTGTTTTTCCTTCATAGGAATGAATCTTACAAACTATATCAGAACCAATCTGTGGTTTCAATGCCTTTGGGTTAGGGGATCTTCGTTTCACTCGATCCTCGGACTGTTTTTGAGGTCTCGAACTATGAATCATGTTTATTCCTTTACAGAAGAAGTTGCACCACAAGCTTCGCATTTTAGGACTTTGATTCCTTTTTGTTCCAAAAGCTTGGTGTCTGGTTTTTTGCATTCACTGCATAAAACATATTTTTGAATATAATAATTTACTACTTTTTGAATTTTGGCTTGTTCAAATTTTCCTTTCAAGACTACTTTGTCTTCTTCAATGGATGCTGCGGTTGCCAGTTCTTTGGTTAAAACTTTTAATGCTTGATCGCGTTCTCGCCGAATGGTTTTTAAAATAGACTCGAAATTTTTAATGAATGTCCTAGGCCCTTGGGTAAAGGATTCAACGACTGGCATTTCAAATCGTTCTTTGCTTAAAGTTTGCTTGGGCAAAGAAGAATACAATCTGGATAACATTTCTTTATACTGCATTTAAGAAAACCTCTGGTTTTTTAAAGTTTTAAATTTTGGCACAAGATTTAATTCCATTTTTTTACCTTGTTTGAGTTAAACAATTACCGTTTGCTTAATTAATAAGTTTAGTCTTAATTTACTAAATTCTCCAATAAACCTTTTATTAAAGTATAGGTGAAAGTTTGACCAAATGGGTGTATAAAAGCAAATCCAGTAAAATCGAAGAAAAGACAAGCATTCGCTGGAAATTTTTCGCGCCTCTTTTAGCTATCCTTATGGCTATTTTTGTGCTGGCAGATTATTTTTCTAAAAACCCAAAAATCTTTGAAACCATTATTTTGACTTACGGTTTGCCGGGTGTTTTTATTGCAACCATTATAGCCAATGCAACTATTTTACTGCCAGTGCCAGTGGATATTTTTATTGTATTGTTTGGCCAAATTGATTTTTATCATTTAGGAATTTTAAGTCCATTTATTTTAGGATTAACTGTTGGCTTGGGTGCTGCTATCGGAGAACTTTCAGGGTATGTTATTGGCTATTTTAGTATTAAAAGTCTGCAAGAATTCCGAAAGCAGCAATTTTCAATAAACTTTGATGAAATTAAAGAACGTGTCCAAAACCAAGGAACTTATTTTATTGCATTGGCTGCATTGATCCCGTTTCCCTTTGATATTATTGGATTGCTGTGCGGTGTCATGAGATTTGATGTACGAAAATTCTTTTTAGCAGTTTGGGTGGGAAAAACAGGCCGATACATTATTCTTTCCTATGCTGGCTATTTTGGAATCACTTGGCTAAGAGCTTTCTTCCACATTTAAAAATACTTTTTTCCAATATGCACTTTAGTCGGTCCAAACAATTCGCTGTACATGCGATAATGCAATGCCTGGAACATTGATAATCAATTCTTTTAAACCAATAGTTCCAGAAGAAAATGCATGAGGACAATCTTTTGGAATAATAAAAATATCTCCTTTAGACACTGCATAATCTGTTTTTGAATTTTTAAATACTTCAATAGACTTTTTTGAATCATCAAAGCCCCAAATAGCTACACTCCCATTTCCCTCGATAATGTAAATAATGTGTTCGGACACATGCACATGCGGATCAAAAGATTTATTCGGTGGAAGTTCTATTACTTGCAGTCTAAATGGTTTTACATCCAACTCAGTTGAATTGTCAAAAACTTCGATGGCTTTAGCAACTCTTCCAAAAGGTTCATTGGGAGTAAATAAGTCCAGTTTGGTTATTTCTAGTTTAAATTCTTTCATAAACTAATATTACTCTAACAAGGTATTTAAATCTCGTAGACACATTTTCAAATTGGAACTAAAATTTTATAACTAAACCAAACTACAATCATCAATACTACCTGCAAAGGCAAAGCCGGCAAAGGTTTTTGATATTTTTCAGCAATTTCTAAAGTGACAATCAATCCAATCAAACTAGCCAATAAAATAATTACAGGAAAAATTAAAAAATTCGGAAACAATAATCCGGCAGATTTTCCTTCATTTAACAAACTGGAAGCAAAAACTAAAGGAATCACTAAATCGCCTGTGCCCAATTGATACGCGTGTTCTTTGGTTGGCATAGTGACTGTAAAAGCTAAATTTTTTTCAATCACTGGTTTGGCTAAAACAAGCATATGCTTGGTGACAAACACTGCAATTAAATCATAGACTGCCAGCAAAACCAAAAACACAATGACTGGGATGATGCCTAAAGAAACACCCAACAAAGAACCAACACCAGTTACAGCTAAAATACTCACAATATTTTTCACAAAAAAATTATCCTGCATAAAATTCTTTAATCCCAAAAGCAAAACACTGAACATGAATGCCAAGTCTGGAATGATTGTCCAAAAAACCAAATATGACGAAAACAAAATAGCAAGCCCTTCGAGTATGCGTAAAAAAAATCCTTTCTTGAATAATTTAATTCCCAATAACATGACCCCAGTCATGATTAAAATTTGCGCAAACAAAAACAAACTATTGGATACATCGTTTGCATTTTCATTCACCAATTCTACTTTGAGTTCGGTTTGGATTAAGTTCAAGGAAACAAAGATTCCAAGAATTTGTGTAATTAAGAATATGGTGATTAACTGAATGAGTAATGTTTTTTGCATAGATATACTTTTAAGCAATAAAACTATTAATTCTAGTATGAAGATTGCTAAAACCAAATTGCATGCTTTGCCTTCCAGTATGCGGATTAAAAAACGTTATATTTTGGTTGAATTTTTCTCTGAACAAAGTTTTTCATTGAATGAGTTAAATCAAGCCCTGCAAGCCAGTGCTTTAAGCTTATTTGGAAGTTCGTTTACTGCACAGTTAGCCTTGCATTTGGTGGACTTTAATTTAGCTAAAAAAAGAGCGATTGTAAAATGTTCTCGCATTGAATTGGAACGTGCAAAAACAGTTATTTTGTTTTTAACCCAAGCTGGCTTGACTAAAGTAATTCCGAAAATTGTAAAGGTTTCTGGAAGTATTAAAAAACTCAAAACTTAGGCTTGAATGTGATATATATTTAGATCTGTTCTTTATTTTGTAAATGCCTTTTGTGAACTCATATCTGAGAATAAAATTTCTCAGTATTTTAAATTTAGCATTGTTTGCTAGCTTATTGGTTTATGTTTTCACACTGGGTGCTTTAGGACAAGTATTCTTAGACATTCCATTCCTTTTGTTAATTCCATTAATTGCTGTTTGGGGCATTTTTAAGAGAACAAAAGCTACATTTGCTTTGAGTTTGGTTTTAAGCACACTACATCTTTTAGTTTTAGGCTTCTTTTTTTTCTTTCCATTTATTTCGTTTCTTTTTTCAAAAACAACTGCTTACTCTTGGGTAGATTTGCTTGCAGTAATTTGGCTGATAATTTTGCTGGCTTTGCCGATTTTAATTTTTTTTTCCAAACAAAGTTTTGGTTTATCTAAACTAAGTGATTTGAAATTACCTGACTTAAAACTTGCCAGTCTTGGATTTTTAGTATTTTTGATTTTTGGGTTTGTATTTTTGAGTAGTTTGATTATTGTTGAAGTTGGTTCTCAAACACAGCCAATTTCAAATGCTAGTAGTTTAATTCAAAATTCAGTCAACAATCTATATACTCCAAAAACCAGTTCTCGGGTTGTTTTCAAATCAAATGATAGTATGAATACTCGGGCGATTGCCACAGCTTCTCAAACTGGACTTCTTTCAAATCAAATTGTTTTAAGCTTAGGGGACTTTTCGCAAGATAGTCAAGGTTTTTCTTTGCAAGATGGAATTATTTTGTATTCTAGTTCGAGTTCAAAAAATGTGCGTTTATGGGCTGTATGTGATTCGAAAACTAACTTACGTGATACAGTTCAACAGCTTTCTCCGTTTGATAATCCTCCGCAAGAAACTTGTTCTGGAATTGAAGAAGCTGAAACTTGTTGTCTGATCGCTTTAAGAAAAGTCAATTAGTGAAGTTTGTTTATTTTTTCTGAAAATTCTTTAATAGAATAACGTTTAATTGTTTTGATTTTGTCAAAGTCTGAATCTTCGCTTACAATTTCAGTTATGTTTTCAATTTTCATGGTTGCATAATGAATGGCATCTCTGGGCAAAAGCTTGTGCTCTCGAATGGCTTCCAATGCTTCCAAGCCAGTATTTTTTGTAGCATTTACTATTTGCAGTTGACTAAAATTTAGGAATGCAAATCCTGCTTCAATGGCTGCAGAAGTTGTATCCAATTTTTTTATAACGTATACAACTTCGTCCCAGGTTAAAATACTGGTTAAAGCTTCAACTTTTTCTTCTTGAACTGCTTGAATAATTGCAACAGCTTGTGTGCGAAGCTCTGGAGAACTAATCGCTGCGCAAATGAATACATTGGCATCTAAATAAACTTTCATTTAGGTTTCGCCTTCTGCCATCGTTCTTCTGATTCTTTTTCGTAAAAATGAGAACTAATTTTTTTAATTTGCGGTCCATTTTTTCCAAGTTCTCTGAAAATATTGGCTACATCCAGCTTGGGTTTGGAAATAATAATTCCATTCGGGCTTTCTTTCACAATTACTTTATCATTTGGCAAAATCCCGTATTCATCTCTCAAGACTTTTGGAATTACCACCTGTCCTTTTGGACCTACGGTCATTGTAATTTCCACCATAAAAGTATAACCTCCAGTAATACTGTAGTATAACTTGTATTTATACTTTTTGCTGTGAATCAAAATCTGTCTAAGATTACTGAAAATGGGCTGTGTTGTTTGATTGATTTAAAGAATTTTGGGGAGTAAAGCCTACAAATGCAAGGTTTTTATAGGTTTTGTTAATGTACTCTTAATATATCTAAAATAGAATAAAGAGATTTATAGAATTAAAGTGATTGGTGATTTTTAATGAATATTCCTTCTCAGAATGCAAAGACTTCAGGTTATGATCGGGTTGCTACCATGTTTTCCCCGAAAGGAAGACTGTATCAAGTAGAATATGCTTCTAGAATTGTAGAACAAGGAACCATTGGAGTTGGAATGGTTTACAATGGCGGAATTTTATTGGCTGCCGACAAACATGTAGTTAGTTCTTTGGTTTTACCGAATTCAATTGAAAAAGTATTCAAAGTAGACGATCATGTTGGAGTTGTCAGTTCTGGTTTGGTTGGAGATGCTCGAAGATTGGTTACTATTGCACGACAAAATGCACAAGACAACCGAATGATGTACGATGATGCGATTCATGTAGAAACTTTAGTGAAAGAAATTTCTTCTATTAAACAAATTTTTACTCAATACGCTGGAATGCGCCCTTTTGGTGTCAGCTTAATTTTTGGTGGAATTGATGATACTGGATTAAGATTATTTGAAACCGAACCTTCAGGAGCCTTAGCTGAATATCGAGCAGTCGCTATTGGAAAAGGAAAAACTGAAGCCATGCAAGTATTGGAAGCAGAATATTCCGAAAAACTTTCTATAGAACAAGCAGTGCAATTGGCCATTAAAGCCATTAAAGCCAGCAAAGAAAAAGACGAAAAATTTGACTTGAAAAAAATTGACATTGCTTTTATTCAAGCCAATAAACCATTTCAATTGTTCAGCTTGAAAGAACTGAAAGCCATTCTCGGAAAAAACGGGCAATAAATTTTTCTTTTAAAAGATAAATTTTTTTATTTGAATTGTTCTTGGCATGAATCCATGCATACTTTTTGATTTTCTTGATTTTTACATGACATGAAACAATCGTAACATGAATTGTATTCTGGTTCTATTTGAGTTGTGCAAGAATTATTTTCAGTTGAACAGTCTACAAATTTTAAACAATAATCTTCAAATTTTGCAATAGCTGGGCATTGTTGATCTATTGGAACAGGTCCACAGGTTGGATTTTGAACTGCATGACCACAATTTTGTATTTGACATCCTAAGTTTACAGTTCCTTGCGTGCATCCGAGTAAAATTAAGGCTAGTGCAATCAATCCTATTAGTAAAATTTTGTTTTGCATGTGAGTATTAAGGGGGGGGTGTTTAAATAGTTTTCTGGAAAATCTGGAAAGGTATTTATATGCTTTAAACCACTAGTTTTACATGCAATCCCGAATTATATTTGACTCCAAAATTTTGAGCGGAAAGCCTATTATTAAAGGTACGCGAATTTCTGTAGAATTCATTCTTGAATTATTGGCATCCGGTACTGAAATGGGAGACATTTTAGTTGAATATCCTCATTTGAAGCGAGAAGATGTTTTGGCCGCTGTGGATTATGCAGCTAAAGCCATGAAACACGAAGAACTAATTGTTGTTGGTAAGTAACATGTTATTTTTAGCTGACGAAAACGTTTCTATGCGTTTGGTTAAAGCATTGCGAACTGCAGGTCATACTGTTAAAGATATTAAAGAAGAAAAATTATTTGGAATTTCTGATCTTCGTATTTTAGAATTAGCCGTTGCTGAAAAACGAATTATTTTGACTCACGATAAAGATTTTTTGAATTTATCCCGCCAAAAACTTGTTAAACATTCAGGTATTATTGTTCTGAGGTTTTCCAATCAAAAATCTGCCAATGTAACCGCTAAATTTTTGTCTATTTTAGAACTTCATTCTTCCGAGAAGTTTAAAAATTCTTTAGTGATTATTTCTGATATGCACATGGAAATTATTAGAACTGAACTTGAGTGATTTTTGTGGTTAAAATAAATGAAGCTGTCATTGCTCGCTTGGAAAAAGCCGGGCATAAATTTGAAGCTTTGGTTGACCCCAATTTAGCTTTGGCTTTGAAATCTGGTCAGCCTGTAAAATTTGATGACTTGATTGCTATTGACAAAGTATTCAAAGATGCTCATAAAGGAGAAGAACAATCTCCGGAAACTATTCAAAAAGCTTTTCAGACTGCTGACTTAAAAGAAGTGGTTCGGCAGATTATTCTCAAAGGAGAAGTTCAATTAACTACTGAACAAAGAAAAGAATTGAAAGAAAAAAAGAGAAAAGAAATTATCCAAGTCATTATGCGCAATGCCATTGATCCTCAGACTAAAAATCCGCATCCTTTGCAAAGAATTGAATTAGCCATGGAAGAAGCTAAAGTTTCCATTGACCCATTAAAGCCTACTGCAGAACAAGTTCAACTGGTGTTAAAAGAAATTAAGAAAATTATTCCCATTGCTTTTGAAAAATTAGACATTGCTGTCCGAATTCCAGCAGAGTTTGCACCCAAGGCGCCCAATGCTTTACGAGACTTTGAGACCAGCAAACAAGAATGGCAACGCGATGGCAGCTTAATCCTGGTTGTAAGCATCCCAGCAGGATTAAAAAATGAATTGTTTAATATTGTTAATAAGCTCTCCCAAGGCAGAGCCGAAACCCGAATTTTAGACCAAAAACAGGTTTAAATGCACTAAAATACTTAAAATGAGGTACTTTTTCAATATGTTTTCAAAATGTAATTTTGAATTATTAAAATTCCTGGAGGAATTTTAAATGTCTAAACGATTGGTTGTTCCCGGAGAATTGGTAAGCGAAGAAGCCAAACGAACTGGAGATTATGTTTATTCTCAAAATGGAAAAATTTATGCTGCCTGCGTAGGCTTAGTGAACGATGAATCTCCTGTTGCAGATGTTGTTCCTTTGCGTGGAAAATATATTCCTAAAATTAATGATATTGTAATTGGAATTGTAAAAAAAGAAGAATTTTCTGGTTTTATGATTGACATTGCTGCTTTTTATCCTTCGTTTTTATCCAAAAAAGAATTTCGATATTCTTTACGGCCTGGAGAAGTAGTTAGTGTGCGTATTGAAGATATTGATGAAACCCATGAAGCTAAGATTTCAGATGTTCGCACCCAACAAGGCGGAACAGTTTTAACCATTACCCCAGTAAAAGTTCCTAGGCTGATTGGAAAAAGCGGAAGCATGCTGGAAGTTATCAAAAAAGGAACCCAATCTTTGATTGTGGTCGGACGCAATGGACGAATTTGGGTTAAAGGCGGAGATATTAATTTATTAAAAAAAGCAATTGAAAAAATTGAAAACGAAGCACATTTAAGTAATTTAACTCAAAAAATGGAACAATTTTTTATAGAAAATCCAGCCAAAATTACAGAATCTTTGGCTCAAAATGAAACAGATCAAAAGAGGAGATTGTATGAGTAACAAAAATAATGAAGAACCTGTGTATGTGAACAAACAAGGTTTGCGTTTAGATGGACGAAAAGTAGATGAAACTAGAAAAATAAAAATTACTTCCGGTGTATTGCCTAGAGCCGATGGCTCTTGTTATCTGGAGTGGGGTCAAAATAAAATTATTGCCGGAGTATATGGTCCTAGAGAAGCATTGCCCGCACATACTCAAGATCCAACCAAGGCTAACGTAAATTTTGTTTATCGAATGGCTTCTTTTTCAGTACCCGATCGAAAAAATCCAAAGCCTGGAAGAAGAGATATTGAAATTTCCAAAGTATGCGGTGAAGCTTTCGAGAAAACTATTTTCTTGGAAAAATTTCCAAATGCAGTGATTGATATTTACGTTGAAATTTTAGACAGCAATGCCGGGAGTAGAGTTGCGGCCATTACTGCAGCCAGTGTTGCTTTAGCCGATGCTGGAATTCCAATGCGAGATATGGTTGCAGCTGTAGCTGTAGGAAAAGCCGGCGGTCATATTTTGGTTGACTTAAACAAAGACGAAGAAGATGCTTCGGATGCCGTGGATATGCCGATGGCTATTTTGCCTAGTACAGAAGAAATTGTATTACTGCAAATGGACGGCGTTATAACCAAAGACGAATGGACGAAAGCCATTGATTTGGGATTAAAAGCATGCAAAAAAGTATACGAACTGCAAAAAAATGCATTGAAAGAAAAATATATTCAAGCTGAATCCAGCAAAGAAAACAAGGTGGAATAATGAGTACAAAAGAAGATATTATTTGGGAATTGCGATCCGAAGAAGTTTTAAAATCCATTAAACAAGGAAAAAGAATGGATGGACGCGATTTATTAGATTACAGAACTTTAAAAATTGAAACCAATGTCAGCGAAAACGCAGACGGTAGTGCTCGTGCTTTTTTAGGTGAAAGCCAATCGATTACTGGAGTTAAAATGATTGTAGATAAACCTTATCCAGACAATCCAGATGAAGGAACTATTTCAGTTGGAGTAGAATTATTGCCTTTAGCATCTCCTACATTTGAATCAGGACCGCCGAAAACTGAAGCCATTGAATTATCCAGGGTAGTTGATCGAGGAATTCGGGAAGCCAAGACTTTAGATTTTAAAAAATTGTCTTTGGTTGCAGGAGAAAAATGTTGGGTTGTATTCATTGACTCGTATGTAATTAATCATGCAGGCAATTTGTTTGATACTTGTTCATTGTCTTCCATGGCAGCTTTAATGAATTGCCGTGTTCCAAAATTGGAAGAAAATAAAATTGTTCGCGGAGAATTTGAAGGAAAATTAGAATTAACCAATCTTCCTATTTTGACGACTTTTGCCAAAATTGGAAACCAAATTGTAGTGGATACAAGTTATGCTGAAGAAAAAGCAATGTCTGCTCGATTTTCTATTGCAACCTTTGAAGGAAAAAAATTCAGTGCTCTCCAAAAAGGAGGCCACGGAAGTTTTACTCAAAGTGAAGTAGATCACTGTATTGATATTGCTTTTGAAAAAGGAGACGAACTGCGAAGTCAATTAAAGAAATTTGCAGGCGGAAAAAGGTGAAATCATGGCAGACACTAAAAAAGTATTGCATACTGGAAGATATGGGTCAAGGTATGGCCGCGGTGTAAAAGCCCGTGTTTTAAAAGTAGAATTAGAACAACGAAAAAAACATGTATGCCCGTTTTGTGAAAAACCCAAAGTTATACGTAAAGCAGCAGGATTATTTGAATGCAATTCATGTAATGCTTCTTTTGCCGGTGGAGCATACACGCCTACTACCATGAGTGGAAGACTGGTAAATCGATCTGTTAAACAAAAACAATTTGCTGCACTGGAAACTGAATTAACTCAGTTAAAAGAAAAAAAAATAGTTGAAAAAGTAAAAGAACATGAAATTGTTAAAACAGAAAAACCAAAACATAAAGAAAAAATAAAAACAATTGAACCCCAAATCGATGAAGTTTTGGAAGAAGATAAAGAATAGGTGAAATCATGTATAAATGTATTAAATGCACTTCTGAACTCAAAGAATTACCTAAAGGAATGATTCGATGTCCCAATTGCGCAGGGAAAATTTTAATAAAACAAAGATCACCCATCACCAAAGAAATTCAAGTCATTTAAGTCAATTGTTTTCTTTGGAATTGGAATTTGAATCCGCTGAGTTAGCTCAGCAAATTAAAGAATGTGTATTTATTGAATTAAATAAAAGCTATGAGCGCAGATCTCAAGCAAAACTTTTGGTTCAAAAAAATAAATTGATTTTAAAAGTGAATGCGACAGATTTGTTTGCTTTGCGAGCTACTGTGCGTTCGTTATTGCAAGGAATTGTTTTAACGTACGATTTAATCAAAAATTTCAATTAACTTAGAGGTGTGTAATCATGGAAGCTGAAATGCAACAAGATGTTCAAGAATTTGCAAAAAAACGCCAGCAATTATTGCTGGTTGGAAATCAAAAAAATCAATTGGATATGCAAAAAACAGCTTTGACGGAAGCATTAAAAGAATTAAATGAAACTAAAGAAGAAAAAGTATACAAAGCAGTTGGGAATATTTTAGTATTAAAAGATGCGAGTATTGTTAAAAAAGAATTGCAAGATTTAATCGAACAAACCGATTTACGCGTTAAAACTTTAGTCAAGCAAGAAGAATCTCTAATTAACCGATTAAACAAGCTGAAAACAGGTTTGGAAGGAAAAATGGCTGAAAAAGAAGACGATGAAGAAGAAAAATAACAGCCAAATCTTTTTATTTTTCAAAAACAACCTATTTACTGAATGGTTGCACCTTTTTTATTTAATTCCAAAAACTTTGAAGGAAAAATACTTTTATTAACCCACCAAGGTGCTGATCCGGATGCTATATGCAGTGCAGCAGTTATTAAATCGTTTTATAAAAACAAAAAAATTGAAATTGGAATTCCGGAAAATTGCACGGCTGCAGCCAAACGCATTGCGGAACAATTTGACATTGCATATATTGTAAATCCTGTTTTAAGTGAATTTGATTCCATTGTATTAATTGAAACCAGTTCTCTGGAACGTATTGGTGGATTAAAAAAAGATTTAGAAAACTTTTATGGGGCTATTTTTTTAATAGATCATCATTCGATTTCTAATTTTTCATTTATTCCTAAATCCAATCAACTTCTGGATCCAGAAGCTATTTCCACAACTGAATGGTTGTTCAAATTGTGCCAAGTTTACAAAAAGAAATTAACTGAACAACAAACAACTTTGCTGGCTTTAGGTTTAATTTCAGACTCAGCTCAATTTGCGCATGCCCGTACTTACACGTTTGAAGTTATGCATGAATTGCTGAAACTCAGTTCTTGGTCGTACACTGACTTATTGGCTTTGTTGTCTCATCATGCAGATTTTAGTTCCAAATTAGCGTCCCTGAAAGCAATGCGGCAAGCGCGTATTTTTCGTTCCGGTGAATTTGCATTAATGGTTTTGCCTTTGGGCGGAAGTTTTGCACTGAATTCATTGTTGCTGGGAGGCGCTGATGGAATTATTTTTTGCGAATTTGAAAAACGAAAAAATCAAACTACTCTGCGCGTTTGTTTAAGTCCGTATGTTCTTTCCAGACTTAAACTAAATTTAACCAAAGATATTTTCTTTAATATCCAAAAAACAATTAACGGAAACTTTGGCGGCCATAATGCGATTGGAAGTTTTGTTTCGGAAAACAATGTTTCGGAAAAATTAATCTTGCTTTTTTTAGCTGAATTCACTAAACTTGTTAAAAAAATAGATTCAACTGCAAAACTTAAAGAATATTTAGGCTAGTTTTTGTTTTCTTTTTTTACAATATTCAGAATATCATTAATATTTTTAATTACATAGTCTGCTTTGGATTTTCCGAATGCAAATTGTCCATATTTTGCTAAAGCTGTTTTCATTCCGACTTTTTGGGCTCCCTGAATATCTCGTTTAGGGTTATCGCCTACAAATAAAATTTCACTGGCTGGAATTTTGAGTTTTTGGCATGCTTGACGAAATGGAATTGCATTGGGTTTTTCTTTTCCAGTACCGCCTACTGCAATAACTACATTGAAGAAATCCTGTAAGTTTAATTCAACCAGTCTAGTCCAAGCTTGTAGTTTAGGAGCGTCGCTGACAATCCCTATTTTGATTCCTTGATCTCTTAAATTTAAAAGAACTTGACGCGTGTGCGGATAGGGTTGAACATGGCTGGCGCGTACTTTCCGGTAAGCTACAATGGCATTGGCTAATAATTTATAGTCCACAAATCCGTGTTCTTGTTTTATGAATTTGTTGAAAATTTTTTGATTTTCAAATCCATGCTTTTTGTACATTTGAAATAGTTTTCGAATTCCTTTTTCTTCATGGATATTTAATCCGGCATCCACCATGGCTGAAACTGCAGCTTCGCTGGCTTGGTGTTTCATTTTAACAAAGTCTACCAAAGTATTATCTAAATCAAATAAGACTGCTTTAATCATAGATTATCTATTAAGTTGTTTTGGAATAAAAGCCTTTCTTAGTTTTCAGCAAGATGCAGTCATTTTCAAGTGGTATGCTTTTTAATTGTTTTCTTATTGGTCTTCTATATGAATGTACTGGTAATTGGTCATGGTGCTAGAATGCATGCTTTGGTCTTAAAGTTTCGACAGCAAGGCCGAGCTAAAAAAATATATTGTGTTCCAGGAAATGCAGGCACTGCAGAAATTGCAGAAAATGTTGCTTTAGATACATCTGATTTTGAACAATTATCTAATTTTGCAATTGAAAAAAATATTGTTGTAACCATTGTGGCCCCGGAAACTCCGTTAGTAAACGGAATTGTGGATGTATTTGAAAAAAAAGGTTTATTTATTTTTGGGCCTAGAAAAAAAGCTGCACAAATTGAAGGCAGCAAAATTTTTTGCAATGATTTATTGCAAAAATACGAAATTCCGAGTCCGCAGGGCTGGGGGTTTTCAGATTTTAATAAAGCCATTGAGTTCTTGCAAGAGTATTCGGGTGAATTGGTTGTAAAAGCAGACGGCTTGGCTGCAGGGAAAGGAGTCATTGTGGCTGAAACTCAAGCAGAAGTAACGCAAGCATTGCATGATTTTATGGTTAAGAAAAAATTTGGAAAAGCCTCCGAGAAAGTTTTATTGCAGGAAAAATTACGGGGCTTTGAAGTAAGTGTAATGGTTTTCACGGATGGAAAAAATTTTGTTTCCATGCCTTTTGTACAAGACCACAAACGTTTATTGGATAATGATTTAGGCTGGAATACCGGTGGAATGGGAGCCTATGCGCCAATTCCTTTAATGGATGCTTTGTTGAAAAAAGAAATTGATGAAACTATTATTGGCCCTACTTTAGATGCTTTGCGAAAAGAAGGGGCTGAATTTCGCGGCGTATTGTATGCTGGATTAATGATTCACAACAATAAACCGTATGTTTTGGAATACAATTGCAGATTGGGCGATCCAGAGGCACAAGTTGTATTGGCTTTATTGGAGTCTGATTTATTGGAAATTATTGAAGGCTGCTGTAAAAGCAAATTAAGTCAAGTTCAAGTGAAATGGAAAAACGATGTTTGTGTTTGTGTAGTTTTAGCTTCTCCCGGATATCCAGAAAAACCTGAAATTGGAAAACAAATTTTTGGATTGGATTCAGTTTTTTCAAAAAACATTGAAATTCTTCATGCAGCAACCATTAAAAAAGATGGCCAATTTTTTTCAAACGGCGGCCGAGTGTTAAATGTAATTGCAACTGCTCCCAATTTAGCGCAGGCGATTACCGATGTATATGCTGCGGTTAGTCAAATTTCATTTGAAGGAATGCAGTATAGAAAAGATATTGGAAAAAAAGGTTTAAAACAAATTCTTTAAATGAGTGATGCAGTGTATTTTTCAATTATTCACTGCTGATGTGGCAAAATTCATTTTAAGGAATCCATTCACTTTCACTGGGCAATTGCATTGGATCGGCTTGTTTGTGAACATCTAAATATTTTAGTTTTAGAAAACAGCTTTCGCATATAAATTTTTCATTAAAATGAATTCCATTATCGTACAGCATATCGCACAAAATACAATGACGTCCGGTAGTGTCTTTCACTGGTTTTCGGTCAATTAATGCACGCAATAAATCCCAATCCAGCCATTTGGGTAAAACGATTTCGCGCAAGACTGTTTTATCGTTTTGTTTAATTCTTTGAATGCTGGAAGCTAAAAGTTTTTTTTGGATATTTTCAGCCCATTGCATTTTTTCAATGTCTCCGTGGCGCATCCATTCATTGATTTTGTTTTCTAATTCTTGGTTGGTTAAGCTCATGTACTCATAAAGGAATTTGTGTTATAAAAAGGTTTCGCCTTCAGCTGAGTCAACCAAGGTTTCTAGGATTGTTCTAACTTTGCTTCTTTTTTTTAAATGAGTAATGTGCTGTATAAAGCAATAGATATTGTTTGCTAACTATTGCATTACTCATTTAAACAGTTCTGAATCAGTTTTTATATGACTTTGAGTACCCGGCAAGTTTCAGACGAAATTCAACAAGAAGCTGTGCGTTTGCATTCAAAAATGAATTTGCTGGGTTATGGTTTGAATGACTGTTTGCTGTTAGCGCCTTTGACTTTAGAAATTAATCGCTTAAAGCAAGAAAAAAATGCCGTAATTTTAGCTCATAATTATCAATTGCCGGAAATTGTGTTTGGAATTGCTGATTTTGTCGGAGATTCTTTGGAGTTAAGCAGAAAAGCAAAAGAAACTCAAGCAAAACGAATTGTTTTTTGCGGTGTCCATTTTATGGCAGAAACTGCAAAAATTGTAAATCCAGAAAAGCAAGTTTTATTGCCTGCTTTGGATGCGGGTTGTAGTTTAGCAGAAAGCATTACTGGGCAAGATGTACGAAATTTGCGCAAACAATACCCCAATGCGGCTTTTGTGTGTTATGTAAACACCAGTGCTGAAGTGAAAGCCGAATGCGATGTTTGCTGCACGAGTGCCAATTCCGTAAAGATTATTCAGGCTTTGCCTCAAAAACAAATCGTGTATTTGCCGGATCAATACATGGCTGCCAATTTAGCTAAACTGATTCCGGAAAAAGAAATTATTGCTTGGAATGGCTTGTGTATTGTGCATGAAACTTTTACGGAACATCAATTGGTTCAATATAAAAAAATTTATCCGAATGCCAAAATTTTAGCTCACTTGGAATGCAAGCAAGAAGTGGTTCAACAAGCAGACTTGGTGGGTGGAACTTCGGATATGACTAAATACGTGCAACAGTCTTCTGCAAATGAATTTGTAATTGTGACTGAGTGCGGAATGAGCGATGTTTTACGGGAAAAATTTCCAGCCAAACAATTCATTACTCCCTGCAGTATTTGTCCGCATATGAAAAAAATAAATCTGGAAAATGTATTGAAAACATTGAAAGAAGAAAAAAATGAAATCACTGTTCCAGAAATTATTCGACTGCGTGCCTTAAATACTTTGAATAAAATGTTTGAATTGACTGGAAAGTAATCATTATGGTACTTAAGTTGCAGAAATCAAATAGAGTATTTAAAAAAATTAAGAAAAAGAAAAAAGAAGACTGGGGTCATTGGGTTGAATTGGCTGATTTAGATTTCTGGAATAATAAAGACGATGAAGTGTGGACTGATGCAAAAGCCTACTAACTAGGTTTCGTCTTTTGAGTAATGGTGTATTTTTTCATTTCCTTATTTTAAATACACAATTTCTTTTCCTTTTTTGATTTTGTTTCGTTTCGCATATCTTACCAAATAGTGAATTGTGCTTTTGGGTATTCCTGTGACTTTTTCAATATCTCTGAGTGTTCTGTAATCTTTTCGTAATTCAATGGCTTGCAGCATTTTATCTAAACCAATTTCAATGGCCCTTCCTCTGTTTTGTTCAAGTTTTAAAGTAATTCCTTTTGTGCGGATTAATTTTTCTACGTCTTCAGCCAATCTTTTTTTGGTACTGGTGCTCATGGTAATACTTTCAATTCTTGGACATCGAGCCAATACTTTTTCCAATAAATCTACTTTTACTGGCCGCACTAAATGAAGCTGGATAATTTCACTCGGTATATTTCCTGGATTTTCATCTGGATACATTGCAAATTTATTTACCATGGTGTTCACCTTTCTAAAATTATTCGTGCGTCTACAGCAATGGCTTTTTTGGAATTCACCATTACTGGATTCAAGTCAATTTCTTGAATATTGGAATTGGTTTCAATTATTTGACTTAATGATAATATAATCTGTTTTACCATTTTTAAATTTACTGGCTGTGTTTTTCTAACCCCGGAAAGCAAAGGAAATGCCTTTAGTTCTTCCAGCATTTCAGTGACTGTTTGTTCATTCAATGGGCAAATGCGTACTGAAAAATCTTGCAAAACTTCAGTAAAAATGCCTCCAAACCCAACTAAAACCGTTGGACCGAATTGAATATCTTGTTTGGCTCCAATAATTAATTCAAACCCAAAGACCTGTTCTTGAACTAGGATTCCGGTAACTCCAGGCAATTTTTTCAATTCCTTTAAAGTCAAATAGGCTTGTTCTAGGTTTTGAATGCCTACCCGAACTGCTTTGAATTCGGTTTTGTGAATAATTTTTGGGCTGACTGCTTTCATTACCCAAGGAAACGAAATTTTTATTTTTTTTAAATCTGTTTCGCGGTTTACAATTACTTGGTTGGCAAATTTTATTTTTTTAGACAAAATTTTTATAGATTGTTTTAAATCCAATACACGCATATTATTCTCCAAACGAAATAATTTTTTTGAATGATTTTTTTAAATCTCTTAAAAGTTGTTGCATAACTGTTTGTGTTTCTTGTTTAAATTCGTTTGCTTGAAGTTCAATTTGGGCTCGTTTTTCTTTTTGAATTTGATCCAATACTTGGGTATTTCCAACCAGTTGAATTTCATTAGATCCTAAAGTTAATACTGTGCTTTTTTCAGGCAAAGGTAAAGCGAATTGATTGATTTCTTGAAGACAATTTTTGATAACTTCTAAATCCAAAGCATAACACGGCTTTAAGTTTTCTCCTAAGTCTTGGAGTTCTTCCTGGGTTAATTCTTCGACTGTAGTTGCATTGACTTTGGTTTGAGCTGTTTTTTTATGCAATGCTTGAAGTTTACTCCAGCCTTGATTTTTGACATGTCGTTTGAAGAATAATTCAGCAAATGCATATCCAAAGTCTCGAGTTAAATCATTTTCTGGAGTCCAAGTAGTCATGAAATTGAAATTGTTTTGATAATAATTGTATAACTCGTCTAGTTTTCCTTTAGGTTCATAGGAATATATTAAATTTCCTTCTTGAACTTGTTTGACTTCATAAAACAAGTTTCCATTGGTGCCTCCGAGTTTTTCGCGGGCAATGCTTTCAATGATTTTAGCCAAACCTTCATCGTACCATGAAGTGTAATTGTCATTGTTCCAATAAAATGTTGCTGAATTAAAGATGTGTGTTGTTTCATGCAATAATGTAGCAGCTCCGTTGATGCTGTCGGTGAAAGTAGATTCTCGCATTAAGATTAAACCGCCATGAGTTTGAACAGCTTCACTGTAAGAATTCACTAAACGATTGTAGTCTATGTCGGTTAGTATGGCAACCGGAAATTGACTGTATTCGGGTTGAACTCCTAAAATTAATGGAAGTAAATCATAGGCTGTGTCTGCTTTTTGAAAAAGATCGGTGGAAATAGAATTTCCAGTTTTATTGACTGCTCGGTAGTGAATAAAGTTTAATTCAGCTTCACTGTCTTCAACGACTATGCTTGCAAATTGGGGTCCAATGCCTTGAATTTGAATTTGTTGTTCTGAGTATTTAGAATTCGCTTTAGAGGTTAAAGCATATGAAATAATTTTTTTTCCAGAAATTTGTAAAAGTGTATTGGTGTCCGTAAAGCTAGAGAACGGAAGTTTGTATACAATAAACGGGTAATAATTGGAATCTGTAATATTGTTCCAAGTCATTTGAATTAGGACAGCTTCTTTTTCTTTGGGTACTGAAAAATTGGTTTCAAAACTCAATAAGTCATTGTTAATACTGTAGCCAGAAATTGCTCCTTGACTGTCGGAGATGGCAACAATTTCTGTTTCCGGCGGCAAATTCATGCTGCTTTCAAAATAATTCACTGGTCCAGATTGGCTGTCCAATTCCATTAATAATTCAACTCTGGCTTCCAAGCCATCCAATTGAACTGTGTATTGTAAAATTGCTTGAACTGGAAAAGCAAAAAACAATAGGCTTAGTAAAAATAAAGCCAGTAAGCCTATTTTGGAAGTCATAGTAAACTATGGATTTTCGTTTATTTATTCTTTCGGTCTAAGACTGCATGGATGGTTACCATACCTTTTTATTTGTTGAATTACTTCATTAATAGTATGTCGGTTCAATTAACAGGTTTAGGTGGCTGTAGAGAAGTGGGCCGAAGCAGTTTTTTGTTAGATATTGGAGAAAAAATTGTTTTAGACCGCGGAATCAAAATTAGTCAAGAAGAAACCCAATATCCTTTGCCTATCCGCACGAATATTGATGCCGCCATTGTATCGCATGCGCATTTAGATCATTCCGGGGATTTGCCGAATTTGTTTTTGAAAAGCAATGCTTTATGTTATATGACTGCTCCGACTTTAGATATTGCGGAAATTTTATGGCATGATACTTTAAAAATTGCAGGCTTTGAAGGAATTGATGCTAGTTTTTCCAAAGACGAAATTGAACGAACCAAACGATATACTTTTCCAATGCCATTCCGAAAACAATTGCCGATTACAACTCATGCTTCGCTGGAATTATTTGATGCCGGTCATATTTTAGGAAGTGCTTTGGCTAGGTTAGATTTTGGAAACAAAAGTTTATTGTATACTGGTGATTTCAGGGCTTCGGATACTCGTTTGCATAATTCTGCTGACTTAAAAACAGGAGACGTAAATTATGTGGTGACTGAAAGTACTTATGGAGATCGAGATCATCCTTCCAGAGAAGAAACTGAGAAAAATTTCATAAAAAAAGTAAACGAAGGATTGGAAAACGGAGGAACTGTTTTGGTGCCTGCGTTTGCTGTAGGGCGAGCCCAAGAAATGGTGGACATTTTAGTAGATTACAAAATTGAAGTTCCTATTTATTTGGATGGAATGTGCCAAAAAGTTTCTACAGTTTCTTTAAAGTATCCTACTTTTTTTCGAGATTATGAATCTTTGAAAAAAGCATTGCATCAAACTGTATGGATTCGAAAAGAACAAGACCGAAAAAAAGCATTGCGGCAGCCTTCCGTGATTATTGCTACGGCTGGAATGTTGGCTGGAGGGCCTGCACAATATTATGTTAAACAAATTCATGGAGATGAAAATTCAAAAATTTTGTTAACTGGTTTTCAAGTAGAAGGAACTCCGGGGCATGAATTGAAAACAACTGGGCACATTACTTTGGATGAAAAAATCTACAAAGTAGACTGTGAAGTGCAATCGTTTGATTTTAGTGCACATTCGGATAAAAAAGAATTATTTAAGTCCTTCAATAAATGGAATCCTGAAAAGGTTGTCATGGTGCATGGAGACGAAAAAGTCATGGGCGAATTTAAAAAAACCATTGAAGCTGATTTAGGAATTCCTGCATTTGCCTTGGAAGCTGGAAAAGCATTGAAGTTAGATTAAGAGGAACTAAAAATGAGTAAAAAAAATTCAAGTCTTTTTTGTCCCAAATGTGGCAAGACTTCTGGAAATTTTATTCAAGGATTTTGTCAAGATTGTTTTTTGGAAGACCATGACTTAATCTCCATTGAATCTAGGCTTCCAGTAGAATATTGTACGCGTTGTTTGCGTTTAAAATTTCGCGGAAGATGGGTCACTCAAACTGAAACAGTTTTGCAGGATTTGGTTAAAGGTCATTTAAAGATTAAACAAATTGTTGAACCTGAAATTTTCATTGAATTAAATCCTTTGGGCTCTGGGGAAACACAAACACGGATTACAGTTTCTGGAATTTTAAATGAAGAAAAAATTCGTATTGAAAAAGCAATTTTATTGATTCCTAAAAAAGATCACTGCAATGCCTGTAATAAAATGGCTTCGGGTTATTTTGAATCCATTCTGCAAGTTCGATGGAAAGAACGAGAAAAAGGAGAAAAAATTCAGAAAAAAATGGAAGACTTTATTAAAGATTATTTGGATCGTGAATCTGAAAAAGACCCCATGTCGTTTATTGCAAAAAAAAGCATTACCGAATATGGTTTGGATTATTTTTTAGGGTCCAAACAAGCTGCAAGAAAACTTTCGCGAGTTTTAGTGGAAACATTTCAAGGTGAATTAGTAACTTCGTTTAAACTGCATACTCAGATTAAAAATGAAGTCAAAAAAAGGCTGACGTATTGTGTAAGGATTTAGCCTTCGTTTTCTTTTAAGCTTGCAATAATTTTGGCTGTAGGGGTTGCACACAATAAGAGCGGAATTTTTTCGCTTTCAGCTATTTTAATGGCTAAAGGATCTATTTCTTGTGCTTTTTTTTCAGTATGCAGGCAAACAATGGCTGGCTTCATGTCTGTGCTGAATCTTCCGACTTTGACTGCAATTAAAGGACTTCTTCCAGTTTCTACTTTTTCAAAAATTAAAGCACGCTCAGGTGTTTTTCCATACATTTGCATGTATTCATGCACTGAAACTTCTAGGATTACTTTTAATGAATCAATAACTGTGTAGCCATAAATTTTGGTTTCCTTTAATCGAGCCATGTTGGCTAAGCATTCGGCTCCAATTTTTTGCATAAATTCTATTCCAGTTAAAGCTGTTTGGAATTCATGAATATCAAAAGCTTCACTGACTGGGGCAAAGTCTTTTTCGAGTTGTTTGCAGATTTTGCCGCCGCGATTTTTGTCGATTCCAATTAAAGAATTCACTAAACGGCTGACTACTCCAATTCCTGGATTTTTTCTTCGGCCGCCTTCGTAATCCGAGATTGTGGAACTGCTTACTTTTAGTGTCTCAGCTAACTCAATTTGAGATACTCCAAAGATTTCCCGCCATTTTTTCATACTGCCGCCAGGGTCTTTGCTTAAAGCAATTTCTCCTGCAATGGCTACTGCTAGTTTTTCCATACGTAATTAACTCAAAGATCAAGGAGTTTAAATACCTTACGTTAATTGCCAAATAGCACTTCGACAATTGAACTAGAATTTGGTTTTGCCTGTGTTTATGATAAGGATTTTTTTATTTTTGGAAATTTTGTTTTTCATTTGCAATAATAACGCTAAGCCTGCAATTCCTGAAGGTTCGCAATTTATCTTGTTTTTTTCTGCTAGATCTAGTGCTTTGCCTAAATAGGTTTCTTGAATGGAATAAACATTGCTTTGGTTTCCTATAATTCCTGTGTAACTGTAATATTTGATCCATTGTTTTGAATAATTGGCAAATGGCAAAAAAGGTGCATATAATTTATCGGCTTTGCTTTTTGGATTATTGGTTGTAGCTCCTAGGAAAGAACATTTTTGCAAAACTTTTTTATTTCCTTTATATCTGGGGTCTTTGAATTTGTACGTCAATTCTCGTTTTACAATATTCAGAATATTTTCATACAACTGTCCTGTTCCAAATGGAACAAAAACATAATCAGCATTGCTGTTAATGATTTCGTAACTCATCCAATCGTAAAACCGTATAGTTGGATCGTAGGCTTCGTTGGAAGTAATGTCAAATCCATTTACATTTTTTGTTAAAGTTAAAATATCTTGCCAATTTAAAACTGTTTTTCCTAAATTTTGAAAAAACAATTTGCACCCAATCTTTTTTAGTTTTTTTACTGTTTTGAAATTTGTGTTTTTATCCATCAAAACATTTAAGTTCGGTAAATCGTAATTTTTCAATTGAGTTTGAATTGCTAAAGCTGCAGAACCAGAACTTAGAATCGAAAGTTTAGGAAGTTGTTTTATCAAGCCTTGTTTTTTAGCTAATAAAAATTGTCGATAGGTTACAATCATTTCCCAAGCCATTCGGTCTTTATGGGTTCCAGTTAAATTGACACTTTCATCTTTTAACCAAACATTTTCAAAATTAGTAACTTCAATTTTGTAGGTAGGTGTTGCAGGAAATTTTGGATTATTGGGAGGAAATTCAGGAGCATTTGGATTATTTTCACTCGGCACTTTAATAGACTTTAAGATTTTTTCTTCTTTGCGTGTTAAACTCATTTTCTCACTTTGTCCAAGCAAATACGTTGAGGTTTTTTGCCAGTTTTGTAATTCCAACTGTAAATGAGTTGGTGGCAAGGAGTGCTAAAATCAGAATGATAATAAAAATACTCACAATAACTGGTAAGCTCACTGTCCCTTGTAATAAGTATCCAATTTTGAAAGCAATTGCGTAGATTATAAACTGAAGTGTAGCCCGAAAAAAACAAGCGCCTGCTTCTGAAAGAATTTTTGCTTTAGAACTATGTTCTTCGCCTTTTTTATGTTTTGAGAGACTTGTAGAATATTGAAAACTTAAAAAAGAAAATGTTGCAGAAATTGTTATAATCCCGACAAGTATTTCTATTGCGTCTTTTGTTTCCTGCATTGAATATGGCAAAGCTGTTACAATGACCAAAATTGCCCAAAATAGGATGAAATTGGCAAGAGGCCCATATTGTATTTTCAATCTTTCAATGTCTTCTTTTGGACTTGTCATAACTGTTCCTAACCTAAAAATATGGGAGAACCGCGAATCGAACGCGGGTCATACGCACCCCATGCGTAAATCTTACCACTGGACCATTCCCCCAATTGTTTATTGTGTAATTAAGTTTTGAATTTAATGTACCTAAGTTGAGTGCATTAAAATCTTTTGATTTTAATCGCATAAAAATGTGTTCATTTTTATTGTGTAATGTTTCCTTGTCTAATATTTAATTCTTGAAAAAGTCTTTTTAATTCATGGGTAGGCACTTTGGCGCTTACGGTTCGCTGGCCTATGTTGAATTCATTCATTTCGTTTTCAAATAATTTTAAATCTGCGGCTAAAGGCAATTGATTTTTATGGCCCAACGGAGGAACTGCTCCCAATTCACAGCCTGTTTGTTCTAATACTTCTGCGGGTGATGCCATGGTTAGATTTTGAAATCCAGAAAATTGTTCCAATTTTTTAAAATCTAATTTTTTGTCTGCCGGAATATTTGCAATCAAATATTTGACGGGTGCATCCCTTGTTTTCACCAGCATGGATTTAACTCCTTGGCTTAACAATCCTCCGCGTTCGCGTGCACTATCTTGGCTGGTTAAAGTAGCATTATGTGTTACTAGTGTGTGCTGAATATTGTATTTTTTAAATAATTCGATAACTTTTTGTGTTTCTTTTTCTGACATTATGTAAACTGGCAAAGAAGGTTATAAAAATAAAATGGAAAAATAAAAAAAAGAAAAATTGTGCCACTTTCGTGGCACTGGGTGTGCAAATTTTATTGCAATCTATAGGACTGGATATAGTATACTGTTACTTTGGGCTGGATTGTATAATCCCATCCTAAACCAAACATTCCGCCGGGTGGTGGTCCTGCTGGGGGTGCACCTCCTCCGCTATCTCCACCTGGAGCTGGGCCCATTCCTCCGCCTCCATTTCCGCCGGGTGGTGGTGAAGATCCTTCAGTATAGTTTCCAGTTCCAGAGTAAGTTGAGCTTCCTCCGGAGTAGGTTCCAGTGTCTGCATTATACGTTCCACCAGAGTCAACTGTTCCTGTTCCAGTGTAGGTAAAGGATCCTGTTTGTGAATCAAATGCATAACTGGTTGAAGTATAACTTCCTCCTGTATAACTAAATCCTCCGTCTGTTCCTTGAGTATAGCTGGCTGCAGCTAAATCATTGGGGACATATCCTTCTGGGATGAAGGAACCTGTTCCTCCATTAGTTCCTGAATCTGAAGGAATAAATGCTCCAGTGGCTGTAGCTACTGCTCCATCTCCACTAGTCCATACTCCGCTGGCTGAATTCAAGAACCAGTTATTTCCTTCAGAGTCTGTATGTTCAAAACTTGGCGGAGTATATCCTTCTGGGGCTTCCCAGTTTTCAGGTGCAACAAACCCTTGTGCTCCCAATGCTGGTGGTGCTCCTTCCCATAAGGTTCCAGTATGAGTTTCTCCTTCAGAATCTTTAAATCTATATTCTCCGCTGTTGTACACTGTGTACACATTGCTATTGAATGGATTTACATAGATGAGACTTTTTCCTTCAGTTGCAGGAGGCACAAAGGCATATTGTCCTTCTCCTTCTGCTGGCTTATAGGGTTCCATGGCAATGGTTGAACCATCTGTTTTTTGTCCTTCCCATTTTCCATCTTCTTTTAAAGACCAAGTAACTCCTTCATTATCTTGGTATTGGTTGGCTGTTCCAAGTTCTTTAAAAGTTGCACCCAATCTTAAATCTCCTTCTGGTGTTTTGAATACTGTAAATCCTGCTGGCGGCGTATAATATTGTGGCGGTGGCAAAAAGCTTTGGCCATCAACTCGAATTCCGCTGACAGTTAATCCTGTTTTAGATTCAAATTGTTCTTGACTTAATTCTCCACCTAAATTTTTGTAATGAGAATAGTTTGGAACAAAAAATCCAGGCACAACTGGAGCTCCAGCTGTTTCATTGCTTCCAAATTCTTCTGAAACCCAAGGAGCAACTGTTTCTAAATTTTCTCCAGTTTCCACTGAATGGAATACAATTGCTTCTTGATACAATTCAGGTCTTCCCTGCAAACCATAATGGTCTATGGCATCTTCATAGGTTAGGGCTTTTGCATCAATGCCTAAAGTTTCTTGGAAAATTCTTGCATTCACAATAGCTAAAGGATCAACCGGTAAAGGTTCTCCTGTTTGCCATCGTGTTAATTCTGTTCTAGCCTCTTGTTCCATTGCTGGGGTAATATTCCCTTGAGCAACTGCTTCTGTTAATTTTTGTTCAACAATCGCAAGCATTTCTTGATTAACTGTTGGAGACTCAACAGATCGTTCAGTTCCAGCACAAGACAGACAGCGAATTGCTTCACTTAAATCTGCTAAAGTGACTGCTTCTAGATTTACTGCTCCGCTAGTTCGCTCGATTGCCACTACATGGTTTTCTACTTTTCCCATAAAGTTTTCTCGCGCTTCAACTTTGGATTCTAGGTCTGCTGTAATTCCAAATGAACTAAATTCAGCTAATTCTGTTTGAATTTGCTCTAAAGCCTGTTGAGCTTTATCCAAATCTTTACTTTCTTTGATTAAAACTGTACTATCTACAAATCCAGCTGTTGCTTCTTCTCCGACTGCATTGGTTTGAGCTTCTGTAACCAATGTCTTCAAACTAGTGTAAGCTTCTTCAGCAGCTTGTTTGGACAAGTTTTCAATTTCTTCATGTGTAAAATCCACTGCTTGTTTGGTTTGCTCTAAACTTAAGCCAGTGTGTTCTACTGCTTGTTGTAAAATTGTTCCAACTGCCGGCGTTTCTTGAGTTACACTGGAAATGGTTCCAGTTCGTGCGTCAATCATTACAGCTGTCGTAGTTCCATCTTCTTTTACATGAATATTTACACTTGAACTGGAAGTTGGTGGAACTTCTCTTGAATTGGTTCCAGATTCAGTTATTGTATTCTGGTAAACTGAATCAATGATTCCAGTTTCAATATTAACATGCTCATAACTAACACCATCCACTTCTACTGTTTGTGTTTCAATGACTGCATTTTCTACAACCATTGTTTCAATTACTGGTTCAATCGGTGTAGTTGGATCTGAACTATACCAGTTGTCTGCTGGAAAATCCAACTGCAATAATGTGGTTCCATTTTCGCGTACTGAAAATGCATTGGCTAAAACAATTTCAGTTGAAGGCAAAGTTTGGGTTTCAACTTGTCCTGTTTCAGTTCTGCTTTGAACACTGACATTGGCTAATTTGAGTTCAGTGTATTCTCCTGGTAATAACTCAACATTGGCCATAACTGCACTTAGTCCGGCAGTATCCAAAATATTCATTTTCGAATTTTCTGAAAGAGTTGTACAAGTTTCTCCTGCACAAGCTAGCAAATCATAGGTTACATTAATTTGATCAATATTGCTGGTGGGTTCATCATCAGTTGCTGTAACAACCAAGTTTCCTTTTCCTGCACTGATTTCTGTATCTGTGCTTGCAATGTCTGCTCCACTGGTGCCAGCTGACGGTGGTGCAGTACAGCCTGCAATTAATAAAATAACTAAAAAGCTGATTACTATTTTATTCATTGATTTAGCCTCCTTTAAGGTAATATACTGTGTAGTATTTCTTGCAATTTCAATTATATATACTTTACTTTTAGAAAGTACTCTATTCTGACTAAAATATTGCCAGAATCTGGCAAAATAGTGTTAAAAAGTATTTTTGAGCTAGACTGCTTTTTTTGATTACCTTATAAAATCCTTGATTTTATAGGTCCGCAAAATCAAAGATTTTGATTGGAAACTTTTGTTAAAAGTTTGCGAGCCTGAAGGGATTCGAACCCTTGACCCCACGCTCAATCCTCCTTTATGCAAAGTGGAATTAGGAGGCGTGTGCTCTAAATCCAAACTGAGCTACAGGCTCTTGTATTGAATTTAACTTAAATCTATTAAAAAGAGTGTGTAATGAGCAAACTCATTACCTGAAGTAATCGCGGAATATTGCTTCGGGTGCAATGCTTCCAGTTTTTCCTACAATTAAGCGAGTGTCTACATGAATGCTGTATCCTGCTTTTTTGACCAATTCTGAAAAATAAATATCTTCACTAACAAATTCTTTTCTATTTTTGTAATCTGTTTTAAAAAAAGGCTGGTCTTTGTTTTTTTTGTCTATTTTTTCAAAAACTTCTTTTTTAATCAAATAACAATCCATTCCTACAGCATCCACTTCTAATACTTGACCCATGTTTTCAATTTTTTCAACTACTGAATATTTTCCGTCTTTTTTCATTAAAAAAGTTGGACGAACTTTTCGATTGGTAAACGTTAAAGCTGAAATAATATCTTTTTCAGATTTCATTAACAAGTCAATTGTGTCGGCTGGAAAAATTGTGTCTGTGCTTAAAAAAAACAAATATTCGCTTTTGCTGGACAAAAAGGTATCAATAATTCCATTTCTGGTTAAATCTTTAGCTAAACCATCTACTGTAATTACATCCAAAGAATAA
>JAUSKK010000038.1 GCA_030649345.1 Candidatus Iainarchaeum sp. | reverse complement strand
TGCTTTCATTCCTTCCATCACCCAATACTTAGGATGCAAAGCAGTACAGGTGGCACAGCCAATGCATTTAAATTTTTCATGTAAAATTTCAACTTCAGGCATATTTTCACTTTTTACTGTAAATTCAAGGCTTCTTTGATGGCTCGCTTGTCAAATCCAATAATAATTTTCCCATTAATGTCTATGACTGGAACTCCAGTTTGACCAGATTTTTCAATCATTTCATCTGCTTTCCTTGGATCATTGGATACATTAACTTCCACATACGAAACATTGTTTTGTTTAAAAAAATCTTTAGCCATCACACAATACGAACACGTGTTTGTGGTATAAATTAATACATTGGACATAATTAGCCTCCATTGAATACTATAACTAATATACTATTTTATCTTTAAAAACCTTCGGGCACAAAATTGAACCAATAAAAAGCCATATTTGATTCAATATATTGCATTAAACAGCCTTTAATATTGCAGGCATAAAACATCAAAATTCTTTCTCAAAAATGCGTTTAACTTCCATTAAATGATTCACTAAATAGTCTGGTTTTTCTGCCAGCAAGCGAGCTTTTGAATAATTCCCGCCAGTCACAGCAATACTCGTAATTCCCAAATGTTTTCCTACATGAATTTCTTCTACACTATCCCCTAAAATCACAATATCTTTTTTTCCAATATTTTGTGTCTTTAAATAGTTTTCTAGTTTTTCTTGTTTATTTTTCCGCAACACAACTTCATGTTGGTCTGAGTTTGCAAATATTTCTGAAAAATAATCCCGCAAGTTTAATCTCTTAAGTTGTTGTTCTAATTCTTGCAGGTGGTGATTGCTTAGAATAATTGCAGTACTTCCTTGTTTGCGTATCCAGTCCAGCAATTCTACAGTTCCTTTTCGGGTTCTGCAATTTTTTGCAGTTTGTGCATATTTTTCATGAAATATTTTGGAAATTTGCGGACCAATGGTTTGAACTTCTTTTTCTGTAAAGCCATTAAGTTTATAGAATTCTTGAATGGGCACAACAATGGTTTCTTGGAATCGCTTCAACGAAATAGGCTTTCGTTTAAAATGTTCTAACACATAATTGTTGGCTTTCCAGCAAATTTTAGTATCTGCCAGCAAGCAGCCATTCCAGTCGAATACAAACAATTTTTTCATACATTAAATTTATTTAAAAAATTTATTAAACCAAACAGTTGAATGAAATTCAACCCAAGTTATTTTAATGAACTCAACTCAAGTTTGATAGCACTTGCTAAGTGTAAGAAAGAGAGTTGAAGAAAAAACTAGGTGTGTGGGGCTATCCGTTCTCCTTGCTCCACTTTGAGAAAAAAAAGCGGATAGCCTAAATCACCCCCTTGCAAGATCATTATGAAAGAAAAGGCATTGATTTTTATTGACGGAGTTCCTGAAAAGATTACCCAACATAAGCAAGATTTTTTACACGCATTGCAAAGCAAAGGATTTCAATTGCGGCTTAGAATTTTAAAATCAAGAGTACGTACGTGTTCTAGTTGCAAAAAAAGAGAAGAATATTGGGTACAAAAAGGTGTTGATGTATCTCTGGCAACTGATATTTTAAGACATGCTTGGCAAAACACTTGCGATATTTGCATTTTAGTTAGCGGTGATGAGGATTACAAAGATGCTGTTGAATGTGCAAAAGATAAAGGACTAAAAGTTTGGGTGGTATCTTTTAAGAGAAACTTATCCAAAGACTTACGCAATATTGCCGACAAAGTTTTCCTATTAGATGAGCTTTTTGAAGAAATAAAACTTTAAGCAAACAATAGTCATATAAACCGGTTTAGATAAGTAATTTATATATCTTCAAGGAAAGAGTGGTGGGGGAATACCCAGTATAAAACCACTCTTTATTTTCAATCTAATTCTTTTTTCCAGTTACAATAAAAAAAGCTCCTCGCTTTTCAAAAAACCAGTTTATTTCATTTTTCAAAAAACTTTTCCATTTCAGTTTTGGCCGAATGTTTACAATTTCAAATTTATTTTTTTCAAACCATTTAGTAACTTCTTTCAGCGAATGATAGGTTTCTACAGGCACGGCATATTTGTCTGCCAGCCAAACTTGTTCATGCATAGCCGTATTTCCATAACCAAATAATTTTTTGCCTAACTGCATTTGTTTTTCTAAATTATTTCCAGCCAATTTTTGAACAATAAATCTTTTAATTCTCATTCGAAGTCTTCCGATTTTATTATATAGCCCAACAGAAAGATAGCCAGTAGATTTGACATGCTGGCTGGCTAGCTGAATTGCTTTTTTTGTATTTCCAGTGTAATGAAGGACCCCCAAGCTTAACACTAAGTCAAATTTTTGATTTTCTTTCAAAGGCAAGCTTAAAGCATTCCCATTAATGAATTCTAGATTTTGGGTTTGAAATTTTTCTTTCAATTTTTGAGCATACTTTAATGAATTTTTACTTAAATCTAAAGCAATTACATGCGCTCCAGCTAAACTTAAAGCATTCGCTATTTCTCCTGTGCCACAGCCAATTTCTAAAATGTGTTTGTCTTTGAGCCAAGTTTTTTCCAATCCAATGGCTTCCAAAACCCAGTCTAAGTAATTCATTAAATCTTCTTTGGAATTCACCCATCTTCTAGGATACGGGTAAGTTTCATAAACTTGTTTTACGGAATGCATTACTTGCTTTAGGTTAAATCAAACTTTAAATCTTTCAGAGTCTTGCAATGCCTTAACACAATCTCTAGCTTTAAATGTTTTTGCATCTATAAATGATACTATGGATTTAAATTTTGCAACAAAATTTAAAAATTTAAAATCGGGACGATTTTAATGGATTTGAAGACTATTTTAAGCAAGCCATTGAAAGAACAAGCCAAAATATTTGGTTTAGTTAAACACGTGCTAGCTAACCCTGTAGGCGAAGTTGCTTTGCGCGGCTGGGTGTATAGAGCTCGCGGTTCAACGAACATGTTTTTTGTAGTCATTAAAGATGGATCTGGCATAATTCAATGTACTGTCAGCAAAGATTCTGTGCCAGAACCAGTATGGAAATCTTTAGAACCCTTATATCCTGAATCCAGTGTTGTAGCTTTGACTGGTGTTGCCAAAAAAGATGAACGAGCACCCGGTGGAGCTGAAATTCAAGTTAAAGATTTGCAAGTTTTATTTCGCGGCGAACCTTTTCCGATTGGAAAAGATCAAAGCATCGAATTATTATTAGACAAACGACATTTATGGGTTCGTTCTCAAAAAATGGCAGATGTATTCAAATTCAAGCATGAATTAATGAAAGCTTGCCGCGAATATTTAGATTCTTTGGGATTTATTGAAGTCCAGCCGCCCTTATTTACTGTTTCTGCTTGTGAGGGAGGCGCTGAAGTTTTTGAAGTTAAATATTTTGACCGCACAGCATATCTTTCTCAATCTGGACAATTGTATAGTGAAGCCATGATTTCAGGAAATCCTTTAGTTTACGTTTTCGCACCCTCTTTTCGTTCAGATCCTTCTAGAACACCGAGACATTTAACTGAATTTTGGCAAATGGAACCCGAAATGGCATGGTATGATTTTGACATGAATTTAGAATTGCAAGAAAACTTGGTTCAATATTTTTGCCACAAACTCGGAAAAGAACAAGCAGAATTATTGAAAAGATTTGGCCGAGATCCTCAAGATTTATTGAATATTAAAGCACCATTTGATCGCATGACGTATGAAACAGCTTTGGATGTTTTGCAAAAAAAAGGAGTCAAAATTAAATGGGGCGACGGAATAGGATTAGATGAAGAAAAGATTTTAGTTCAAGAAAACAAGCAGCCAATTTTTTTAATTAATTTACCGAAAGAAATTCGTGCATTTTATATGAAAATTAATCCCCAAGATCCAAGAACAGTATTGGACGGAGATTTATTGGCCCCGGAAGGAATTGGAGAAATTATTGGAGGCTCAGAACGTGTCTCGGATTATAGTGAATTAATTGAACGCATGAAGATTGCTGGATTAAACCCCAAAGATTATGAATGGTTTACAGACTTGCGAAAATATGGAACAGTTCCCCATTCAGGTTTTGGAATGGGCTCCGAAAGAATTTGCCGCTGGTTATTAAAATTAGATTCTGTAAAAGATGCTATTCCTTTCCCGCGAACCATGAATCGACTGGCACCTTAAAGCTAATTTTATCCTTTGGGCATTAAAGTCATTAATTCTTGCAATGCTAAAAGAGTATTCGGCAATTGATAAAAGGGTTCAACTATAATTTGCCCAGAAAGTAAACCGCCAATTAAGTTACTGAAAATTTTAATTTCAATTAAAGCATCATCAATTTCAAATTCAAATTGTTCTTCCCAATATGGTTTTTGGACATCGTTCTCGAATTGTTCTTTAAAAATACCTTCCATAATTCCATACATAAAATCCAAACCCACCACTAAAGTTACGTCTGTATCTTCAGGTTTGTCTAACGTTTTATCAAATCGAACTAAATTCACTGGATCAATGGAGAATACTCCGCGGGCAATTGCTTCACTTCCATCTCGTATTTCCATTACTAATTTGGCTTCTCCTCCAAACAAGTCACTAATTCTTTCAATTTTTTGTATTACCTGTAAATCGTTTCTGATTTGTTTCAATTCATCTGGACTGGGCCCTTCAGATTCTGGACCTTCTTCAAAAAAGTGTTTTTTGAATTCTTCTTTAAATTCTTCTCTTGTTGGAAAAAACCAAAACGTAGCATACGGCGAAATTACTTCCACGCTTGTTTGAGTTTGCTGGCCTTCTGCAAAAAAAGCAGTTGTCTTTTTTTCTTCCCATATTTCAACATACCCATTTCCTGCGTCTAGTTTTACTTTGGAAATCGGTTGAATTTCTGCAGGCAATTGAGTCATATTCAAGCAAGTCATGCTTCTGGCTAAGTCTCCGTTGACGCGAATAAAACTTTCATAAATTGCACGAATGGAACGCGTGTGTTTTTCAAAATCATTTACTTTTTGTTTAACTGAATTTTCATAAAACCATTCCAGCAATTCATTGTTTAAAGATTTTTGTAATTCAATGCGTTCTTGTTTAAAGGATTCAAATTCTTTCAAGCAATGACTTTTATCATCTTGAGAATAGTATTCTTGTTTGAATTCATTAAAGTTTTCAAATCCTTCACCCCAAGCACTAATCCATACTCCGGCTCGAATTTCTCCAGAATTCAGTATTTCACAACTTCCAGCCAATTCAACTGAAGCTATATTTTCAGTATAACTATCTCCTTGTTTGCATTCAAATTCAGTAAGTCTTCGATTGTCTTCACTGCACCTGGTTTGAGCACAATCTTGATTGGTTTGACATTGTTTGCAGGAACTTTGGCTTTCGCAGCCATTTAACCATTCGCCGTCACAGTCAAAGAATCCTTGCCTGCAATCACACCAGCCTTTTTCTGAATTGCATACTTGATTTGTTCTGCAAACCGATTCACCGCACCTAGATTCATTTTCGTTTGCTTGCAGTAAAACATTTCCTGTATTTTGCAAAGAATTGTTTTCATTTAATTCAGGATTAGAATTTTCTAATTCATTGTTTTCAGAGCCTGGATTTGAATTTTCTGGATTACTTTCAGGTTCTGAAATAGAATTTTCTTGTTCCGGACTATTTTGCGGTTCCGGAAAACTATTTTCATTTATTTCTGGCGGATTTCTGCAGGTTTCAAAGCAGTCTGGGTCTTCGCAGTTATTTAAAGTATCTAAATCATCGTCTTGTTGGTTGTCACAGATTTCATTTCCACCTAAAGCACTCACACAAACAGCATTTTGGCAGACATTGTTTTCTCCGCAGTCTGTTTCTTTGGCTTGACAATAGGCGGATGTTTGTTCTTTTTGTTCATCTAAGACTAAGACATTGAATCTTTTTTCAGTAATTGTATTTTTTTCATAATTGGTTGTAAATTCTTGAAATATTTGTTCCCAGTCTTGTGCAAGTTTTTCTAGAGTGTAACCATATTCTTGATTGTTGGCTTTTTGGTTTAATACATTGCTTGCTTCTTGAATCCAGTACAAGTTTTCTTGAATTTGTTGCCCAGCTGAAGCATTGGGAATAATATCCAGTGTTTTTGCAAATTCTTTGATTTGATTTAGTCTTTTTTTAAGTTCTTGAATTAATTCTTCGGGTTGTTGGTTTGCAATTTCTTCTTGTAAGTTGTTTTCTTGAGGTAAAAATTCTGGTAATTTAAAATTGTCTGTTGTTGGCCGGAAGTCTACTCTGGCATTCCAGTATTGGTAATTGTGGTCTGGTTCTTTGCCTTCATCTAAGTTGAGTTCTAGTTCAAAATTTTGTCCTTCGAATAGTACTCCTTGCCATTGGGTTCTAAGGCGTTCTTGGGGTGTGAATTCAAAAAAGTTTTCCATGGCTGCCGCGCAATTTTTTTGATTGTTTTCAGAAAATGTTTGCAGTTGTTTTTCTAGTTCTACTGTTGTTTTTGCAAATTCTTTAATATCCGTGGTTTGATTTTTGTAATTTTGTATGGCTGTGTCTAGTTCTTGGATGATTTTGTTTTTTTCCAGCCGATCTTCTGGTTTTTTAAATTTTAAATCTAAATCAATCCAGTAAAATTGAATAATTTCTTGTTCGTGTTGGAGTGCTTGCGGCCAAGCATTTAGGGTTATTTTAATTTTTTGCCCATCCCAGATTGTTTTTTCCCATTTGGCAATTTTTTCTTTCACTCGTTTGGATTGTCTTAAGTTTTCAAACCATAGCCATTCATCGTATCCAGTAGGTTCTCCTAATAGTTGTTGGATGCTTTCTGTACTCCAGCCTAATTCGTTTCTGTTTTCTTCTTGGCCAGAGATTTGAATTCTTTGGTTTTCAATTTTGCTGACAATATTTTCTCTGGCTTGATTGAGCAGCATTTTTAATTGCAGGAAACTAATTTCTTGAGATTCATATTTTTGGGCTTGAATTTGAATGTTTTCAACTTCTGAACTCAAAGATTGCGCGCTTGCAGTTAAAGTACAACTCAGCAAAACCAGCAAAAACAAAACAATTACTTTTCCAGAAACCATCTTATTATCCATAAATTTTCAAATTTATAAAAGTTCCCGTTCAATCTGCACGGAAGAATTACCTAAATAGTTTAGTTAAATCATATTTTTGCTTTAAACTATTAAGCTCAACAGATAACTCAATTTTTTTAAATAGATTTTGTAGTCCAAATGGTATCTTTTCATAATTTTTAATGGAAACCTTTTCATCAATAATTAATTTTTCATAATCAGCATTACTCATTTTTTCAAGTAAAAGTCGGCGCTTGTAACCATCTATTAATTCAGCTCTAAATTCAGTTTTCCAAAGTGTATCATAATTTAGATTATTGGTCAGTGCATTTGCAGCCAATATCGCTGATTGGAAGGCATATTTAACACCAAAACCACGGGCTGGATCTATAAAACCAGCGGCAGAACCTATAAATAATTTTTTATTAATCACTGCAGTTTCAGGAATATTAGAGTACGCAAAGCCACCATAGTGATTTGTTAGTGTTGCATTTTCAAGAATTTTAGAGATTACACTATTTTCCGTAATAAAACGTCTAAATAAAATGGGAAGAGCACAATTCAAATCAAAACTTACAGAACCTAAACAAAATTGGTGCTTCCCAAAAGGCATACCATAGATGTATCCTTGAGGCGCATAATTATTGTCCATAAAAAAAAGTATTTCAGACTCGTCAACATCGACATCAGAATACATTGCCCCATGAGCCCAAATATTTCGATAAATAGTATTTACTGAAATTACGTCACCATCAGTTATAATTTTATTTTGACCAAAGCGAATTTTTACATCATGATTCAATGCATGCTCATAAAGTTCATAATCGACAGACTTTTCATCATGGCCTTTTTTTAATATATAAAATAGTGGACCATTGTCAGAAGTAACAGTCATCTTTTTTCCAGTTGGAGAATATTTGGTAATTTTATCAATTGGTTTAACATTTTTCAAATCAATATTATTTTTTTTAAGATATTCAATAAGATCGATTTTAACATCATAATTACGGATTGCTTTAAGATTTTCACCTTCGCTTTTTCCAATAAAATCTTGTTTTTCAAAGACTTCCACTGTTTTTCCAGCTTCTGCTAACTTTATGGCACAAGTAAGCCCAGCAATTCCTCCTCCGATGATATTTAAATCCACAATAGCACCATGCGAATATTTTAATAGATTAAGACGTATTAATAAATATGCTTACATTGAAAGAAATCAGCTCACTTTTGGCCCCCCAATACATTATCTTAGTGGCAATTGGACTATTTAGTTCATTAGCCATTCACGCAGGAATATTCCCAATTGGTTCTAAATTGGTACTAACACTTTTTGCACTTATTTTTACAATAAGTGGATTCAATTTTCTTAATATGGTTGAAGATGAAACCCTGGATAAGATAAACAAACCCAATAGACCAATCCCAAACAAAAAAGTTGATAAAAAAGTTATACTGTTTTTAGCAATTGCCTTTTATATAATTAGTCTTAGTTTAGCATACTTTGTTAGTGCCAACATTTTTTTTACAATTATTTTACTTGCAATTCTTACAATCGCATATACTGCAAGGCCGTTTTACCTAAAAAGGAAAATATTTGCAACTCCTATTTTTGGAGCAATGTTTTATTCAATAATTCCTTTTATTTGTGGATTTTTAATCAGCAATAATCCATTTTCAATCATATTTTTTGTTTTTTTTAGTTTACTCATTGGAATTATTGCACCAATAAAAGATATTGAAGATCAACAAGGTGAGAAAAAATTTGGTTTCAAAACCATTCCACTATTAATTGGCGAAAAGAGCACTTTAAAATGGATTATGAATTCAGTGTATTTACTTTTCGTTGGATTAACAGTGGCTATTATTTTTAGTAATTTAAATAAACTTTTTTTATTACCAGTAATTTTATCTTTGATGTTATTTTGGGCATTAAATAAAAAGGTAAAAATAATCAATTCAAATGAAAATTTAATTATTCACTCAAAAAATGTCAGTACATATATTTGGTACGTATTACTTGTCGAAATTGGGATTACAATAACAGCTTTTTACATTACCGGAGTTAGCTGAGCTTTAACTAAATCATTATTAACATCAAATTCGCTAGTTTGTTTGACAATAAATTCACAGATTGGACTACCCATCGCAATACACTTAGTTTCAACTGCGTCAATTTTAGATAATTCAATATCATAAATTGTGGCCATTGCACCACAAAGTAAGCCTCGAAATAAATGATCAACTGGCACTACTGAGGCTGGGTGTAATTTTGCAGTTATTGAATTTTTTAAATTAAATACAATTTCTTTTTTTGAATCATCTCGTCTTACAATTATTGCTTCACCCCAACCGGCAAATGTAACTATTTCAGACCCCCATTTAATTACATCCATTCCTTTCAAATGATAATATTTATTCATTTCAACAAACCATTTTGCGCCTGATTCTTTTGCTTTAAAATATATTAAGTTTTGAAGTCCACGTGTCTCAAGTTCCATTTGTAGAGTCACAAACGAATCTGATGGCAACAGTGATGAAAGCCGACCAAATATTTCTATTTTACCTTTTTCAAAGGAAATTTGTTTGTGCATTAAAAGTTTGGCAACAGTATCCCACATTAGAAATCAATAACTAAATACTTAACTGTTCTTCAAGTTTGCATTCAAGCCCTTTGGATGAAAAATCATAAGTCAGATATTCTTTAGTGTGAACAGAATATCTCATTTTTCTTATTTTAAGAACTCTTAATTCAGTTGCACCAACACTCAAATAACTTAATAAAATTACTCCATCCGTAATAAACTCACTTACTCCATCTGCGCTTAGTGTTTTTCCTTCTTCCGGCAATTCGCTTGTGAGTAAAGTTGTAACATGATATTTTTTGAGTGCTCCAATTAATCTGTATAATAGTGTTTTTGTAATTATTTGTTCAGTTCTTGGAATAGGGTTTACGCTTTCGGCAATTTGAACCATACTAAAAGCAGTTTCTTCTGACATGTCTGAAATTAATAAAGCATCGGCTAATGTGGTTAAAGAATCTAAAGCAATTCTGTTGGGTTTAAAGTGATCAATGCTTTCATCGATTCGTTTCAAGAACTCGTCGCCTTTGGTAACATCAAAGTATTCTATCTTGAGTTTGCCTTTGTTAATCAAATCAGTCAAAGGCCAATTGTATTGAGCAGCCTGTCTTAGTAATTCAGTGGGCGTTTGCTCTGTTGAAATAAACAAAGCTTTCTCATTAAATTTTACACAACCATTAATGCAGTACTGCAAGCATAAGGTACTCTTACCAGTTCCAGCTCCACCCGACAATAAGACTAAATTTCCTGAAGGAATGCCTCCATTTAATGCTTTATCCAAGCCTTCAATACCTGTTTGTGTTCGGTCACTAGCCATAAAATACATCTCTTAACTCGAATTAGTAAGGTAAAAGAAGTATATAAAACTTGCTAACCCACAAATTGCCCAGATTAGACCGAAACCTTAAGTGTGCATTAGTAATGCAAACTATTATATATTGCTAATGCACACCAATTGAGGTTGAAAGTACTCAAATACATTCAAATTATAAAAAAATGACTCTAAAATAAATCATAAACTATGAACTATCACTCCAACATAACAATACAGTTATGCTGAAATGATGAAATGAAAAATCATTTCATCCGCCAGAACTCCGAAAAGAAATCAATGAATTCTATCAAAAAACCAAAACATTCAATCAAATGAATTTAAACGAATTCTTTGAAAACGTATTCGAACAAAAAACAAAAATACCAATTACCATAACCAAAAATTCAACACTCGCTGAACAAATCAAACAAGAAACAATTTCTTGGTTTAAAAAATAGCAAATTACTCAAAATCTTTTTCAGTTAAACCAGTAGTTTTCATTATAGCTTTAAGTGTACCTAGTGCAATTACTTTATGATTGGGAACAGTCACAGGCAACAAAAAAGAATGACGCAAATGAACATGACTTCCTTTCTGGTTTCGAATATAATAACCTTTTTTTAATAAAATTTTCAATAAATCTTTTCCGCAATTAAAACGAACACGTTTTAATGCGCAACGAAACAAGCGTTTCGTTTGCGGAAATAATCGGAAGCTTAGACATTCTATAACCTTACAGCAACTTCCTTCACAACTTGTTTCTGAGAAATCGGAATTCCATCTTCAGCCAAAGAAGAAACATGCAATTCAATGGCTTCCTTAATATTATCCAAAGCTTCTTTTTCAGTTTCACCTTGAGAAATACAACCAGGCAAAGCAGGAACAGTCACTACAAAAAAACCATCTTCACCTTTCTCTAAAATTACCTTAAAGTTCATAACAATCAATAAACTATTGGCAAAAGTACTTTAAAACCTTTTCTAAAAAATGGCAACAAAAACGATTTCCTGATTTAAAAAATAGTTATTAAATGATCATCTAATGCACATTCAATAGGCACTATTTATATAGTTTAATGAACATTAAATATATGCATTAAATCGAACTGGAGGAACTGAAATGAACGTAAATTTGGGAATTCCTTATGAAACTATTGTAAAAAAAGCAATTGAAAAAGGATATGCTGGAAGTCAAACCGAAGTAATTCGGCAGGCATTATTGGCTTACGAACGCATACTGGATGAAGAAGAAAAAGAACTGGTTGCCAAAGGCATCCGAATAGAAATGGATGAAGTGAAAGCAGGCAATATCAAAACAAAGTCTTTTAATGAAATCAAGAAAAAGTTCAAGTGGTAAAATGGAAATACAAATTCTTGAAACTGCTGAAAAAGAACTTGAAAAAATACCCAATCCTTTAAACAAACAATTTGGAAAACATATTGAAAAAATTGCCGACAATCCAGTTAGCAAACACTTGAATCATGGCTTGCCTTATTTCACAGAAAATGTCACAAAACAAGCAAGAATTATTTACTATATCGAAAAAGAAATCATTTACATACTGCATTGCTTTGAAACGCACAAAGAATACGAACGCTGGTACAAAAGCTACAAATAAGTTCACAACCCTAAATGTTGTTTCAGCTCTTTTAGAGAAGGATAGCCTTCAAATTGTTCAGTCAATACCAAAAGATAACTTCCATCGGATAATTTTTCGCATTTCCAGACAGGTAACAACTGCATTTTGCCGGCAGACACTTTGTCAAAGTATTCTCCGAATTTCAATTCGTATTCTCCTGATTTCCACACCGGAATTTGAGAAAACTTTTGTTCACCCAGTGAATGAACTTGTTTTGAGTTAAAGAAAGTAAGCCAGCCTAATTCAGTTTTAGGATGTCTAAAATCATTAAAAAACTCTTCCGCGTCACCCAATCCAAATTCTGGTTGAATAACACTATATACTTTGATAACTACATCAATAAGTTTATTCCAAAATTGCAGGGAAAGATGTGAACTTAAAGTAGCTGATAATTCAATTACCTTAAATGAATCCACTGAATTAGCTTGAAACAAAAACAATTCCATAAAATAACTGTTTTCTTTACAGTAAAAAGTATATTCTAAAGATTTTTCTTTTTCAAGCGTAAATCCACTTTCTTGTAGGACTTGTGCTACTTTTAATAATTTAGTGGAAATAATTTCAGAAGATAAATTTCCAGAGACATAAAACTGTGCAACAAAACCAGAAGACACAATTAAATCTCTCCAATATATTTTATAATAATTCCTTTGTTTTCAATAAGCGTTCTGGCAGCAGGAGAAATAGTGTTTTCTGAAATAACCCATGCTTCTTGAGCATCGCCAGTTTGTACAAGTCGCGCATATCTATCCAATTGTCGATCAATACGCGGATCTAAGTTTCCTTTATTTGTAAGCCATTTATCAGCCGGAATAGATTTTATTTCAGCAACAATTTTCTTTCCATTTAAGTGCTGGAAATACACATCCAGTTCACCGTCACCAAAAGGGTATTTTTTAGATAATTCAATTAAATTATGACCCCGCGTTCGCAAAGTATCCGCGGCATCTAATTCAAAATAATGACCATGCCAATTACGTTTATTAAGATTCCTTACAACATCGTCAACTCCGGGGACATTTTTCAATCGATTTGTGCGAGAAACAATTACACTACGTTCCAATGAAGGAATGCCTTGTCCGTGAGATGCTATAAAAATATTATCCTGTAAGTCATCAGACAAGTCACTGAATATTTTAGCTACGCCGTTGTCAATTGATGCTGGCTTTAAGAAAGCCACACGATTTTCTACAGTAAATTTAGAATTTCGGGAAAGAAATACAACTAAGCGTTTTTGTTGAGCTGCTGTAACTCCTGCAATGCGACCCAAGGCAGGACCTGCTTCAGCAGTTAATGCCATGGTGGCAAAACCTATTTGGTAATCGGACAAAGTTTGCAATGCATCAATATCAGGGAACTGTTCTTTCAACCAATAGGTAGCAGCTACAGTTCCGGCTGCGCCCAATAACAGTTTCATTCGTGGAGTTTGTTTTACAATACTCAGCGCGCTCTTTACAATGCTAATTTTTGAAATTTTAGAAACTAAACTTCCAGCTTTAATGACACTCAATCCTTTGGATACAACACCAGCGCCTACCACGGAAGTAATAATTAAGCCACCCACATAACCAGTGTAAAAACCACCTTGATAAGAAGAATATCTCCAGTCACTGGATTTAAATGGATTCAAAGAATTATGCGATTCATCAATGCGTTGCTTAAATGAATTATATAAAGTAGAAACCACACCAATACCTTGCTCATCTACTGCAGTGCCTAAACCACGAATACCATCCAAAATACTGCCTGGATTTTTAACTATGCCTACAATATCTTCTCCTTGATGGATTAAACTAATTGCAATTCCAGATTGTATTCCCCCACTAAAAGGATCCACTTGAGAATACAATCGATTAATTTCTTTCACAGCAGCAACAGCGGCTGAAGTGACAACACCATCTTGAGAATACAAGTCTTTAATCAATTGGTTACCGGAATAATCCTCCACTTTTACGTTAGCCACAGTGCCAGTAAAACTTTCACTTAACCAGCTGACATCCAAGGTACCTGAAATAGTCACAGGATTTTTTCGATTAGCATAAGTTGCAAAATCAACTTGTATGCCATCATGAATTATCCAATGAGCAATTATTCCAGATGAATCTGTAGCAGTCACAACATATTTAATTTTGTATCCAAACCATTCATCTTGATAAACTGAAACAATTTGCACGCTTGGAGGAGTAACATCATACATTGAAGGGTCATCGTCAACACCATCTTTTAGTCCATCACTATCTGAGTCAACCCAGCGGGGGTTTGAACCCCATTCAAATTCGCGATAATCTGTTAACCCATCTGCATCGGTGTCAACCATGTATGCATCAGAATAAACTGTGCCAGTGTCCACATTATCACTTAAACTATTTCCAAATTCCAAATCAGACAATAAAGCAACTGCATCTGAGTGATTGTTTGTAATTCGTAATTGCCGGCCAGCAAGTTCTTCGTAATCCGTTAAACCATCATTATCCGAATCCAATTTAGATGGATTACTTTTAGTAAGATACTGTTGATTTGCATTAGTTCCTCCACCCAAATTCATTTCAACATTATCAGTTAAGCCATCGCCATCAGTATCTTCTTCGTAAGGATCTGTCTTAATAAATAAATTACTGAATTGTGTTCGCATTCCATTAATTTCTTCATAATCACTTAAACCATCACCATCAGAATCGCCGTTAAATTCTGTGATAAACTGACGGAATGCTTTATTATCGGTTTCAGATTCTTCTGCAATAACATTGCCTGCATCCACTACAACATACAAGAAATCTACATCCAAACTGGCAACCCAAGTCAAAATTGCTTCAGCATTTCCACCAGAAGGAATATTATTTACAGTAACTGTTCCAAGTAAAACACCACCAGAACTTGGATCTCCAGAATAAAAACTCACAGGAACATTTGAAGCTGGAGCAATTCCAATATTATAAACGCGGGCTTTCAAACGCAAAGTTTCTCCAGAAGAATAAACAATTGGATCGCGATTCCAAGGATAACTGGTTGGACTTTTCCAATTTTTACTGGAACCAGCAGCACGATAACTAAAGTGGGTAGTTTGAGCCCAAACATAATTTTCAGATTCATTCACTCCTTGCACGGATTCTTCTACAAGAATATTCAAGTCTTCATCGTAGTAAAATAATCGAATTTCAGATTCCAACAAACCATTCAAGTCACTTTCAGCATAATGCAAACGCACTACAGCAGATAAAAAATTTGAATCCGTAGAGATATCATAGTAGCCTGTAACAATATCCGGTAATTCCAACAATGCTGCATGTGGTTCAGGTGTTTCTACAACTTGAGTAGTGTATCGCAAGTCTCCTTGACCTTCAATAGTAACTTGCAAAATTCCATTCAAGTCTGAAAAAGTCTGTGAATAATATTCCAACGAATCTAAGACACCATCATTATCTGAATCTGACACCAAAGGATTGCTTTCCAAATAAATTTCACTTTCATCCAATAAACCATCATGATCTGAATCCACTTCAATTGGATTTGTGCCTAAACTAGATTCAACAGAATCATCTAAGCCATCTGAATCAGTATCCAATAAGTATGGATTGGCATGCAGTTGTTCTTCTTGTGCATTCGTTAAACTATCTCCATCAAAGTCTTCATCAGAATCTAAGACGCCATCTTCATCTGAGTCAGCAATTCCTGGATCAGTGCCTGACATAGTTAACTCAAAGAAATCATCCAAAGAATCTGCGTCCGAATTATCTGAAAATGGATTAGAGCCATAAAAATATTCTGCAAATGTAGGCAAACCATCTTGGTCTAAATCTTCAGCATCATCCAAAATTTCGTTATTTGATTCATCAGCTTCAGTTGTTCCAAAATCAGAATCTGAATTCAACGGATCAGACTGCAAGACAGATAATTCATAAAAATCAGGCAACAAATCTTTGTCTACCAATCTTTCTTTCAAGAAAACAACTTGATTGCCAGCTAAATCAACTGCAGTTACAGTAATTGTATTTCGACCTTCGATTACATTAAAATCAAATGAAAAATCTCCATCCAATACAGAAACCATTTGATCATTTACTAGAACATATTCAATACTACTTGAGTCTAAAATAGTTCCAGTTAAAGAATAAAAAGGTTCAACCAAAGTAGGATTCTCGATTAATTCAGAAACAGTCGATTCAGGAACAGTATTGTCTACAAATACAGTCCAATCCGTTCTATAATAATTGCCAGCTTGGTCTGTTAAAGTTACAGACAATTGATGTTCTCCATCTGAATAATTTAAAGTATTTAATTCAAACGGCAAAGAATTACTAATCAATTCAGTGTCAATTAATAATTCCAATAATTCCAAATTTGTTTCAACAATTGTTGCATTAATTTCAACTGTTTGGCGAACATACGAATTTACAATTGGAGTAACATAGGTTACAGCCGGCAAAGTATTGTCCACATTAACTGTTGTACTTACAGTAGTTGAATTGCCAGCCAAATCTACAGCCGTATAACTTACAGTATGTGTTCCGTCTGAATAATTTACAGTATTCCATTCAAACGGAAAACTATACGCAACTGGCAAACTGTCAATATACAAAGTAGTGGTGTCTAAATACAAATCTGAAGTTTCACCAGTAACTGAAACCATGCCTTTTACAAAATCATTTGTGTTTGGAACAGTTAACACTGTTTCAGGCGCAGTAGTGTCAATCACAAAATTAATAAATCGCGTAACATAATTTCCAGCATTATCTGTAACCTGAATTTCCAAAACATAGTCATTATCTTGAGAAATTGGAGTACCTAAAACATACGGTTGATTGTTCAAAAAATAATGTACGCTCTGCAAATTTAATTCCACAATTTCAATTTCAGGAATAATTGAAGAATTGTAGTGTATTCCGTTTTGAATATTGGTGAAACGAATTTCAGGCAAAGTATTGTCTACAGTAACAGTATGTTCAACTAAAATATCATTGGCTGCGACATCAATTACAAACCATTTCAAAACATGCAAGCCATCGCCTTCAACAAAAGTATTCCAGTCAATGGATTTGCCAGTAGTTAAAACACGTTGATCTACATCCAAACGGTACACAATACCATGCAAGTCATTCGCATCTGCAGAAACGCGAACAATTCCTTTAACAAACGAATTATTTTCTGGACTTAAAATTTCAGCCCAAGGCTTGGTTTTATCAATTGTAAATGTACGCAAAACTTCTGCAATATTTCCAGCTTTATCTGTATGACGTAAAACTAAATTGTAATCTCCTTCAGCTGAAATTACTGAACGCCAATCAAAAGATTCATTATTCAAAAAAGCTTCAGTAACACCTTTATTGATTTCAGTTAAAACAAAATCAACCAATACATCCCAGCGAGTATACGGTTGATTCGGCAAAACATAAACAAACACTGGAACAGTATTATCTACAGTAAAGATTTCAGAAACTGTAGTTGAGTTTCCAGCCAAATCAGTTCCAGTAAAAGTAACTACATGATTTCCATCTGAATAATCTAAAGTATTCCAGTTAAATGGTAAATCAGAAGTAACCCAAGAATTGTCAATTAATAAATTGGTTGAATCCAAATACAAATCAGAAACTGAACCCGAAATTTCCACTACCCCGCGAACAAAACTACTGGCACTCGGAACACTTAATTCCACAACTGGAGCTAAAGTATCTACAATAAATGAAACACTTTCAATCGATTGATTGCCGGCTAAATCCAAAGCTTGAACTTCTAAAACATATTCTTTATTTTCTTGAATTACAGTTCCAGGAATATAAGATTGATTGTTTAAGAAATACTGCACTGAATCTAAATTAGTTTCAGTAATTTTAACTTCTGGAACCAAAAACTGATTGTAATAAGTTCCTTCTTCTAAATTCAAAAATTCAATTACTGGAACTGTGTTGTCAACAGTAACAGCATAGGTCAAATTGGTTTCATTTCCTGCTAAATCTTGCACATGCCATTCAATTGCATGAAAGCCATCAGAATAATTCAAAGTATTCCAAGTCATAAAATTATTTTCAGTCAAAACTTGGCCATCTATAGACAAAGTATGAGTTAAAGAATACAAGTCACTGGCACTGGCAGTAATTGAAACATTGCCTGAAACAAACGAACCAGAACTTGGAGAATCAATGGAAGTTACAGGCGCAGTTTTGTCAATTACAAACGAAACAGATTGAACAGCAGTATTTCCAGCTAAGTCTTCTGTTTGAACTTCTAAAGTATATTCGCCTTCTTCAACAATAGTTGAATCTAATTCAAAGAGCTCGTTATTCAAAAATGCTTGAGTTAATTTAGGATTGGTTTCATGAACTACAACCAATGGAGTTTGATTCGAATTATAAAAAGTTCCTTCAGTTACTCCAACAATAGCAATCACTGGAACAGTATTATCTACTACAATATACGAAACACTGTTGGTTTGATTTCCAGCTAAATCTAAAGCAATCCATTCAACTTTATGAGCACCCTCAGCGTAATTTAAAGTATTCCATTCGAATTCATTTTCAGAAGAAACCAAAACATTGTCAATCAATAGTTGAGTTAGGCTCAAATGCAAGTCACTGGCTTGAGCTTGAACTAAAACAATACCGCGAACAAACGAACCAGAAGTTGGAGAATCAATTGAAGTTACTGGATAAGTTTGATCCATTACAAATGTACGAGTCAAAGAATTGGAGTTTCCAGCTAAGTCTGTGTGAGTAATTTCCAAAACATAATCTCCATCTACACTTACAGTTTCCAAATTGTATTCTAAATCATTCAACAAAGAACTGGTTACACTAGGGTTAGTTTCAGTTAATTCAAATTTGGGAGTAAAATCAGAATTCAAATACAAACCATTTTCAGTTAAATTTTGAACCAACAATTCCGGCAAAACATTATCTACAGTCACTTGAATTGTTTGACTAGATTGATTGCCAGCTAAATCTAAAGCAATTAATTCAATGGAATGCAAGCCTTCTGAATAGTTCAAAGTATTCCATTCAAAAAAAGAATTATTTGAAACTAGAGTTCCATCCACCAATAATTCAACTGTACTCAAATACTTGTCTTCTGTAAGTCCTTCGATTCCAACAGTTTGGCGCAAAAAAGAATTTTCTACAGGAGAAACAATTTCCACTACTGGAACAGTTTTATCCAAAACAAAGTTTACAGTAGTCTGCCCAATATTTCCAGCACGATCCACAGCAATTGCAGTAAAAGAATATTCGTTATCTGAAGAAATGGAATTACTTAATTCAAAAGGCTGAGTATTCAAAAATACATTCAATTGATCTGGATTTACATCTTGAACTTCAACCAAGGGAACACGATCTGAATTATAAAAAACATTTTCTTGAATTCCTGAAACCAAAACAACAGGAAGTGTATTGTCTACAGTAACCAAAACACTGCTTGTTGTAGAATTCCCTGCTTGATCTATTACAACCCAATCAATACTATGTTCGCCGTCAGAATAATCTAAAGTATTCCATTCAAAAGAATTGTTCGAAGAAACTTCTGTTCCATCCAAAAATAAAGTTTGAGTATCCAAATACAAATCACTTGCAAAAGTTTGAATTGAAACAATTTCATGCACAAAGGAATTTTCCAAAGGATTTACAATTTGAGCAAATGGAGCAGTCTTGTCAATCGTAAATGAAACTATTTGGTCAGCACGATTTCCTGCTTTATCAATTACAGTTACATTCAAATCGTATTCATTTTCTGCACTGACTTCTGTGCCTGAAACAAATTCTAAATCATTCAAAGTAAACAACTGAATTTCTAAATTCAATTCAGTAACTAAAATTACTGGAGTAATGTTAGAGTTATAAAATTCATTGTCTGAAACGCCGGAAACTTCAATCACAGGCAAAGTATTATCGACTGTAACAGCAGCAGTTGTTTCACTGGAGTTTCCTGCATTATCAATTGCAAATAAAGTTACTGTATGCTCTCCGTCTTCAAAATTTTGAGTATTCCAAGAATAATTTGATTGATTGCGTGCAACTTCAACTCCGTCAATCTTCCATATATAGTAATCTAAATAAGTATCGCTCACAGTACCTTGAACATTTAGTGTATTGTGCACAAACTGACCATTGTAGGGATTGATTAAAGCAATTTCTGGAACTGTGCGATCAATTACAAAGTTTACAGTCTGAGTTTGTTCATTTCCAGCCAAATCATTAGCATAAACAACCAAAGAATATTCTTTTTCTTCTAAGACTTCAGTTCCTGAAATAAATATTTGATTGTTTAATTCAATTCTGGTTTCATTTAAATGCAAATCTGAAAACTCAATTACCGGAGTAACAGAAACTGGATTAAATGAATTATTTTCTACACCGGCTACAAAAATTTCTGGAGCTATAGTATCCAAAGTTACCTGAGTTTCTGCAGTTCCAATATTTTGATATTGGTCAATTCCGTAAACTACAATTGCATTGCTTCCTTCAGTTAAAGAAATAATTCCAGAAAACAATCCATTGGATTGCGGGAAAACATAATTCAAATCATTCACTGCAACCACAACACTTGGAATGGTTTCCAATTGAACATCCCAAAGAGTACCTGAAACCAAAATACTGGCCAAACGAGTATACCAGCCAGCCAAAGGTTCTGTAATGATTACTTCCGGAATAGTAAATTCATCAGTCAACAAAACAGCACGATAACTATTATCCCAAGATTCTTGAAAGTGTACAATTGCATTCGGCGAATTTCCAATACTTAACTGATGCAATGCTTGATCGTAGGCATTTTCTGCACTGGAAAGCATGGGCTGAATAGTTGCAATCAAATTTTCATCTGTTAATTGAGGAAAAATTTCCTGCAAAGAAAACAAAGTATATTCAGCTGCTTGCTGATCTGCTTGAACTATGCGCGATATTGCCAGCAATAATTGTTCAGAATTCAAATCAGAACTTTCACGATTATATAAAGTCTTAATTCGATTGGCTGCAGTTTGACTTAATTCAAAAACTTGATTGTCTACAACTAAAACACCGGAACGTTTCCAGTAATTTGAATTCAAACTAGCTTCAACAGCATCTCTGGCTTCCAGTAATTTTGCGCGATCGTCTTCAATTGCAGTGTTCAGTAAAGAATTCAAATAAGGCAAAGCTTGCTGTTTTAATTCCAAAGAACTTAATTCTTCAGTTGAAAAAATTAAATCAGTATCTTTTAAATTATCCTGAGCATTTCCATTGTCACCCGGCGGAGCATACACAGAATACGAAACGCCAGTTACAACTAACAAAAGCAATGCCAAAGTCAATTGTGTTCTAGCTTTTTCATTCAACATTTTTTACACCTTAGGTTTTCTCAATTGTTATATCTGAACTGCTAATCACTAAATTGGGTCTGGCAGTAATGCATGATCCACTTGAACAACCATATACACAGGTTTCAAGCAATTGGTCATTTACATACGAGGAACTGCCTTGAGCACAACTAATTGTACTGGAATTGCAATAAAATCCAGTATACAATTGCCGGCTTCTTTTCTGCGTATTATCACTGGAACAATAATATTCAGTGCTTCCATAATAATTCAAATTACTGCAATCAGTTTCTGTTGTAGTAGTAATTGAACCAGTTGAAGAATAACAGGCTCCAGTTGAACAGCCGCGCAAAGTTGCAGTTTGGTCTACTAAAATTTCTGAACCAGAACATCTGCGATTGGAAGTTGTAGTAGAATTATTACCGCAGTCTTGCTGTAAAATTGCTTGGGTTGAATTTGAACACGAAGAACTCGAAGTATTTGGATTACTGCAAGTATAGGTTACATTATTTTTGTAAACATCATTATTGGAACAAAACGTGCTTCCAGTATATGCATTGGTTCCGCAGCTTGAATTAGAAGTACAGGCAAATGATTGACAAGTTTTAGTACTGGAATTACAATATTCAGTAGATGTGCAATTATCATACAATTGATAGGCTTCACCATACGAACAAGACGAACTAGTTGTTCCAGGATTGACACACGAGTAATTTCTCCAAACAGCTTCTACATCACTGGACGCAGAACATCTTTGCGTATTCGAAACAAAAGTATCACTTGGACACTGTGAATCATTAAAGCAGGCAACATTTTGGCAAGTATTGCCAGAACAAATTTGAGAACTCGAACAATCTTGCCTTAAATCTTCTCGAGTACCGCAAGAATTATACCAATACACATCACCGTTGGAACAACTAGACGAAGTATGAGAAGTACAAGTATTCACACAAACATCCACAGAACAAGTTTGACTGGCAGTACAATCTTGTTTCAGAGATCCACGGGTTCCACAAGAATCATACCAATACACATCTCCGCTTGAACACCACCAATTGGTATTGGCAGTACACGATTTATAGGCACCCATAGTCCAATTACCGCTGCTGCTCCCAAATGCAATTACACGCATATGAACAGTTGTACCACCAGATATGTAGTTAGTAATAGATTCTGTTGCCGTACTGCCTGCGGAACTCCGAAACGGAGATCCACCACAGGAATAATATAGCTGCAAATCAAAGTCTTGCCCGCTAGGCCCGCTCAAATAAAACACATAATTCCCTGAAGAAGGAATATAGGCACTTGCCCAATCATCTGAATCATAAAACCAGTGAACATTTTGAGTTGCAGAACCTGGCGCAGTAAATGTTCCGCCCGATGGATTAGCACATTCATCCCAAGGCCAAATAGCAAATACATTTATTGAAAAAATTGTTAAGAAAAAAATTGCTGCAAAAAATAATGCCGGCAATTTCATTTCGAATACGCCTCCGAACCATTTGGCAAACCATATTCTTCAATAAATGCTTGTTGTTGTTCTGGAGTCATATTCTTTAATTCAGTTTCAGTAAAAGTTCTTCCGCCAAAAATAAAATTTTCTTCATACCCGCCGGTTGCAACAGTTTCAACTCCAGCCATATTGCGTTCAATTTCTTGCAGCATTTGCTGTTCTTCTTCCGGTGAACGAGTAAAAGTATTCATTAATTCAGTTACAGCTTCTTTAGTCATTCCAGGATTTTCTTGCAAAACAGAATTCAATTTACTTTGTGCTTTAGAATTTAAATAACTTGCACGCATTGGATTTTCAGCAAGATATTGCTGCACAACAGTTTGAACTTGCGCATTTGTTAAAGGCTGATCTTCTGGAATTGAAACACTTGAATTCACAGCACTTAATCCAACCAAACCAGTAAAATTAGGTGAATAAAGATAAATTCCGGCAGCAACAATAAAAGCTACAAAAAGTGCTAACACTATCCGCAAATTCACACAATTGCCCCCACTAAAACTAACCCAAAATACTATATTGTATTCTTCACTAAAGAATATAAAAAGGGCACCGGTAATTGGACAAATGCCGAAAAAAATGAAGTAAAAAGAAGAAAACCGAACGCATTACTTTAGCCTAGGAATCAATAAACCAAGTAAAACTTGAATTACTGAATAAATATTTGTCTTCGAACTTCAGGATTTTGAAAATCAAATTCATTCAAAGGCTTAATTACAAACCTGCAGGCATTAAATTTGTTAAACACAGAACATTGAGTTTCTAAACAGTCTACATTTGAATTCAAAGATTTAGAAAATAATCCAGCTAAGACTCCGCGCATAAAATGATCCAAAGGCAGCTGGGAAACAAAATTTAATCTGCCTTGCAAGGGATTATTGACTAAAACAACAATGGCATGCTTGTGTTCTAAATCTAAATCCACATTCTGCAATAAACCAAAACCAGAAGCCGAAAAATAAGTTTCAAAAAAATCCAAAACCTTTTTAGAATTCAAATCACTTCCAGTCAAAAATTCTTTGGTTAAATTATTAAACGTAGAATGTTTCACCCAATAATACAAAGACTGAACGTACGGAGCTTCTTCGTTTCTAAGCATGGCGCCCAATAATTCAACTGGCAGCATTACAAACGGAGTTTTTAATAAATAAAAATTATTGTTCTTGTAGTTGAGATTGTTAGTCATTACATAGCGGTCATAAAATTTATTCAAAACCATAAGATCCAACAAACAAGACCAAAACTAGTATTTAAGGTTTTTTAAAGAATTATTTAGGCCTAGACTTAAAACGAAACTTATTTCTTACAACAGACCACGCATTTGTCTTTTTTGGTTTTTTTGGAATTCTTGGCTTAGGTTTAGGTCTAGGCTTAGAACGTTGTGCAATCTCACGAGCAACAAATCGATCAGAATGCGCTTGCCCAATTCGAATTGCGCGCTCTCTAGGATCCCTTAACAATGCGTCTACAAAGTCAGGTTCGCGAACAGCAATTTCGTGTTTTTCAATTGCATGCTCAAAATGCCTGGCTAGTTTTTGAACAAAACCCAAAGGATATTTGGATTTTGCAAACAAAATTAAATCTTGAGCTACTCGTGTTTCCAAAACTTTTCTTCCATTATTGGTTCGCCACAATAAAACAGAAGCCAAAGCATCTTCAGCAATTATGTTTAATCTGCTTTCTAAAACAAATAATTCAGCATTGGAAGGAATTCTTTGCTTTCCTTTTCCAATACTTCCGTTCAAGTTACCTGTGCGAAATAACTTCAAAGCAGTGAATAATTGAAATTGAGAATGCTTGGCTACAACAGCCAAAGGCTCCAAATCACGATCAGGCGTTTTCAACAACTGAGCTAAAGGAATAAAAGAATCCGGCATTTAAAAGAATACATCAAACTTCAATTTAAATCTTCTGAAATTATTTTGGCTTAGGCTTTTTCCGTAAATTTATTCTAGGTTTAAGTTTTACTCTAGACTTACGCGTGCCCGGAGAATGAATAATTGAAGGAAACCCAGTAAACCTAAATAAAACATCTCGTGGATTTAATCCAGCAGCATGAGCTAATAGTCCGGAAAGTTCTCGCGTTAAACCTCGCGCAGCCATGATTTGCAAACGCTTCAACGGAAGAACCTTTAAATTATTCTCTTCAGCATACCGTAAAAATCTTCGCGGAAAAACTTCCACCAAAGCAGGATGATAGGCGTGAGCTGCAAAAGCAAATAAATCGCGAAAATGATCCATAGTCAAAAGCTTTTTTCCGTTATCCGAATACCAATGCATTGCATGAACCATAGCTATTTGGGCAGAAAAAAATAGTAAAGAATCTTTCTCAAATTCAGGCGTATGCATTACTGAAAAATCTGCAAGAGACTTTCCTTGAAAAAAAGGCCGTTTATGAATGCGATGTTCGGCCAAACGAGTTAAAGCATCCAATTGCGCTTTTTTTACTTTTAATTCAAATTCAGAAAGCTTAGAATCTGGAGTAGCTAGCAATATTTGAATTCGCTTAGATGGAATAGGCATAATAAAAGAATGAATTTGAACTATAAAAAGACTATGCACGCTTAAACGGATTAACTACGTTCAGCCAAGGAATTTTGTTAAAATCTTTTTCATTTTCAGTTAAGATTGTGTTAATTCCATTTTCTTTCATCGTTGCAGTTAATAAAGCATCAAAAAAATGGATTCCGTACTTGTCCACGAGTTCAAGCGCAACTTCAATAGAACTGGACGAATAATAAATAATTGTAAAACTTTTTTCAAAGATCTTTAAATGAGACTTTATTTCAGAAGAAGAAAGAGGACTTTTAAGTTTTTCTTTAGCAACCCGGGAAAACTCAGCCAAATTTTGAATAGATAAAATCATTTCATTTGTGCTGGATATTTCTTCAATACACTTGCGGGCAATTGAACATTTTACCAGGTTATCTTGTTCGTAAGCATATATCAAAATATTGGTATCTAACAAAACTTTAGTCGTAAATTTCATTTCGATTTTTCCACCCATTAAATCCACCGCCATGAAAACCTTTTGCCATATCAGCCAAAAGTGCATCCGAAGCAATTTTTCTTTTTTTCTTTTCCATCAAAGAATGAATAGCCATACTTACTGTTTTACCCAATGCACCTTTTTCATGGCCAAATTCTTCACTGGCCAATGTTCTCAACAATTTCTCACTCTCTTTGCTAATTGCAATAGTAATCACACTGCCTTTCATAAAACCACCTTACACCACTTAATTACATATTTACGTCACCTAAATATATAAATATATCTAAAATTAGGTTATTTAAAAAAAAAGCATTACATCAAATGCCCTAATTTGGTTTTCTTGGTTTTCAAATAATTGGCATTGTATTTATTGGGCTTAATGGTTAATGGAATTTGTTTTACAATCTTTAAACCATAGGCATTCAAGCCAATGATTTTCTTCGGATTATTCGAAAGCAAACGAATGGACGTTAAGCCTAGCTCACGTAAAATCTGGGCTCCAATTCCATATTCCCGCATATCTGCTTTGAATCCCAATTCTTGATTGGCTTCCACAGTATCATAGCCTTGTTCTTGCAAAGAATAGGCTTTTAATTTATTCAATAAACCAATTCCTCGGCCTTCGTGTTGAGCAATATATAAAATAATTCCTTGACCTTCTTTTTGAATTCGTTTCATGGCTTCAGTTAATTGTTCCCGGCAATCGCATTTCTTGGAAAAAAAAACATCACCAGTCATGCAGCCTGAATGAACGCGAACCAATACATTTTTTTTATTTTCTGGACTGCCTTTAGCTAAAACCAAATATTGTCCGTTCATGACAGTGTCTCGAAAACCAATGGCTCGAAATTCGCCGAATTCAGTTGGCAAAGTAGTCGTAATCACTTTTTCCACTAAACGTTCTTGAGACAGCCTGTATTGAATTAAGTCTTCAATGGAAATAATTTTCAGTTTATGTTTTAATGCAAATTTTTTCAAAAAAGGCAAGCGGGCCATCTTTCCGTCATCTTTAATAATTTCACAAATAACTCCAACCTCTTTCAAGCCAGCTAATTTTAATAAATCAATCGAAGCTTCAGTATGACCGGCTCGTTGAAGTACTCCTCCAGGTCGTGCGATTAAAGGAAACACATGGCCTGGTTTAGAAAAAGCCTGCTCATTTAAGGAAGTATTGCATAAAGCTTGAATGGTTTTAGATCTATCATCTGCAGAAATTCCTGTACTGGTGCCTTGTTTTAAATCAATGGAAACTGTAAAACGGGTATGCATGGAATCTCTTGGATTGGTCATTAAAAATAAATTAAACTGAGAAGCAATTTGTTCAGAAACTGGAGCACACACCAAACCGCGGCCATGCTGGATCATGAAATTAATTTTTTGATGAGAAATTTTCTGGCCCGAGCAAACAAAGTCTCCTTCGTTTTCTCTATTTTTGTCGTCTACAACAATAATAATTTTTCCAACTTTCAAATCTTTGACTGCAGACTCAATTTTTGAAAAAGACATAAACATTAAAAAATTTACGAGTAATTCGGTGCTTCTTCTGTGATTTTGATATCATGCGGATGGCTTTCTTTTAATCCGGCAAAAGTTAATTCTATAAATTCTGCATTTTTTTGCAATACTGCAATATTTTTGGCACCCTGCATTCCCATTCCGGCTTTTAAGCCGCCCAATAACTGAAAACATACTTCAGCCACAGTTCCCTTAAATGGAACAATTCCTTCTACTCCTTCTGGAACTAATTTGTCTTTATCCATAACATCAGCTTGCATATACCTATCCTTGGAACCTTCGATCATTGCCCCCAGGGAACCCATGCCCCTGTATTGTTTGAATTTTCGATTGTTTAAATAAATTAGTTTACCTGGAGTTTCATCACAGCCAGCAAACAAAGAACCAATCATTACACTCGAAGCACCAGCAGCCAAAGCTTTTACAATATCACCCGAATAACGAATTCCACCGTCTGAAATAACAGGAATATCTTCACCTACAGCTTTCACACAAGCCTGCACTGCACTTAACTGCGGAACACCACAGCCAGTAATAATTCTAGTAGTGCAAATTACGCCCGGGCCAATTCCTACCTTAATAGCATCCGCGCCAGCATTCAATAAATCTTTAGCCCCTTGAGCAGTTCCAACATTTCCTGCAATTAATTCAATTTGAAATTCTTTTTTAATTTTTTTAATTCCATTAATCACATTCAAAGAATGACCATGCGCAGTGTCTAAAACAATTACATCTACTCCAGCAGAAATTAGTTTTTCAATTCTGTCAAAATCCTTTGGACCAATGGCAGCTCCAACGCGTAATTTTCCTTGATGGTCTGTCAAAGTATTTGGATATTTTTGTTTCTTTAAAATATCTGTACTGGTAATTAATCCCTGCAATTTTCCTTGCTTGTCTACAATGGGCAATTTTTCTACTTTATTTTTGCGTAAAATTTCAATCGCTTCACTGGCTCCAACTTTTTTATTTACAGTAACTAAATCTTTAGTCATCATTTCAGAAACTTTTTTCAAACCATTGCTTTCAAAACGAATATCTCGATTGGTAACCAAGCCAACTAATTTTCCATTTTGAACTACCGGAAAACTAGAAATTCCTTGAGATTTTTTAATAAACCATAAATCAGCCAAAGTTTGATTGGGAGCAACAGTCACTGGATTTTCTACAATCAATGCTTCGGACCTTTTTACTTTAGCCACTTGTTCAGCTTGAGCTTCAATGCTCATATTTTTGTGAATAATTCCAATTCCACCTTGCTTGGCGATCGCAATCGCAGTCTTGGCTTCAGTCACAGTATCCATGGCAGCAGTAATTAATGGAATATTGAGTTCAAGATTATTCGTTAATTTAGTGCGCAAAGAAACATCTTTGGGTAAAATATCAGATTTTTGCGGCAGAAGAAGAACATCATCAAAAGTTAAGGCACGCAACATAAAACCTTAGGGAATAGAAGAATTTAAAAGAGTATTTAAAAAAATAAAAGAGAAAGAAAAGAGCCAAAGCTCTTTTCTCTAAACTATTTAACCTGTTTGAGTTCCGTACGGATCAACTGCACCAGTATCTGCAGGCAAAACAAATTTGCTGGCCGGCGCAGGAGTTACATAATTAGTAACTTGTACTGTTGTTGGACCAAAAGCATAATACAAAAATTGTTTGTATTGCGGATGGAAACAAAATTCCACTCGATCCGATCCAGCAGGCAATGTTTCTCCGCCAATATTGGCTCCTGCTTGTTGAGCTAATTCATTCAAATTCACAGAATAACATTTAGCTTGAACACCTGCAACAGTTCGGTCTGCTGTTTTCTTGTAATACATTAAGTCAGATTCATTCCAGTTTGCAGTAGCAAAAGGTTCTTCCATTCCACTACAACCGCTTGAATCATCCGAACAATAACCTGAACCGCAAGTCTTAGCTACAGTTCCATTTTGCAAACAATAATTTGTCATTACAATTTCAGGAGCTGCACCGGGTGTTCCAGGAGTTCCGCCGCCAAAGCTTATATTGGTAACTTTGTCAGTTCCTTTTAAACAATATTCAACAACTGCATCAAATGATCCGCCACCATAGGCTTCAGTATTTGTTCCAGTAGTATACGTTATACAATAATCTGTTGGAGCACTTCCCAATTGACTAATTTCTTGAGCTACTCCATTTCCATTAGCTCCGCCGGCTGCACCAGCACCATTGCCTGCAGTTCCTGCATTAGCTCCAGTTCCACCATTGGCAGGCGGTTGAGTACATCCTGCAATAATCAAGGCAACAAAAGCCATGATTAGAATTGATTTAAAATTCATTGAATTACCTCCATTAAAAAGTATACAAAATATAGGAATTTGTTCTTTAAAAAGATTTCTTTACAAAAAACGCTTTGCTTTAAAAGCCAGTTGGAACTAAAATTCTGAAGGGAACCTGTTTGTCAGCTTGGATTATTGTAGGCCTGCAATGGGGCGATGAAGGCAAAGGAAAAATTGCCGACCATATTGCTAAAGATGCCGATATTGTGGTACGCTATCAAGGCGGAAACAATGCAGGGCATACTGTAGTGGTTGGAGACAAAGTATACAAGTTTCATTTACTTCCTTCTGGAATTCTTCAAAAAAAACAAGTCATGCTGGGAGCCGGCATGGTCATTAATCCGCAAGGACTAATTCAAGAAATTGAAACTGCTCAAAAAAATTTCGATTCAATCAATGCAGTCATTGATCCTCGCGCGCAAGTCATCATGCCGTACCATATTCTTTTAGATGAAGTTGTGGAAACCAAAAGCGGTGTTGGAAATATTGGAACCACCAAACGAGGCATTGGCCCTTGTTATGCAGACAAAGCTTCTCGTACAGGAATTCGAATTGAAGATATTATTGACGAAAAAAGATTGGAAGAAAAATTAAAAGAAATTCTGCCAACCAAAAAAGCAATTTTAGAAAAAGTATATGGTGTCCAAGATACACTCAAATTAGAAGATTTACTCAAAGAATATGTCGAATATGGAAAAAAAATCAAGCCTTTTATGGGAGATGTTTCTTTATTGTTAGATAATGCTTTGCGAAATAATAAAAAAATTTTATTTGAAGGCGCTCAAGGAACTTTTTTAGACAATGACTTTGGAACTTATCCGTTTGTGACCAGTTCTCATCCTTTGGCAGCGCATGCATTGGTCGGAGTAGGTTTAGGCCCGAATGTAATTGATAAAGTAATTGGAATAGCTAAAGCCTATACAACCCGAGTTGGTTCTGGACCATTTATTACAGAAATGAACGGATCTTTAGAAGAAGAACTTAGAACCAAAGGAAACGAATTTGGAACAACCACTGGAAGACCTAGACGAGTGGGATGGTTAGATTTAGTGCAATTAAGAACTGCCAGAAGATTAAACAATGTCAGCGAAATTGCTTTAACCAAATTAGATGTATTGTCTGGATTAAAGGAAATTAAAATTTGCACAGGTTATCATAAAGGAGAAACTTGTCTGCATGATTTGCCTGCAACCATTCAAGAATTAGGAAAATGCGAACCCGATTATTTGACTTTGCCTGGATTTGACTTTAATGCAAATGAAATCAAAAACTATTACGAATTACCGCAAAGTGCACGCAAATATGTTGAATTCATTGAACACGAATTAAATGTTCCCATTAAATTAATTGGAATTGGAGCAGAACGAATGCAATTAATTAAAAAAGTTTAATTCGCAAAAAACTAAAAATTCAAAAAACTAATTTTTAAAATAGAACTTAAAAAATAAAAACAAATTCCAATTAACAAAAATCTAATTTTAAAAAAACAAAAAATTAATTAAAAAAATAAAAAAAGAAAACTAGGAACAGTTTATTCTGTTCCACTGCAAATAATTCTATTGAATAGTTAATTCTATTCCGTTGGCTGGCTGGTTAATGCAGCTGGCAAAGCAAATTCTGAATCTGCTGGAGCAGTTAAGCTTACAGCAGTTGCTTCCTGAACTAAATTGCCTTGTGAAGTATTCAATTCAGAATACAAGGTTACAAATGCATTCGGATGATAACACGTTAAACCTGTAACAGTTTCGTCATCGGTTGTTTCCGGTGTATCATTGTCGTCTGTCCTAGACATATTGAAACATTTTGCAGCAATTCCTAAAACAGTTCTAGAAGGAGCTTCCGTAATTTGGAATTTATTCAATTCATCCAATTGTGCTTGATTTAAAGAAGTTGAATTATAGACTTGCAGTTTTTCTTCTGGAGTAGCAGGAGTTTCAACACATTGCCATACACTATTTTCTTGATTGCATACAGCAGCAATAGCATCCGTGACAATGACTCGAGTTTGAACACCATTAAAGGTACTGTCTGTTCTGAATTTATTTTGACTAACATACACAGAATTGCTTGTTTGAGTTCCAGTTAAATTCATATTATACGTAATTGAAAAACCAGCCGGTGCTTGATTACTAAATGTTTGAGCAAACGCAGTCAAAGGATTGCTTACACCAGTTCCAGTAGAACCAGTAGTTGAAGTAGTTGAATTCGTGCAACCAAATACCAACAAAGCTATGACCAACAATAAGCCAACGGTTAAAAAAGATTTATTCATATAAAGCCTCCAAATGATTAGTTAATTGATACTAAATTAATTTAAAAAACTATGCAAATGCAAGAAAAAGCCTATTTCAGGTTTGTTTTTATTTTTGCAAAAAAAACCAAGTTATGTCTGTTTTAGTTTTTGTTTCCCAGCACTGGTTTTTGAATACATAAACTGAACCACTTCTTTGGGAATAATATTTCCTAAAAACAAAGTAAATGGGCCAGGCATAAAATTGACTTCCAAAACAGAATAATGGGTTGGCGAAGACGGATCTTCAATAACGTCTACAGAACAAATATCGAATGCAAAAAGCTTGGCTGCCGTTAAAACCATTTCAGTTAATTCCAGCGAAGGTTCAATGATATGCGCAGTTCCGCCTCTGCTGACATTAGCTCTCCAATCCGAAGCTTTTCCTTGCCGTGCAACAGCAATTACTTTTTCTCCAATCACATAACAACGAACATCGCCTTGTTTGTCTGCAATAAATTTTTGGGCAGACACATAATCTTCAAACAAATGAACAGTATCCAAAATAGATTCCAGTTGTTTTTGATCTTTAATTAACATAACTCCTTTTCCGGCAAATCCGCTGATCAATTTAATGACCACAGGATAACCTAAAACATCTACAGCTTCTTTCACGGAGTCTGGAGAAATAAACAAAGAACTTTCCACTACCGGAATATTGGCTTTAGCCAGTTCGCGAATGGTAAAATATTTGTGATTGGAAACAATGAAGTTTTGCATATTCACTGGGCAATATACTTTAGAATTTTCCAAGACTTTCAGCACCGGCAAAGCAGAATAATAATCTTTGGAACTCAATCGAGGATAGCAGGCAGCAAATTCCAGTAAATTTTTTTCTTTATAAAAAAGTTTGACTTCATTTTTTTCAATAATTAATTTAATTTTATGAACTGGAACAAACAACACTGCATCAAATACTTTTTTCCCTTCTTCAATCAAAGACTTTACAGTAGATTTTTTGTATCTCCGAGAACCAATAATCAATAGCTTGGTTTTTTTCACAGGCTTTTTCAAAATATCCGCAGAATTCATTCTTTTTTCCCTCTGGGTTTTTGATTTTTAATTTTTTCAAAATACAATTTAGCAACTTCAGCGTAAAAATTTAATCCAATTTTTTTATTAAATGCCTGAATATCCACGTGCGAGTCTACTTTAATCACATACCCTTTGCATAATTTTACAGTAGCAATATCGCATCCGCAAATTTGGGCTGCTTGAATGGCTGTATCGGAATCAATTTTGGAAAGTTTGGTCATTTGTCCTTTGTTTAAATGAACCACTTGCTCGCCGTCCCATTTTCGGCGAATGGCGTATACTTTTTCGCCAATTACTAAACAATGATCAATGTCACCTTCAATAAATTCTTTTACAAAAACAGCATCCAAATCAGGATCTAAACTTTTGCTTAAGGACTGCAGGGAACGCTGAGATTCAACCAATAAACTAAAATTCTTTTTTTGATTCTTAAACAATTTCAACAAAACAGGATACGACATATGACGGGTGGCTGGAATAATTTTGGTTGGCTGGCCTACCAAAATAGTTTTTCCCAATTTAACATTAAACGAATTTAATAATACAGCCTGCAAAGCTTCATTGTCATTAATGTAAAAAGAATTTGGATTAAATTGTGCATAAATACCTAAATCCTGCAGTTCTAAAAGCAAAGGTTCAATAAATTGTTTTAACTGCAAAGCCGGAGTTAAATACACGGCATCGTAGGAATCAAAATGAATGACTGGATGCCGAATTTCTGTCTTTCCAGTTTTCGAAAACAAACTGACACGTTTAATATTGGCATAACCTACTTTGAATCCTTGTTCATGAAAAGCTTGCTTGAATGCTTTGAAATGGAAGTCTTTTTCAGTCATTAAAATTAAAACTTTCAAAAATAAAACCTCAAAAAATTACCCAAATAAGTATACTTCTAATTTCCAATAACTAGTTTAAAAACAGTTTGATAGCTTAAAAACTAGGATATGTCCAAGAAAACACAGTCTAAACAAATTTTAAACAAGCCAGTGATTGGATTAATTGAACCCGTAAAAATCACTGGACAAATTAAAACCATTAAAACCTATGCTTTAGTAGATACTGGAAGCTCGCGAACAACTGTAGATATGGAAATTGCCGCCAAAGCAGGATTGGGGCCAATTGTAAAAGTAATTCATGTCAAAAAAAGTGAGGGCGCTTACAAAAGACTTAAACGAATTGTAGTCCAAGGCTGGCTGGAAATCAAAGGCAAAAAAGAAGCAGTAGAAATGACAGTCAGTGACCGAAGCAAGTTTAGATACCCCGTACTTTTAGGACGAGAAGCTTTACAACATGCATTTGTAATTGACTTACAACAAACACACGCAAAACACAAACCCAAAGAAATGAGAAAACGCAAAAAATAAAACTAATTTTGAAATAAAATTTTTCTGAGTTTTCTGGTTTTAAAAATTTTGTTCTTAAACGGTTTCAACCGGACCAGTTTAGGAAACATACTGCGCAAATTCAATTCTTTTTTCAGGTCAGACATATTTACGTTTTGATCATACCCTAAAGCAATTATGGAAGGATTAATTTCTTTAACAATTTTAAGTTTGTCTTTAAAAAAATCTTTGCCTAAAACAACTTGGTCCACAAAAGGCAAGTTTTTCAAAAACAAAGCACGCACTTTTTCTGAACGCAAAGGCTTCATTTTTTTTAATTTAACCACAGTTAAATCCCGCGCCAAAACCACAATTAGTTTGTTTCCCAATTTCTTGGCTTGCATTAAAAATACCAAATGACCAGCATGCAAACCATCAAATGTACCAAAAACCAAAACACGCAAATCCATATGCTTAACTGGATTCAATATATTAATAAATGGTTTTATACAAAAATCCAAAATGCATTCTTCTGAAATTGAAACCGAAATCAAATTCATTGTAAACGACTTTAATTCAATTCGGAAAAAACTAAAAAAACTCAAAGGAAAACTTTTGGAAAAAGGATTTGAATACACACAATTGTATGATACAATAGATCAAAAACTAAGAAATGAAAAAAAACTATTGAGAATTCGAAAACATGGAAAAAAATTTATTATTGGATACAAGAAAAAAATTCAAGGAAATCAAGAATTTAAACAAGAACAAGAAATCGAATTTGAATTAAACGAAAAACACGTACACAAACTGGAAAAAATTTTGCCAGAATTAGGCTTTCAAAAATACTGGAAGTACGAAATCAAATTTGAGACATGGAAACTCAATGGTTGTTTGTTGGATTTAGATACTTTGCCATTTATTCAAGTATTGGAAATCGAAGGAACTGAAAAAAACATCCAAAAAACAGCCGAATTGCTAAATTTAGCTTGGTCGGAAAGCAGTACAAAAAATTACAGGCAATTGTATGAAGAATGGCTGAAATCAGAAGGCCAAAAATGGCAGGATTGCATTTTCAAATAAAACGACAGAATTAAAAACTTTTAAAAAATATATACTATATGAAACCTGTTTTTTCAAGAAGGCCTAGAACGCGCGCAAAAATGTTTCCAAAATATGCAACCAATATTGAAGGAACTGCAGGTCTTGTTGTTTCCAACAAACAAATTGTTAAAGCTAGAAGAACACGCAGAATTGTTCAAACTATCTCAGAACATGAACAAACTCAAAACATTCAAAGAAGGCAGCCTTTAACAAATGCGCACAGTCAATTAATTCAAGAAGGAGTCATTAAACCCAAAAGATACGAACTACGTTCTTTGCGAATTACCCAAGAAACTCCGAGACAAAGAATTTATGTTTTTTCCAAAAATCCTACTTTACAAGAACTTGAAATCCATTTAAGCGGAATCAATTTACCTAAAAAAAGAAAAGCATTGATTGAACAATTTTTAGCCAAAAACAAAATAAAAGATCAAAGAGCATTTCATGCCCAATTAATACAGGCAGTACGCGAATTGCGAACAAACTTAGAAAAAACAGAATTAATTTCGTCCATTAATCATTCAATCGGCATTGATGCTTTTGCAGTAGAAGTCAACAAACACATTGCAGACCACATCATGGTCAGCTTAAAACCAAAACCAGTACGCGGACGACATCAATTTGAACCTGAAAAAGACAATGTATTTGTTTTTAGCTTAATTGGAGAAAAAGAATTATTAACTAGATTTGAAAAATAAGGGATTGCCATGGATACACAAAAAAGATTGGAATTAATAAAACAAGTCGGAGAAGAAATTGTCACAGAAGAAGAATTAATTCAATTATTGAATCAAAAAAAATCTTTTATTGCCTACGATGGATTCGAACCATCCGGCTTTGCACATTTGCCGTTTGCTATTTATCGAGCCATCAATATTCAAAAAATGGTGGAAGCTGGAGCAGTATTCAAATTATGGATTGCTGATTATCATGCCATGGCCAACAATAAATTTGAAGGAAATCTGGAAATGATTCAGACTTGTGGAAATTATTTTATTGAAGTATGGAAAGCTGCAGGAGTGCCAGTAGAAGACAAAAAGAAAATTCAAATAGAATGGGCTTCTCAAAAAATGGATTCCTTAGATTATTGGCACCGTGTATTAGAAGTAGGAAGAAATATTACTTTGCCTAGATTAACTCGAGCTCTAAGTATTATGGGACGAAAAGAATCCGAAAACTTGCACGCAGCCCAATTGTATTATCCATGCATGCAAGTTGCAGATATTTTTGAATTAGATGTAGACATATGCCAGCTTGGATTGGATCAAAGAAGAGCCAACATATTGGCCAGAGAAGTTGCAGACAAAACAGGCTGGAAAAAACCAGTGGCAGTCCACCACCATATGCTGCATAGTTTGCAGGGAGTCAAAGAAGCTGATCCCCTTGAAAGCAAAATGAGCAAAAGCAAACCCGAAAGTGCAATCTTTGTACACGATTCAGTTGAAGTCATTCAGCAAAAAATCAACAAAGCATATTGCCCAGAAAAAATAACCGAAAACAATCCAGTTTTAGATTACTGCAAACATATGGTGTTTGAAAAATTTTCTGAAATGAAAATTCAAAGACCTGAAAAATTCGGAGGAAATTTAGAAATTCAGTCTTATTTAGAGTTAGAAATCTTGTTCCGAGAAGGAAAACTGCACCCCATGGATTTAAAGAAAAGCACAGGATTTTATTTAAATGAATTAATTCAACCCATTCGGGAACATTTTGAAAAAAATAAAAAAGCAAAAGAATTATACGAAAAACTTTTGCAAGCCAAAGTTACACGATAAACTAATTTCTAGGTAAGCGACCGGTTAATTCTTGAAATTTTGCAAAAGAAATTCCATACGTTTTCATTAATTGCGTATCTGTAAATTTTCTAGATTGAAAGTCTGCCATAAATAAACCTGCCTGATTTCTATGAAAAGATGAATTTACTTTTTTCTTTTTCGGTTTTCTTTTTTTATATGCAGGCTTTTTCTTAAGTCCAAAAATGCTTTTCGTTCTCGCCCGCCAATCAATACTTTTTGTAACCCTATCCAAAAAGTGTGTTGAATAACTGGGAAATCGCGCATACAATTGACTTTTGCTTACTCTTGGATTGCCGGCAAATTTGAAAATATTGGCACGAATTCGAGCAGAAACTACAGCATCCATTGCAACCAAAGTTGGAGCAAAGTTTTTAGTAAATGCATGCGACCTAGGTTTTCTTGAAAATTTTGAAAAACGACTCACCATATTTAGCCCATAAAATCAAATTATCTTAATGCATGACGCATAGCTGTTCGTTTTCTGCGACTAACTGTTTTAGGCGCTTGAGCCAAACGAAATACTCCTTGCTTGGATGGACCTTTTACAGGAGCTACAATAATTCTTCCACGCTTTGTTCGAATACCTACACCTTCACTTGAATCTCTTGAAGCCATAATTTATTCACACTCCGTTAATTCAATACTATTCTTTTTAATAAAAACATTCCGTTTGTCCAACTTTTTGCGTTTCGATTTTTAGAAAAAAGCACAGCTTTTTAATTTGAAAGTTCTTTTAGTTTTGCATGAATTCTTTTCTCAAATATTCGTTCAGCTTAATGGCCTGCAATTTTTACAGATTATTAAAACTTTTCCCCAACAACGATCCCATTATGGGATTCATTTTACCTTACGGAAAACAAGACAAGGCCTGGAAAGTCGGATTGTTTGCTTTCAGCACAATGGTTGCATTTGATTTCATTACCAATAAAATAGGAATTTGGACTTGGATTACAGCAGTTGTATATGGATTGATTGCCATTGGATTTTCTAAATATTTAAAAAACAAAAAAAGTAGTTTGCGCACATATACTTTTACAGCCATTTTTGGAATTCTTTTATTTGATTTAGTTACAGGCCCTATTATGAGCTCTGTTGTTTTCAAAATTTCATTCCAGCTTGCATTCATGGGTCAAATTCCATTTACTTTAATGCATATCTCCAGTGGTTTGACTTACACTTGGATATTGGCCCCAATACTGGACCCAGTTCTAGGCAAACAATTAGCTGAACAAATTTATTCAGCACGAATGCACGTACAATCTAATGTGTTTAATTTTTTCATAAAATAAAGGAGAAAAAATGAATCGTTTTATTTTTATTGCATTTGTATTGGCTTTAATTTCTGCAAGTATTTTTGTTCAAACTCAAGTTAAGGAACAGTTTGTTTCAGCACAAATTGGAACTGTTTCCATTGAATTGCAGGCATACAATTCCGAAAATGAGCTGGTTTTAGACAAAAATATTCAAATTCAAAAAGGAAAGACTGCATTTCAAATAATGCAAGAAAATACAGTTATTGAATTTCAAGATTTTTCATTTGGAAAATTCATTACCAGCATTAATGGCCTGCAGGCAGATTCTTCGAAAGAATATTGGGCTTTTTACGTAAACCAAGAGTATTCTTCTGTCGGCGTACAAGAGTATATTGCAGAAAATCCAGCTAAATTGGAATTTAGGCTTGAAACAATTTCAGAGTAAACATTTAAATAACTTAAACACCTATATTTTCTTGATGTTTGTTCATTTTAAATCACTTTTATTTAAACCAGGAGAAAATGTAAAGTCTGCTTTAGAAACACCCAATCTAGGTTTGGGAATTTTTTTCATAATCATTTCCAGCATCTTGGGATTAATTTATGCAGTTCAAGTTGGCATTTCATTAAATCCAACCAATATTGGATTTGGATTATTAAAAGGAATTATCGGCTGGTTAATCGCAAGTGCTATTTTATATTTTGCTATTCTTTTACTAAAAGGAAAAACAGGAATGCCCAAAGGCTTTTCGTCGATTGCTTCAGCTGTTTCTATTTCATTTGTTTATTTTTCTTTATTTTCTTTAATTTTAATTATTTCAACAATGTTTTTTACACCGCCTGCTTATTTGAGTGTAATGAAAGTTAGTTTGAATGAAAAATTATCTGAATTTCAAACAGCCGATTTATTGTTAATTTTAGAACAAAAAAATTCAGTTAAACTTCAGCAATTTATTTCAGACAATTTGTTAACCACTGAATCCAGACAAGTATTGGAAGACATTGTGAACCAAAATCAGCCAGTGATTAATGGATATTTGTTAAGCATTCTTTCACTATTACAACTATTGCTTGGAATATTTTTTGCATTGCTTTTAATTCCCTACAAAATAATCAGCCAAGCAGGAAAATTTGGAATCATTGGAAATTTAGTTTTGCTAGTGCTGGTCTTATTCATAATGAGCTTTGTAGGAAACGTTTATTCTACAATTAGTTTCTAAAAAATTGATTTAATTACTTTTTCTTAAATACTAAAACTAAAACAATTCCTAAAATTAATAAAACAATAATTGGATTGCTTTCATTCACTCCAATCGGCGGACCAGCTGCAAGAGGTTTACATTCACCGGAAGGTTCAGCACAAACCAAGCCTTGATCACAAACTTTTACAGCAGAAACACATTGACCTGCGCCTAGATCACATGTTTCTAAAGTACATGTTAATCCATCTGCATTCAAGCACTCTAAATCATTGGTGCAAGCTTGCACTTGAATTTGAGCTAATTCACATTGCCCATTGACTGGATTGCATACACCAGTTCCAGCAGGACAAACTATTGGTTGATCGTAAACACATGAACCGCCAGCATCACCTGGTTGAATATTACACCTTCCTAAAGTACATGCGTCAGGAACATTTACACAATCTAAATCAAGCCTGCATTCAAACACTGGCTCAGGTCTTGCAATTGAAGTCAAAGGATATTCATCCATAGCAGTTTGAGTAATTCCGCCAGCAGTAATAGTAGAAGCAGTATACGGATCTTTGACACCTATTCCTTGGTCTCCAATTCCATCTGCAGGACTATCGGAGTCTGTTCCAGAATAATTTTTCCAATAATTTCCACCCACACAACGCCCGCCCACTAAATTGGGACCCATACCGCATTGAATTCCTGGACTCATTTTCCATAGAATATTCACCGGAGCATCGGTTAAAAAATTTAAATCCTTTACAGTGCTTTGAAATTCATTATTGAACACAGCATCTTCAAAGCCATTGGCTTGAGCTAAAGGCAAACTATTCAATAAAACTAACCCGACTTGGTTTTGCAAAATTTTATTAGTATAAATTGAAAACGGTGCATTCAAATTTGCTCCATTATAATTTCCTTTTCCTTGACCAGATAATATAATTCCAAACATTCCATTTTGAATTTGATTGCCTGCAATTTCAATTGCAGAATTTCCGTTTGCATAAATTCCCACAGCAGACAAATCAATCAATGAATGAAACAGGTCAACATTGGAACAGCGAGTAAGTGAAATTCCAATTTGAGTATTTCCTCTAAACGTATTAGCAATGGTTCCAATATCTTGCATAGGTATATCCACAGGAGAACCAATTTCAACTATTCCGCAATTTCGCCCGCCTGGAGCTGAACTAGGCTTAGCAACAATTCCAATAGCATTATCTTCAAAAATATTGTCTGAAATGACTTGCAAATTATTTACACCCCAAGCCTGCAATGCAACAGTAGTTGAATTCTTATACGTATTTCCTTGGACTGTAATATTTCCGGCATTTACTAAATTGGTTGCAATTTGCATAATTCCACTAGTGGAAGTAAATACATTATTTTGAATAACTGCATCCACTGAACTGGTTGGAGTTAAAGGCGCTAAAGCATTTACAGACAAACCTGAAATATTATTTGAAACTGTATTTTCAGAAAAAGTAAAAATAGCATTGTTTTTGGTTGTACTCAAAACTGCTCCGTCTTGATTGTCCAATAGTTGATTTCGTAAAACAGTAATTCCATCCGATAAACCCAAACTTCGAATTCCAGAACCATTATTTAATTTAATTAAATTATTTTGAATAAGCACACCATCCGATTCAATCAAGCGAATTCCATCCAGCAAAGAAAGTTCAATAGTATTTTCATTCAAATCCAAAAAACCAGAATAACTAATTTCAATACCATGACCGTTGGGTTGTCCAGAAACACCAATGTCTGAAATTCTATTTTTTGCAATTAAACTATCTGAAAGATTTTGCAAATACATTCCAGCATTCTTGAATTTTAAAACACGATTATTAAAAATCTCTGAGCTTGCAGAATCATTTACGTGTATTCCAAACAAAGTTCGATTGGAAGCATTGTTTGCATATTGCCCTTCAATTCTTGAATTGGAACGAATATTAATCCGGTCTCCGCTTACCACATCAATTCCATATTCTCCGGCAAAAATAATAGTATTTTGTTTAACATTCAAATCACTGGTACCCGTAGATTGAATTCCAGTCTTTGGAATAATATGCGGATCTGGAAACGTAGGATATTCAAAATAATATTCAGCTTCAGTACTATTAATCTGTGTATTTTCACTTACACTAACTTCTGAGGAATCCAAGATTTTTACACCAACAATACCGCCAACTAATTTATCATTTCCTTCCACAAAAATTTTATTGGAACCTTTAATGGAAATTGCATTGCTGGGGGCAAAAATAGTGCATCCAATCACGGTAATATTTTGAGAAGGTTTATTGGCAGAATCAGAAATTTGAACAGCGGTTCCAGAAGTTCCTGTAATTTTTAAAGTATGTCCATCACAATCTAAAGTGACATTATCTTGGCCTAAAACTTGCAAAAAACCATCGTTGGCTGGATCTGCACCAGTACAATGGTCTGTAAGTTTGAAAATAATTCCTGGACCAGCACGAGTTAAATGATAGTTATCCGAAAAAGTAACTGCAGGCGGAGTAGGAACACCATCAATGGATGCAGGCATAGCTGAACAATTTGCAGCAAATCCATTCACTGCAAAAATAGTAAATAGAATTAAGAAAAAGCCCAGCAATCGAAAAAACTTCATGTACTGATTAAGAGAATTCAATTATTAAATTCTTTCGCTTGGATTACTGTGAATCCAGCAATCGCTCTAAATGCATTAATCTAGAATTCAAGTCACCCATTTTTCGAATAATTCCATGCAATTCAACAGAACCTAAAGAAACTTTACCCAAAGCGTCATTTAATTTTTGTTTTTCAGCAGTTAAACTAGAAATCTGTTCAGCAATCACAACGCGAACAACATTCGAAGGCAAACGAGTTCTTTGAAGCAATCCATGCAAATCAACTGCTTGTTCAAGTCCAGCCAAAACACTTGAACGCAATTCAGGAGTTAATGCAACTGGTTTAGGCCTTAAAACTTTTCGAGGCAATCTAACTCTGCGAGCAGGCTTGGGTTTCACAGGATGCATAAATCAAATGAATTCAAAGAAGTATTTAAGGTTTTCTAACCCAAAAGAATATTGTGAAAGAATCCAAACCAACAATTCGGAAAAAAATGAAACAAAAAATTGAGCACGAAAAACAAAAACTCAAAAAAAGCACAAAAATTATGGAAAAACTTTTCAAAACACATGAATTTCAACAAGCCAAAATCATTGCATTTTTTGTGGGACGAACCAACGAAGTTGAAACCAAAAAAGGGATTGAAAAAACACTAAAGCTTGGAAAAACAGTATGCATTCCTATTACTAACTTTAAAACAAAAACACTTCAGTTCAGTACAATTAAAAATTTTAAAGAACTGGAAGAAAAACAATTTCAATTAATGGAACCCAAAAAAGAATTTATACGGAAAGTTCGTTTGAACAAAATAGATCTATTAATTATTCCAGGGCTTGGATTTGATGTATTCAAACAAAGATTAGGCTTTGGAAAAGGCTTCTATGACCGCACTCTAAAAAAATTGAACAAAAAAACGAAAACCATTGGCTTGTGTTTTGATTTTCAAATTGTGCAAAAACTTCCGAAAGAAAAACACGACCAAAAAGTTCAAAAAATTATCACTGAAAAAAGAATGATTGAATAAATTAAGCTGTTAATTATTTTTTTCGAATCACTCGAGAGCGAGAACGCGCAGTTGAAACCGGAATGCCAACCAAAAAAGCAGCTTCTTCAATAGTAAACTTTTCCTTAAATAAATTCAAGAGATCAATGTTTTGTTGTTCGATTTCAGCCCGAGTATAATTACTTTTAGCAGGTTTTCGTAATTTTTTGAGCTCTTTTTGAAAACGTAAAGCTTCATTCAAATACGATTGAGCAGTTCTTTTTTTGACACCATATAAGTCAGCAAGAGATTTTGCAGAAATATTGGGATTCAAATCCAGCAAAGCATCAATTTCAATCATACGTTGTCTTCTTGCAGTCAAAGGAACAGTTGAAGGAATGGATAATCCATGTGCATGCATATCATACAAATCACGGTACAAATATTTTATGTTCACCCTCAAGTCACGCGCTAGTTCTTGAAAAGTTTTTCCTTGACGCAAACCAATAATTAATGCTTTTCGTCTAGCCCAAGTATTGGGATTTTTATTCCGTTTACTCAATTCACGTTTTCTTTGCCTTGGAGGAACTTGCACTTGTTCTTGTTCCAATTTTAACAAAATATCGTTCACAACCTTATACGAAATTGCAGGATTGGCTGAACGAAATTGTTTAACTAAACCATGAGCTGTCTGAGGACCATTTTTTGCAATAACAGCTCTAATTTTTTGTTCTAAAACAGTTCTCCGATTTCGCAATAATCGAACTCGTGTAGGCCTTGCATGAGTTTGTGCCCGAATTTTTCCAACCAAAGATTCAGAGACTTGAGCGTGATCTGCAATTTTCCACATGGGCGTATTTTTAGCTGCTCGAAGCGCACGCACAATAAATCTTCGTGTTCTAAAAGGAACCTGTCTTCGCTGCATACATATAAACTCTTAGTGTTTAAAATGCCTATTCTGAGCAAACACTAAAGAAATCTTATGTTCATTGCAAGTATTTATAACTTTGGAATCATTCACACTGCCTTTCGGAGCAATGATTGCTTGTACGCCAGCAGTTATTGCAAGTTCAACTGAATCCGGAAAAGGAAAAAATGCATCTCCAGCCAAAACAGAATCTTGAACATGATTGCCTGCTTTTTGAATAGCAATTTGAGTTGAATGAACCCGTGATTGCTGGCCGCAGCCAATTCCAAAAGCAGTTTTGTTTTTAGCAATCACAATCGCATTGCTTTTGCAATGTTTGGCAATCTTCCAAGCAAACATTAAATCAATCAGTTGCGCTTTACTGGGTTGAATTTCACTGGCTACTGAAAAATCTTGTTCAAGTTCTTGTACTGAATCTGGTTCTTGAACCAACAAGCCATTAAACACTGGTTTAAAACTTCTTACAGGATAAACTGGTTTAGATTTCAAGCAAACAATTCGTCTGTTTGGATTTTTTTTCAATTCTTGAATTGCTTTTTCTTCAAATTCTGGAGCAATCACTACTTCATTAAAAAAACCAGCAATTTTTTGAGCTGTTTCAAAATCACATTTTTGATTTAATGCAATTACTCCGCCAAAAGCACTTAAAGAATCACAATCCAATGCTTGCTGAAAGGCCTGAGCTAAATTTATATGAGAAGACACACCGCATGGATTTTCATGCTTGACAATAACAGCTGTTGGCTCAGAAAATTCACACGCTAACAAAATAGCAGCACTCATATCCGAAATATTATTGAAAGATAATGGTTTTCCGCCCAAGACTTCAATTGCTGGAAACACTTGTTCATTCCAAGAATAAAAGGCAGCTTTTTGATGTGCATTTTCTCCGTAACGTAAATCCATTTTTTTAGACAAAGTAATTGAAAGTTTTTCAGGAAATAATTGATTTGAAAAATGGCCTGCAATCAAAGAATCGTATTCTGTTGCTAAAGCAAATGCTTTCCAAGCAAGATTTTTTCGAATTTCAAATGAAACTTCTTTTTTTTCAGTTAATTCTTGAATAACTTTAGAATAATCTTGAGGGTCTACCAATACAAGCACGTGTTCAAAATTTTTAGCCGCAGCCCGCATTAAAGTAATTCCGCCAATATCAATATGCTCAATATCTGGATTGTTTTTGAAGTCGTATAAATTTACAATCACACAATCAATGGGCAAAATATTCATTTTTTTTAACTGCTCTAAATGTTTTGGATTTGAACGATTGGCTAAAATTCCTGCATGAATTTTTTCATTCAAAGTTTTAACCCGGCCATCCAATAATTCAGGAAAACCAGTTAATGAATCTAAAGCGTTACATACAAGTTTATTCTCTTCTAAAAATTTTTGAGTGCCTGTAGTTCCGATAAAAGAAAAATTTTGTTTTTGCAAAGCTTGGCATAATTCAGGCAAACCGGTTTTATCAGTAACTGAAATTAAGGCTAATTTTTGAGTCATAAATTAACACGCCTCCCAGTTAGTTCTTCAAATTTATTGGAAGTCAAGCCTGCATTTTCGTATTTTGTCATCAACTCAGCATCTGAAAAATTTCCTGAATGCAAATCATTCAAAAATGCTCGGACAATCCGGCCTTTAAAATTATGACGCCCATTAAGGTTAGCAGATTTCTTTTTACTATTTTTTTTAGCAGTACTTGGATTCAGAAGTTCTCGTACATGTTTAGGCGATAATCGAAATAATTTGGCTAATTTAGGAACACTTATTTTTTCAAGTCTAGCAGTAGCACGCAATAGTTCAGTTCGCTGGCTTAATTCTATTCGAGATAATACTCCGCCGGCAGTTAAACCAAATTGATTCACTAAACCAGAAAGAGAATGCTGACCAGCAGTAGCCAAGCGGCGCAATGAAATATCTCGTAAAATAGCTTCATCAAAACTTAAAGTACCCCGGCTGTTGCCTCGCAATTTTGGATTTAAACCAAGCCTGCGAGTATTATGCCGCGCAGACTGAACTGCGATTGGTCTAACTTTAAACAATTTTCGTTTCAACACAAGTATTCCTCGATAACTACTTTAGTATTCACAAGCTTTATCTTTCTTTCAGAAAACAATCGAATTCCTTGCACAATAATTACTTGTTCTGCTTGCTGAACTTTTTCTTTTAAACTATCAACAGTTTCTCCTGCACTCACTGAAACTTTTTTTTGCAAAATAATCGGACCTTGATCTGCTTGCTCGGAAACAAAATGCAAAGTACAGCCAGTTTCTTTTATTCCTGAATCCAAGACTGCTTGATGCACATTTTTGTCCATTCCACCGGCAAATGCAGGCAGCAGCGAAGGATGAATATTCATAGTTTTCAAACCAAATTTTTCAACATAATCTGAAGTTAAAATTCGCATAAACCCAATCAATACAATCAAATCAATTTTGCTTGAATCCAATAAGTCCATTAATTCTTGACAAAATTGTTCTCTGGTTTTATTTTTAAAATCCAAAAAAATAGTTTTCAATCCATGATTTTTAGCTCGAGTTAAAATAAACGCATCCGATTTATCGGATAAAACAAATTCAATACTTGCATTTAATTGGTTAGATTTAATTGCTTGAATAACTGCGTCTAAATCTGTGCCTTTTGTGCTTCCCAAAACAGCTAAACGTAAAACAGGCAATTTCATAAACTAACTAAAAAAGAAAGTATTTTTAAATACAAAAACAAGGTTTACTATATGAAATCCTATCGAATTCCTACTTCACGAATCGTAAAAGTTTGGACTAAAGAAAAATGGAAACAAGTTCAAACTAAATGGACTAATGCAAAAGAACGTTTGGCCAAGGCAAAAAAAGTACGCAAACACAAACAACGTTCACTTGAATTGATTCAATTAGGAGAACGGCAATTGGCTGGCAAAAATTTTGAAAAAGCCGCAGAACATTTCGGTGAAGCAGGGTCCTTAGACAAAATAAAACGCGTTTTTGAAAATTTTTTAAAAAAACAAGAAATTCAAAAAATAGACAAAACTGCTTCAGCTAAAACAATATTGAGTTTTGCTCGAATTCAAATGAAAGCCATTAAAGGATTGGAACGAATTGCTGAAGTTCATTCTCTTGAACAACACACAGCTTACCGGGAATTAATAAACGAATTCGGATTAATGACTAAACGTTTAAGAAAAGCCATTGATGCAATGCCTGAAACTGAATACAAAACAATTTTGAAAAAAGAACTGGCCGTAACCTATGCTGAATTGGGAAAAGGGAGATCCGAAAGCAAATATTTTGCACGAGCCAAAGAAATCGCAATTGAATTAAATCAAGCAAACAAAGGAATTGAAGCCATTGAAATTGCAACATTGCTGGGTGTATCCTCCCAAGAATTAATAGGACGAGCAAACCGGCAAGAACTCAAACCTAGAGCCTATGCGCCTGTGATCCCCATTAGCAGAAGACATACAAGAGTTAAATAAAAAATTATTTTTATAATTGCATTTGAACTTTAAATGAATTCCAGGTATTTTCCAATAAACACGAAACAGTCACTGGCCCAACACCGCCTGGAACTGGAGTAATATACGAAGCTTTTTCTTTCAAATTTTCAAAATCTAAATCGCCCACTACTTTATTATTCACTCTCGAAATGCCTACATCTACAGCAATTACATTTTCTTTAACCATTTCGTTTGTAATCAAACTTGGTTTTCCTACAGCCGAAACAATTACATCTGCTTTTTGAGTTAAGTCTGAAAGATTTTGAGTAAACTTATTGGTAATCGTTACAGTAGCATCTCTAGCCACCAAAGCAAAACCCAAAGGACGTGCAACAACCAAAGTATGGCCTACGATAACAAAATGTTTTCCTTTAAAATCCAAAGGAATGGTTTCCAATAAACGCAAAACAGAACGAGCTGTTGCGGATAATAAAAATTCGTTTCCATGCGCCAACAGACCAATATTGTGTGAACTAAAACCATCCACATCTTTAATCGGCAAAATTGCATTCATGACATGCTCTGTGCTTAATTGAGCCGGCAAAGGCAATTGAACCAAAATTCCATGAATACTTGAATCTTGGTTTAATTTTTGAATTAAAACAAGAACTTCTTGCTCTGAAATACTTGAAGGCAATTCAAACTTTTGGGTTTCAAAACCAACACGAACACAAGCCAATTGTTTTTTTTCAACATACAATTGGCTGGCTGAATTTTCTCCAACCAAAATAACGGCTAGTTTAGGTTTAATTGAAAAATTCGATTCATTAACTTCACAAGCAATTTGTTGTTCAATTTCTAAAGCAAGTTTTTTTCCATCCAAAATATGTGCAGTCATTCAATTCACTGAGAAGAACTTGAAAGCCTTCGTTCGATTACGACTTTCTTAAATACATACATGGATACAACCAATAAAAAAGAGATCGCTAAAGTCAATAACAAACTAATCAAGCGGGTGAATTCTAAAAAAGAAAAAGTAGCAAACGAATCCAAAGGATGGGTTAAAAATAAAATCATTCGAATAATGGGAGCCAGCAATAAAATCACTGCAATTCCATACAAAGTCTGGCTTAAAGGAAAGACACTGGCAAACAAAGAAGCATACGATGCCACAACCCAAGCTGAAAAAAAGAACAAACCATACAAAACCAAAAATAACAATTCAGTGAAAAAAATGTCTACTGGCAAAAACAAAAAACCAACCGACAAATAAATCAAAACAAAAAAGAAAACAGTTAATTTAATGGACTGCAAGTTAGCTAATTTTAATTGAATTAAATCTTTAAACTCTAAACAAATCAAAGCCAAAATACCTGCAGCTGCAATGGTTGTAAAACGAGTGAAAATATCTATAGAGCCAGTTACAGTAGTATCTACAGTGATTAGAAAGTATAAATCAGCCAAAGGACGAATCAAAAACAAAACCATAAACAAATACAGCCAGTTGGCATGCGATTTTTGCTTGGTTACTTGATATGCTTTAGCAAAAACTTGGCGAAGATACAAAAATCCAACTACTAAAAAAAGAGAACTAAGTATGTTCAATACAGTTAAAATAAAAGCAGAAAAATGAGTCATATATAATTACCTGTAAAGAGTTAATTTTAAACAAGGAATGCAGTAAACTATATATAGTACAAAAAAACACGTGAAACTATGCTTAAACCGCCTAGAAGACCAGGATTTCTGGAAAGATTTTTACCCAAAAGAAAACCAGCTGGAAAACCAATTGAACCTGCTTACAAGCCAGGAACTGGAACAACTACTATGCGGGCAGCTGGAATAGGAATTGGAACAAGAACTTTAGGCAATATTATTGACAGTGCTGAAATTCACATTCGACAAAGAAAAGTAGGAAAAGCCATGCGATTAATGGGCAGTTTAGGAGAACCAGATTTAATTGAAGAAAGACTCAAAGACCATCATCTTCAAACTATTTTTCCGCACGCTAAACCAGAAGGCTTGAATATTATGCGTGGCTGCTTTACTGCAGTAGCTGCAATCGGATTAAAAGAATGGTTTCCAGAAAACGAAGCAGCTGCTGCAACTAAACTAGAAAAAATTCGAAGACTCCAAGACACAGCTGGAACCATTGCAGGAACTTTGTACAGAAAAGTCAGAGCACGGCAAGCAACAACCAATGAAATTTATGGAACTGCTATTATGTATGCAACTTTAGCCAGAGCATTTCCGGAAATAAAATCCTATGAACAAACAGCCTTAACCATAAATCGAGAACTAATTAAAATTGCAGGAATGGAAGAAGGAAGAGCAATTTCAATAATTTTGCGCGCAGACAATTTAGCCGATGCTGTAGATGAAGCATTGCAAAGATTTCACGGAGAATAAAAAATGCCCAAAACACCCAGACCTGCAAAAACTCGTTTGTTGGCAAAAACATTTGAACGAGTTCGAAAAACCACTGGATTATTTCGAACTCCTACACCTAAGCCAGGAGAACGCAGAGAAATTCGAGAAACAATTTTAGGAGCCATTGGATCCTGGGAACGAACACCTCCAGAACTACGAAAACAGTTCACACGCGTAGAAACCAGTGAAGTTGGATTGCTAGGAAAAGAAAAATTAAATGAAACCGAACAAAGAAAGCAAAAAGAAAAAAAAGACCAAATTCGAACTGCCATCACAGAAGCCAAAAAAGCTGAACACACAGGACAACCCAGAGATGCTATTTTTCATTTTGCAAAAGCCGGAGAATGGAAAGAGATTAAACGAATTTTACGAGAACAAACTGAAAAAACACGGGAAACATTTACAGGTTCACATGTAATTCATTTAGGAGTTTTATTCAATGACGCAGCCAGAGGAACCATTCAAAATCATTTTTTAGATCGACAACATGCCAATGAAATTACTGAAAAATTATTGCAGAAAGCCAAAGCTGTTGCCGACAAAGCCATGTTTGTTTCAGTCGTAAATTTAGGCCCAGATAGACTAGATCGAATGCGAATCATGCAAGGCGCTGGAATTATTCATGCAGAAATTTACAAAACAACCCGAGCATTAATTAATGCCAGTTTACCGGAAACAGAACACAATGCACGAACATTGTATAGATACCGTGAAATGCATGCCCATGCATTAAGTGCAGTCCTGCAAGCAGAAACTGAATTAAAACGAGCAACCTATTTAGGCCCAGACAAAAGACCTTGGGAAGTATTCAAAAAAATTGTGGCCAGCGTAATAGAATAAAAAAAATTAATTATTTATAGAATGGAAATTGCTGGCATAATTCTAAAACTTCAGATTGAACAGTTTTTAATTTTTCAGAATCTTTATGCAAATCCAATGCTTTTACAATCAAGCGTGCAACTTCTTTCATTTCTGATTCTTTCATGCCTCGAGTGGTTAAAACTGGAGTGCCTAAACGAATACCGGAAGGATCAAATGGTTTTCTGGAATCATAAGGAATTGCATTTTTATTAACATAAATTCCAATCGAATCCAAAGCATGTTCTGCTTCTTTTCCAGAAATTCCTTTCGAAGTTAAATCAACCAACAATAAATGATTGTCTGTTCCGCCAGTAACTAAACGCAAACCTAAACTGGTTAATTCATCGGCTAAAGTTTTGGCATTTTTTACAATTTGCTGAGCATAATTTTTGAATTCAGGCTGCAATGCTTCTTTGAAAGCAACTGCTTTTCCTGCAATAATGTGTTCATGTGGTCCGCCTTGCAATCCTGGAAAAATTGCCTTGTCAATTGCTGCCCCAAATTTTTCTTTGCACATAATAATGGCACTTCTCGGGCCTCTTAATGTTTTATGCGTTGTGGTGGTAACTACATCAAAATAAGGCACAGGATTTTCATGAACATTTACAGCACACAAGCCAGCAATATGTGCAATATCCGCCATACAAATTGCACCAACTTCGTCTGCAATTTCACGAAAAATTTTAAAATCAATGACACGGGGATAAGCAGTAAAACCAGAAAGTAAAATTTTAGGTTTATGTTCTAAAGCCATTTTTCGAATTAAGTCATAATCCAATAATTCTGTTTTTGGATCTACAGGATATTGAATGCATTTGTATAATTTTCCAGAAAAATTAACTGGATGTCCATGCGTTAAATGGCCGCCCATGTCTAAACGCATTCCCATAAAAGTATCGCCAGGCTGCATTAAAGCAAAATATACCGCCATATTGGCTGGACTACCTGAATTGGGCTGTACATTTACATGCTCTGCACCAAACAATTGCTTGGCTCGATCAATAGCTAATTGTTCAATTTGATCAATAAATTCATTGCCACCATAATAACGTTTACCAGGATAACCTTCTGCATATTTGTTGGTTGCAACAGAACCCATGGCTTCCAATACTGCCTGTGAAACTAAATTTTCGGAAGGAATTAATTCCAAGCCATTCATTTGACGTTGTTTTTCTTTCACCAACAAATCAGACAATACAGGATCAAAAGATTGAATGGCATTCAAATGAGTTTCATATAATTTAGAAGACATGCAAAAATTGAACTCCAAATAATTTATATACATTCGTTCGTAAAATTAGCATACCTATGCGAAAATTCGGAAACCGTGCAACCTGGATTGTCAGTAAAAAAGGAACAATTCCTGCTGGATTTCAAGCCAATCTGCAGGCACGACTGAAGCGCATTCAACAAGCAGCTGCAGAAGCTTGTGAATTGCGTGCTCAAGGATTAACAGAACATGAAATCAGCACTCGAATTTCTAAAGGACTGCGGCCGGAAACACTGCGTAAAATATTCCGAACTCATTTAACTGCAGATCAAAAACGGCAATATTTTCTTAACCGATTTATTCGAACACACAAGTTAGCCGTCTCTGCAGAGTCATTGGAAAAATTAATACAAGAAAATATAACCAAAGAAGATGGCTGGAGCATTATTGCACATGCAATTTTTCCCGAAAAATATAAAAAAAACAGAGTGGATGCACGCGCACCCTTAAAACGACTGGCACGTAATTTAGAATTGGAACGCGCGTATTCTGAAATCCGCACACAAGCCAAAAAAAACAGGGATGAACGAGATCGAACTTTACTTCAGCATATCCGCGAACAAGAAGGAACAATTTATGGCCAGCGCATACAAAAATTTCACCCGCAATTATGGGCTCGATTGAAATTAAGATACCCTAATTATAAAACAGCATTAACTTCACTGGGTTTTGATTACTCGGAAGTATTAAAGACCGGCGAATATGCACGATTGCTTTCGCGTGCCAAAAAATATTGGGCTAAAAAACGACGGCCTGTACCATTAACAGAAAAAACCTTTAAACAAGTAAACGCATTAATTCCAAAAAAGTTAGGATCTACTGGCACTCTAATACTGCGATGTGTGCTTAAAAAAAGAACCGCAATACAAACAGCTGGAATCATTGGAAAGACAGTACCTGAAACTGAAGAATTAATGAATAGAATGCGCAATATCCTGCCTGAGTTGGTTCGTTCTGCATTTCGAATTTAATTTCTACAACATGATTGGCAGTTTCAAAAACTAAATTAAATAGCTTTGAAAAAACACATATTTAAATTTGTTTTTTATTAACAATTAATTAAACAGTGAATATATGAAATACTATTTTTTCAAAGACAAACAATTACCTTTACTGGATTCCTTATACGAACCCAGAGAAGACTCATATTTGCTAGCCAAGACAGTAAAAATTCAAAAAGGAGAAACAACCTTAGACATGGGCTGTGGTTCAGGCATTCAAACCATCAATGTTTTACTGCAAGGAGCTCAAGCTACAGCTGCAGACGTAAATGAAGTTGCATTAAAAAATACAGAATTATGTGCTTATGCTTTAGGGTTTAAAAAAAACCTAAAATTGATTCATTCGAATTTATTTGAAAAAATTTCAATCACAGAAAAATTTGACACTATTGTATTCAACCCGCCTTACGTAGAAAGTCATTCTTTAGCCATCCCGGAAATTGACGGCGGAAAAAAAGGAAGACAAATTTTAGACAAATTCTTAAAACAAGTACCGAATTATTTAAACCCAAAAGGATCGTGCTATTTTTTGCAATCCAATTTAAATGGAGTTAAAGAAACTGAAAAAAAATTAGCTCAACTGAATTTTTCGTTTCAAATTATTGCCAAAGAAAAAATTTGGTTTGAGGAATTACAAGTATGGAAAATTTCAGCAAACAAATAATAAATTCATAAAAAAACTAATTTTAAAATAGTTTAACGCAAAGCTAATATAGTTGATTGAATACCTTCTAGTGTATGGTGTTCAAGTTAAGAATGGCTAGAAGAATTCGCGCAGCACTGGCCACTGGACGAAAACGAAGATTGTTAAAACATTTTAAAAAAACAAAATTTGGACCTGAAGGCGGAGGACAAAAAGGAAAAACTCCCAAACACGGTTTGCCTGCACGAAAATCTACTGGCACTGTTCGAAGCATGCGGGGCTTTACAGTACGAGCTATGAGTTTGTTAACCCAAGGAAATGCAGATTTAGCAGGACATTGGTTAGGCAAGCAAGGCGATGTTTCTGAAATTTTACGATTTGCAAACGAACTAATTGGAACACAATATATTTCAAAAGTTCCAGAACCTATTATCGCTGGAAAACGGGGATTATTTTTAGCACGAGCTGCATTGGCAATTCAATCAGAACACCCTAAAACAGTAGCAAAATTAATTCAAGGCATGCAACCCTGGCTAAATGAACAAAAAACACAAATTCAAGCAGCCGAACGATCCGGATTAACCAAGGGCCCAGCATTTGAAGTAAGCGTGCACACAAGATACAATTTAGGAAAAACCTATGCAGTGCTTAGTTTGCTTTCTTCAACTCAATTATCCAAAACAGCCATTGCTCAATTTCGAGAAAATGCCCGCCGCCAAATCCAAGAACTCAGCAAAGACCCATATGTACTTTTTGGCGGAGCCAGTTTAGCACAAGAATTAGACGAAATATTAACCAGCACAGAAACCCAGGAAAAAATAAAAAACGGAAAAATCTAGTTTAAAATTGTTTTCATTCTAATTCTAGAGTATGCCAGTTAATGCAGGACACGAATATTTTGAAGCAGAAAGAAAATTCGGCATAGCCAAAAGCGCAGACGAACGTTTAGCTGCATTGTATGAAATGCTGAAAGCTGTGCCTAAACACAAAGGAACTGAAACACTAACTTCAGAACTCAATAAAAGAATTAAAAAAACCAAAGAAGAAATTGACAAACGGCAAGAACAAAACAAAAAAACAAGTTCTCAGTCATTATCTGTCAAAAAAGAAGGCTCCGGACAAATCACCATTATTGGCTTGCCGAATTCAGGAAAAAGCACTTTCTTAAAAGAATTAACCAATGCCAATGTAGAAATTGCCAGCTATCCTTACACAACCACTAAGCCTGAAATTGGAATGTTAAACTACCATGAAGCATTAATTCAATTGGTAGAAGTTCCGCCCATAGTCAAAGGCAGCAGTACTGGAAAATTTCAAGGAAATGAATTGTTAAGCATTGTACGAAACTCAGACGCCTTGGCCATAATTCTAAATTCAGAAAGCCCATTGCGAGAATATGAATTATTAAAAAGTGAACTAGAAAACTCTGACATTAAAATTAATTCCATAAAACCAAAACTTAAACTCCAAAAATCAGAATTTAAAGGAATGGTTATTTCCGGAAAAGAAAACTTGCGCTTGCCTTTAGAAGAATTCCAAGTATTGCTTAAACAAAACGGGTATCAAAACTGTACAGTCATAATTGAAGAAAAAATTGGAAAAGAACAAGTATTGGAAGTCTTGAATGAAAAACTTGTTTACAAAAAAGCAGGCATTTTTGTTTTAACGCATAAAACAACCAATCTGGAAGAATTACAAAAATTGCGGAAAAAAACACAAGTTATTGAATTAACTCAATTTGATTCTGAAACCAAAATAAAACTCGGAGATCAATTATTTGAATTACTGGAAAAAATATTAATTTACACCAAAAGACCAGGGGACGATGCAGCCAAACTTCCATTGGCAGTGCCTATTGGAAGTACAGTCGAATATGCGGCCAAAGTTGTCCACAAAGAAATTGCACAAAACTTAAAATTTGCCAAAGTCTGGGGCAGTGCTAAATTCGAAGGACAAAAAGTTGGAAAAGAATATGTTTTGCAAAATAAAGACATTATTGAACTATACTTTTAATATCCATTCAGAACCTTATTCATGCTGGTTAGAACTTGCTTCAGAAAGTGTTTCTTTTTTAGAAAACTTTTTCTTTAAAACAAAAGCAATCAAAACTAAAATCAAACCAATGGCCGGCAAATAAATCCAATTCGTGAGTTTGTCTTTTACAGTAAATGAAATGGTTTTTTCCAAAACATGCAAACCTAAGCTGTCTGAAAACGAAACACGAGCCAACAAAGTATGCAAGCCTCGTTCAATCGAAGGCGCTGGATTCACAGAAACATGCACACTGTTTGTACTCAAAGGCAGCACAGTTGTCAAAAAACCAGAATTTACATTCAAATCCACTTCTTTAAATGAAACCAATTGAAAGTCTAAATTCGCCAAATATTGATCGGATAAATTTTGAAACTTTAATTCCAATAAATTATCCTGACCTACAACCAGTTCTTCTGAAACAACATAATTAACTGAAAGCACTGGCAAACTGGGTTTAATAAAAGTTCCTGAAAAATTAGTGAATTGATCCACACCATACGATACATTAACCAATAATTTTTCAGGCAACGAGTCTACCGAAGTCAACACATTTTTTACTTTCACTAAAAAAGTTTTCGTTTCATCCGAAGCAAGAACTGCAATGCGAAACGTTTGATTTAATTTTTCTTCAAAACCTTCAACCAAAACTAAACCAGGATCAGCAGAAACATTTAAAGTCAAATTTTCCACAGAAACACTCTGATCATTGAATACTGTTAAAACCAAATAGCCCAATTCGTCTGGATACAATTCAAGAACAGACACCGGCAATTGCGGTTGAACTGAAACAGAAAGCGAAAATGCAGAAAAAGAAAAAAGAATTAAACAAAATAAAACTCCAAAAAACTTAACGGTCATAAATATTCAACTCCGATTCATTTCCATTGCCTTGAATTAATCCGGATAATTTTTTTCGATTTCTAAAAAATATTACCAAAATTAACATAACCAAAATAACCACTGCGCCGGAAATCAATAAACCATAATTAATGGCATCTTTGGAATTAGCAGAATCCATAAAACCAGATTGAACAATAAATACAACATCTTGTTTTCCTTTCACAGCATACTCCGATGCTTTGAGATAATCAGCTGTGGAAAAAAAAGACTGTGCCTTAGCCCAATTGTCCGCCAATTGATTTACACGTACTTGTTCTTTCCATAAACTTCGATTGCTGGAAGACAAAATAACATCTACGGCTTGCTTTAAAGAAGCAAAATTTTCTCCAGCTTTATTTTTCAATTGCATATCTTCTGCAAACTGATCATTGAATGCTTTTTCGCGCTTTAGTCTTACAGCCATTCCTTGAACAAATACATCGGCTTGGGTATTGGCTTTGCTTTGAACTTGGTCTAAAGAAGACTGCAAACTTGGAACCACACTGGCCCAAGCACCAATATTTTGAGTAAAATCTCTAGGCAAATCTGCAGCACCCGACAAAGAACGCTTGGTATCTACATCCGTGTCCGCAGTAGCAATCAATGCTTTTAATTGAGATAATTGCGAAGAATATTCCCGCGCAGAATCATCCAATTGCAATACAGCTTCAAACACAGAATCCAAATCAGATAAAAGCATGCTTTCTTTTTCAGCTTCTAAATTTTGCAAAAATTCTGCTTCGTTTTGATTTGCGGTTTGCATGAATGAACTCAAAGACTGCGTTTCAGAAATCAATTGATCTAACTGCAGTTTTAGTCCAGCAACAATCACTGAAACTTGATTTGAATTCAAAGTACTGGAAATAATATTTAACTCAGTTTTTTCATTTTCTAAAAAATCGGCCAAATTTCCAGCAATCCGAAATTCACTCATAAACCAAGCTTGTGGATTCGATGTTTTTAATTTTTCTTTAAACGAAGAATATTCTAAAATAAAAACAGAAGTACGAAATAATTTACGCAAAGAAACTTCGCCTTGTTCTAATTCTTCTTTATTGGTCTTTAAAGCAATTAAACCGCTCAAAGTTAAACCTGAATGAACTTGAACTACATAATACGAAGATGCACTTAAGGCAATAACCGCATATTGCCCGAATTGTTCTCCGGAATTCACTAAAGAAGGCCTAGACTGCAAATACAACAAAGGCTCGTAGGCAGCGACCGAAAACGGCAAAAAAAGAAAACAAAGCAAAACTGCAAGCAATTTTCGATGCAAAAGAATACTATTATAATTCATACAATCGTATGTATTATTAATTTGCAAAATAAAAAGCTTTACCAAGATGTTGAATACTAGCCAATGGAGTAAAAAGAAGTCCAATTAACGTTATTTGTTCAACACCTTGGCCAAGATGTTGAATACTAGCCAATGGAGTAAACAGAAGTCAAATAGGCCATTTATTTGTTCAGCACCTTGACTGGCCCAAATTTAGGTAAAATAAGGAAAAAACATATGTTCGGAGAAAACAAAGAAAAAAACAAGAAACCAAACAAGTTTAACGGACCTTTTAGATCCAAAAACAGTTCAAGAAAGCCTTTTGGAAAATTTAGACCGCAACGCTTTGAAAACAAACCATTTCCAAGCCAATCTACTAAGCCTCTTGAAAGTCTTGGAAAAAAAATAGAAACCAAACACTTGCAAGAAATGAAAAAACGAATTCACGACACTTTCTTGGAAGGAATTGATGACCAAAAACAAATGGGCGTTGAAGAAAAAATAGTTGAATTCTTAGAAAACATTGCTGGCCATAAAGTTGAATTCTTTCAGCTTAGCAAAAACTTAACCGATCGCAGCATTATCAAAACATCGGAAGACTTAAAACGCGCCTTAACCCGACTGGTAGACATTGGAGTTGTTGAAAACAACGGCGACATTGTACGATTAATGTAAACTAACTCACATGGAAACAGTATGAGCTTGCGGATTATATTGGTTGAACCAGAATACGAAGAAAATTTAGGACTCATTGCCCGGGTTTGCAAAAATTTTGGAGTCACTGAATTATTTTTAGTCAAACCCAAAGCCAATAAAAATAATATCAAAGCCATTAGCCGAGCCATGCATGCACAAGACGTATTAAAAAAAAGCAAAACAACCCAAAATCTCAAAAAAGCATTGCAGGGATTGGATTATTCAATTGCAGCTACTGCTCGAATTACTTCTGAAAAAAAATTTACCCGAACAGCTTTGCCGTTAAAACAAATTGTAAAAAAATTTAATTCCAAAAACCTAAAACTAGGATTGGTGTTTGGAAGAGAAAGCTCTGGATTAACCAACTCCGAAGTCGAACAATGCGATTTAATTATGACCATTCCAACTTCACACAAATATGCTTCTTTAAACATCAGCCATGCCGTGGCTGTAACCTTGTATGCATTTTTTGCAGAACCCAAAAAAACTGTTTTAAAGACAGCTACATCCCAAAATCGAAAAAATGTATTCAATCAATTTGTTGAAAAAATAAAAAAAGCAAAACAAATTGATAACCCTCAAGGAGTACTGGAAACACTTAAAGCTTTACTGAATCGGGTTCCTTTAACTGAAAAAGAACTCAATTCATTGTACACTATAGCCAAACAAATGAAAAACAAATAAAAAAACATCGGAAACAAATAAATTATGAAGAACCAATTTCAATGGATTTTAATTATTGGAATTCTTTTAATTAGCAGCGGCTGCATTAAAACCGAATACATAGAATCTCCAAAAAATGAAGGATATCTTTTATATTATTCTTTTTCACCCAATCAAGTATTGGAGTACACAATTCAAACAACTATACAAACGCCTGAAAATGATCCGGAAACCATTATCAAAAAATTCAACCGAATTCCTAAATTGATTGGAAATCCAAATACCTTAGAAATTTTAACCACAGACGCAAATCGATTGCTGATTGGAAGCGAAGCAGAGTATTTAGAAACAAATATACTTAATATTTGCGGAAGTTTAACACCTCAAACAAAAGACTATTTAATTCAATTTTACCCCAATGGAGAAATCCGCAAAGAAAACATTCAATCTGTTGAAATATATTTACCCGCTTACTCAGTTAAAATTGAAGAAACTTGGAAATTTAATTCAGTCAACTATGCATTAAAAGAAGAAATTTTAGCTGACTTTAATGGAGCACAAATTCCTGTTTTAAAAATTATGCTTGCAAAAAAAACAGAAACTGAAGAATGGACTGGCACAGCATTATTTGACCACCAAAACCACAGATTGGTTCAATTGGATTTAGAAAAAATTGCCTTAGACCAAAACATAACTTCATCCTTAAAACTTTTAAATATTCAAGAAAACATAACTCAAAATCAGTTAAACTTTAACTGCTTAAACCAGGCAACCATTATCCAATAGGATTTAAAACAAATTCTAACACACATAATTATCTCAACAAAGGAGGTATCCTAACGTAGAATCGAGCAATAGCGAAGATTCTACAACAGGAGGTATCGTACCCGAAGGGTATGATATGGGGACGTGGCGTAACCTGGCAGCGCAATAGGCTCCAGCTCAACCGGGGTTCCGGTTGGTCGAACGTGCTGCAATTAAACCATAATGGTTTAATGCACATTAAAACGTGTTCGTTTTAATTGTGCTTTCGTTTCACTACAGCAGCACAGTACTGAAAAAAACTGTTGCGTGATGAGTTCTGAAAAGAACGATGATATAAAAAAAGGCAAACAAAACAAAAAATTGATCTGAGAAGTTACCTTTTGGTCCGAGTTCAAATCTCGGCGTCCCCAAAACTTTTAAAAAAAGTTTCCAAGCAAAATCAAAGATTTTGCGGGACACATAAAATCATTGATTTTATGTTGTTATCAAAAATTGGTCCGCCGATTTAACCTCGAAATAAGGAGGGATCAGGATTAACCTAAAACTGAGGGCCAAATAAAACCAACAGGTTTTATGGGCCACAGAAAACCACAGTTTTCTGCTGGAACCTTGGTTCCCGCGGTTTGGATCTCGGCGTCCCCAATCTCGCCTAGCCGCGAGAGTAGGCTGTTGTAGGGTCTCATTTCATTCGACCCTACTGCCAATACTCATTATTTTACAATACTTTTTTCTAAAATAATTTTTTTACGAAATGATCCGCGTTCTTTTTCTTTTTGGATACGCAATTTTTCAATTTCAGAAAACGAAGAATCATGCAATTCCGCCAAACAATGAATGACTTCCAAAATATCTGCTAATTCTTCAAGTTCTGGTTTGTGCACAAATTCATTGCATTCTTCAATTAATTTTCGGTTCAATTTTTCCGCATATTCAACACTATCCGCCACATAGGTTACTGGAGTTTCTCCTTTAGCCTTTAAAATTTCAGGCATTTTGTCCCGAACCAATTTTTTGTACACTTTTTCCAAAATACCACCATCCGTTACATTAATTAATTCCTTTCGAATTAAAAATATGCATGGAATACCAGCAAGCTCTAGAAAACTATACACTGCGAATGCGCAAAGAACTTCAAAAAGAAAACATTATGGGCTTGCGAAAACTAGCCAATGAAACCATTAAAGACGCAGCCTTACAAAACAGTGCATTATTAGCCAAAATAGCAGTATTGGCGTATGCATTGCATAAACTATTAACCAAAGAACATGTAGTCGAAAACCATTTCTGGCTGGAACAAAAATTGGCCATATCTGAAACCATTGAAAAAGCAGAACATGAACTTAAAGAAAAAAACTTGAAAAAATTCGAACGCGAACTCAATTCAGTTACAGTCAATCTAAGAGCAGTGGATAAAGAATTGGGAGTCTATGTTCAAAGCGCGTATGATAAAGCACGCGTAAAATATGCAGCTGACGCCCACTACTATGGAATATCCTTGGCACAAGCCGCAGAATTATTGGACGTGCCCAAAGAAGACTTGCAAAAATACATTGGGTACACCAAACAGCATGATTTAGAAGTAGACAAAAAAGGAATCACTGGACGATTGGAAGCATTGCGGAGTGTACTGGAATGACTTCAAAGCCAACGCGAATTCTTGGCGTTATTCATCACCCGCAAACCTTACCGCAATTGTTTGCTTTTTTTCAAAAAGAAATAACGCAAGGAAGACTAAAACCTGGAACAAGAGTAGGAATTGAATTAGCAGAAAAAGAATTTGAACAAATAATGAAAGGAAAAGTGCCTGCTGCAAAAGCATTGAACACAGAACATGGAAAACTTGAATTCGGAATACACCCAACTATTGCCAGCTACTGGCATCAATTGGCCGTGGAACTCAAACAAGGAGGCATAGAAATTGTTCCTATTTTGCCAAAAAATATTTTTGAACGAGAATCACAATTTTTGAAGGCTAGAATCAAAAAAGCAAAATCACGCGAAGATGTTGAACAAACAGTTTTCGGAGAAAGAGAGTTATTTTCAGTCGGAACCCAAGAAAAAGCCATGATTGAACGAATTCCAAAACTAAATTTAGACTATGCAGTCATAGGAGAAAATCATGCACCCGAAGTAGTTAAAGCGCTTACAGCCAAAGGACATTCTGTCACAAATCCTTTTCAGCAAAAATACCCAAGAGCCTATGCAAGACAAGAAAGTCATAAAATTCGAAATCAAAAACTGGAAAATGCACGGCAATGGTATAAAGAACGAAAAAAATATAAAAAATCAAAAACAATCATTAAAAGGTAAAGCACATGAACACTATTATTGTATTGGATTCAAGCGCTTTAATTTCTTTAAGCGAAACCTGCTTATTTGATGTGTTTCGTGCACTCAACAAAAAATTAGGAATTCAATTTATAATGAGCCAAGGAGTTGCCGAAGAAAGCATTGAAACTCCCAGCACCATTAAACGATTTCAGTTAAGTTCAGAAAGAATTCAAAAAGGATTAAATGAAAAATGGATTCAAGTAGCTCAAATGAATTCTGAATCCAAAGCACTGGAAGAACGAATGGTTTCTTTATGTGGAAAATTATTTCACAGCAATGGAAAATTTATTCAAATCTTGCACAAAGGAGAAGCAGAATCTTTAGCATTAATGCAGCAAGTCAATTCCAGAATTTTATGCATGGATGAAAAAACTACCAGAATGTTAATTGAAACACCCAATGAATTACGTGAATTAATTCAACGAAGACAAGGAATCAATATCCAAGTAAACTCTACTATTTTAAATGAATTAAATCAAATTATTCCCAAGCCCATTATTATTCGTTCAACTGAATTAATTGCTTTAGCCTACGAAGAAGGTTTACTGAATGAAACCATTACCAACACCATCAAGGCTGCACGAGCAGCATTGTATGCAGTCAAATACGCAGGATGCGCAGTCAGCGAAGAAGAAATTGAAAACTATTTAAGAAAACAAAAATAACTTATGCCGAGATCTGCTTCTGAACGAGAAATTATTTTAACATCCATTCGATTAATTAATTGGATTCAGGAAAACAAAATTAATGTAATTGCACTAAAAGGAACAGCTGCTGTTCCTCTAAGACATTTGATTGCAAATGCTTGGAAAGCCAGTGGTTATCCAATAGAAGAAATGCCAAAAATAATTGCATTGGGAAAAACCCGAAACATTACTCACGATTCTGAAAATATAGAAGCTTTAGAACAAGCTATTCGAGAAAAACGACCTAAAACATATGCTGAATTTCAAAACCCAAAAAATAGAATATTATTTTTAGATGAATACAGTGAAACAGGATTGGGCATAACAAAACTAAAACAATATTTTCAAACAGTAGGAAAAGCCCGCATATTTAGCGGGGCATTTAGTTTTAACAATCACAGCCAAAAACCAGGATGGACATACACTCAAGGTGCATGGCATAAACTTGACTTTGTAGGATCTACACAATCTCCTTTTTCAATTTATAATTTACATGGAACTGCCCGAGAAAGTTTATGGCTACAAGTATTTCGCAATCCCGATAGAAAAAAAATACACCCAAAAAAAGATATCCACCTAAAACTGGTTCAAGCCAGCAGACAACAATTAAAAAAGTTTGGAAAAATTGCTGGACGATTTAATCGAATGAGAAACCGACCTAAATAGTTTAATTCAAACAATCAGTATTCGCGGGCAATATACACTGTTTCTTTTGCAGGCTTATTGCACACCACACAATTACCGGAAACAGTTTGCGGAACATCAATTCTTGTACCTCGAACTCGGGCATGAATTTCTTTTTCAATCAATTCAGCGCAGGCATTTCCTTCCATATTGGTTGAACAAAAAGGAGTACGTGCAATCTTTCCGGCAACAATTACTGGCTCAATTTCTGCTTTGGTTTTAACGGAAACCAAAACATCTTTAAATTTTTGGTCTGCTTGAGTTTTCAAATTTTCAGTAATTTCTTTTCCAGTTTTTTCAATAAATGAAAGCAAATCTTTTTCCAAAATTTGAGTCTTTGAATTCGTGTCACGTCTGAAAACAGTTAACTTTCCTTCCAGTATTTCTTTAGGACCTAATTCTAAACGCACAGGAACTCCTTTCATTTCCCAAAAATAAAATTTTTCACCCGGCATTTTTTCAGAAACATCTACTTCAACCCGATAAAATGCATTTTGTAATTTTTCTTTCAATGTATGCGCTTTGGTTAAAACATTTTTATCTTTATTCATTCCAATGGGAACAATTACAATTTGAACTGGAGCAATCGCCCAAGGAAATCTTAATCCTTTGTTGTCTCCGTGAACTGCACAAACGGCTGCAAAAATTCTTCCAACCGCAGGACCATAGCAAGTCAAAAACGTAAACTTTTCTTGACCTTCGGAATCCGTAAATTTTACATTAAAGGGCTTGGAAAAGTTTTGCCCCAATAAATGAGTACTTGGCAATTGGAGAACTCGGCCGTCCGGCATTAAAGTATCTGCACCAAAAGTATTTACAGCTCCTGCAAATTTATCCCATTGAGGTCGTTTGAAAAAAATAAATGGAACTCCTAAAATAGTGTGCAATACTTCTTCTGTAGTTTCCATATCTTCTTGAACTTGAGCTCTGGCATCTTCTTCGGTTTCAAAAGCACAATGAGTCTCAATCCAATGAAATTCTCTTGCTCTCAAAAAAGGCCTTGTGGCTTTGGTTTCATATCTCCAAACTTGCGCTCTTTGATAAGTCTTAAACGGCAAATCATTATAGGAACGAATCCAGATTGAAAACATTTGATAAAAAGCAGTTTCACTGGTTGGACGTAAAGCTAATTTTTCTTCTAATTTTTCTCCAGCTCCATGTTCGGTAACCCAGAATACTTCTGGAGTAAAACCTTGCACATGTTCTTGTTCTAAATAAAAATTTTTCTCTGGAATCACGGCAGGATACCAATAAGGCTTGTGTCCTTTTTTTTGGAGTACTCGTTCTAAAAAAAAGTAAATGGATTCCATGGATAAAACAGACCAAGGCTGGAAAACCAAAAAACCTTTTACATTGTATCGAATATCCGCCAGTTCAGCTGTTTTAATAATTTCAGTAAACCAGTCACTAAAGTTTTTTTCTTTGTCAATATTAAAGGTAATCTTTTCAGTTTTTGGATTTACTTTTTCAGACATAAAAATACAGTACTTAATTCATTTTAATAAGATTTTCGGCTAAAACCACAGATTTAACCTTTTTTCCTAATTGCATTGCGGCTTGATCTGAATTCAATCCTTTGATTTTTTTTAATTCAGATGAAGAAAAATTAGTTAAACCTCGGGCAAATTCTTTTCCAGAGCAAACCAAAGAAACAATTTCGTTTTTTTCAAACGAACCAATAATTTCCCGCACACCAATGGCCAATAAGCTTTTGTCTTTTTGAACTGCCAGCATAGCTCCATTATCCACTAACAAAATTCCTTTCGGCTGACCAAACGCAATCCATCGTTGTTTATTGGATAAAATTTCTTTCGGCAAAAATAATGTGCCCAATTCTTCACCGGAAACAATTCGATTTAAAACATTGGGCTGCTTGGAACTGGCAATTACTAAAAAAATTCCGGCCTTCATGCAAATTTTGGCTGCTTGAACTTTAGAATACATTCCGCCAGTGCCATGCATGGATGGTTTGCCTGCAATTTTTTCCAGTTCAGGAGTAATTTTGTCAACCACTTTTATAACTTCAAAATTTTTATTTTTGGAAAGATTTGGATTTTGAGAATACACTCCTTCCGTACTGGTTAAATTCACCAACAATTGAGCATTTAATTTCGCAGCAACCAAAGCACTGAGTTTGTCATTGTCCGTAAAAGTTGGGCCAATTTCATCTACAGCCACAACATCGTTTTCGTTAATAATGGGAACCACGTTTAGTTTCAATAATTCATTCAATGCATTTCGTAAATTTAAATATTTTCTTCGATTTTCAAACACATCATAAGTCAGCAAAATTTGGGCAACTTTTAAATCCAAACCAGAAAAAACATTTTCATAGGCTTGCATTAATCTAGGCTGACCTACTGCAGCACTTACTTGCTGTAATTCAATCACACGAATGGGAGCTTTTAAGCCCAAAACTTTTGCGCCCGAACCAATAGCACCCGAAGAAACAATAATGACTTGAACTCCTTTGGACTGCAATTCTTTAACTTGATTGGCTAAAGAAGTCAAAAAAACTAAATTAATTCCTTGGTCATTCGAAATACTGCTGGTGCCAATTTTGACAACCACCCGCTGAATTGATTTAAATAATTCGTTTCGAATCATATGATTAAAAAATGAAGAAGCAATCAGTTAAAAAATATCAGCTTTAAGGCTAAAATCAAAACAATCAAGCCAAATAAGGCTTTCAGCCAAACATTTCCTTTCTGTAAAGCCATATGCGCGCCCAAAAAACTTCCAATAATCATGGCAAAAAACATGGTAAAACCTACAGAATAATCAATCAAACCATAGGCTGAAAACAATACTACAGCCAGTAAACCTGAAAGAAAGCCTGGGATTTTATCTGTGGCAATGGCTTCAATTAAAGTAAAACCAAAAAAAGAAACATAAATCGCATACACCAAAGTACCTGCGCCTCCTCCAAAAAAACCGCCCCAGATTCCAGCCAAAAAATAACAAACAACTCCTAAAAATTTTCGTTGATTGGAAACATTTTTGGAAACTGTTCCAAAATCTTTTTTAAAAAAACTCAAAGGCAATAACAACAATAAAATAAAACCCAAAGATTTCGACAACAAATTGGAATCTGCTGAAACCAATAAATGGGCGCCCACAAAAGCACTAACCACATCAATAATTGTAAACGGTAAAATATATTTCCAGTTAATTTTATTCTCATTCCAAAAACGAGAAAGCGAACCCAACTGCAAGCCTAGAGAACCAACACGATGCGAAGCAATGGCGGTAGGAGCCGGCAAACCTAAAAAAATCAAAAAAGGAATAGTAATCAAACCGCCGCTGCCCACCATGGAACTAATAAAAGAAGCAAAAATTGAAACAAAAAAAATTAAAACTAAGGCAAAAAAATCCATATTAGAAAATAGTTCAAATTAATTTTTAAGCAGCAGGGCTTACAACAGTCTGAATTAAAGGCCTGGGATTTTGCCGCGCTCTTTCATTAGCTGCTTTTAAAACAGCCAATTGTTCTTTTCTAGAAAACCTGCCGCGAACCAAAGTCACATCAAAAAGTTCTGCATTCAATTCTTTGGCAATTTGCTCTAAAGATTTGCCTTTCATTTGCAAATCCAATACTTGACTTTTTAATTGATTCAAATAATTTTTGTAATGCACTTGAAATTGTTTAACTATTATTTTAGCTTCGGATTCAGAAATAGTAGCACCATTGGAAAGTTTTGCTACATGAGCTTGTTCTAAATCAGCTGTAATTTTCTGCAGTCTTGCGTTCAATTCAGGCGAAGCATTCCGGTAAAGAAACCTTAAATGCCTTTGAACCGAAGACTTATTTTGCCGGATTCTTTTTTGAATAAATCCTTTGGCATAACCTTGCAGTCTTAATTCAAGCACTCGAGAAACAAGTCTCAAATTATTTCGTGTAACTGTTTCCCGCATTCGCATTGCACTTTCTTTTCTTCTGCGATTTTCTTGCGGTCCGGAATAATAATTCTTCAAATTAGCAGAGGTGGTACCTTTTCTGGAAACAGTTTCATAAGTATAGCCTGCAGCGTCCACTGCTTTTCGATAAGAACCAAAAGCACGTCTGGCTGCACGATACAATGCAGGACTATCTGCTTCCAAAGCTTTTAAAGAAATTGGCTTTCCGGCTTTTCTTCTGGCTTTCAATAAACGAATAACTCTTTCTTGATTGGATGCACGAAATTTTTCCGGCAGATATCTTAAATACCAAGCCAAGCTTTGCGGTTCAACACCCAATTCTTTTGCACGTTCAATAACAGGCTTATCTACACTGGCCAATAATTTTTTCCTAGCTGCATCCACAGACAAAGGAGAACCATGCTTGCGTAACAACATATTCAAAGTACGAGTTTCTCTTTCTTTGGGAGTCAAAGTTTTTAATGTTCGATCTACTGTGCTAACTGAATGACCTTCAGCCCTAACTTGTTTATCTGTCCATCCAGCAATTAATCTATTTTGAACAGCTCTCTGAGTAGATGGATGAATAGCTTTTCTTGATCTTAGCATACTTAGGTTAAAATACAATTTGAACTTTTTAAGGTTTGCGGAACGCTGTTTTCTTACCAAGCTTTTTTCTTTGCTTGGCTTTAGAAATCGCAGCATTTCGTTCTTCTAAAAAACGTCTTCTTTGCTCAGGATTTGCATTCAAGCGAGTCCACAAAGCTTTTGGACCTAAACTAAAAAAAGGTTTAAACATTGCGTCTAGTTCTTTTTGGGGATATTTTTGTGCTCTGACTTTTTGGCCTGCACGACCGCGTTGGGCTAAAATTTTTTTTCGTGCTGCTTGATCTTTATAAAACAAAAACCAACGATCGTACGCTTTATTAATTTGGCCGTTAGATAATTCTCGAGTTCTGCCAAATACTCGCCCGATCATTCCAGTAATTCCAATTTCAGTCAAATGAGAATTGGAACGCTTTAAAGCTTGTGCAATTTCACGCGGTGTTCTTTGCAACAAAAGTAAATCACGGACTTTCATCATTAAGTATGGTTCCCAGAAAACATAGACTTTGGAAACACGTGCCGGCATTTAGAATCAATTTCGAATTTGCCCTTTTCCTTCAATCACATATTTGTACGTAGTTAATTCTTTCAAAGCCATTGGACCCCGGGCATGAAACTTAGAAGTAGAAATTCCAATTTCTGCACCCAAGCCAAATTCAAAACCATCCGTAAAACGAGTACTGGAATTAGCATACACTGCCGCAGAATCTACTTGCCGTAAAAATGCTTGAATATGTTTTTTATTTTTGGACAAAATACTTTCCGAATGCTTGGTGCCATGTTGGTTAATGAACTCAATGGCTTCTTGATAATCTTGAACTGTTTTGACTGCCATTTTGTAATCCAAAAATTCAGTATCAAAATCTTTTGCTTGAGCAAGGGCCCCTGTTTTCAAAAATTTTAAAGATTTTTTATCTGCAAGCAATTCAGTTGTTTTTTCCAATAATTTTTGTTCCATTAAAGGCAAAAATTTGCCAGCAATTTTTTCATGCACAATTACACATTCAATAGCATTGCATACTGATGGCCTTTGACATTTGGCATTGAATACAATTTCAACAGCATTCTTTAAATCTGCAGAATCATCTACAAATATATGACAAATTCCTGCACCTGCAGCCAAAAAAGGAATTTTAGAATTTTCTTCCACAAATTTAATTAAGCCAGGCCCGCCTCTTGGAATAATTAAATCCACAAATTGTTTTGCTTGCAGTAATTCTGCAACAGTTTTCTTTTCAGGATTCAAAGACTGAACTGCAGGCACAGGCAATTTTGCTTTACGTAAAGCAGTTTGAATAATTTTGGTTAAAGCTTGATTGGAATAGTTTGCTTCCGGCCCGCCTTTCAATAAGCAAGCATTACCTGACTTCAAACACAAAATGGCAACATCAATTGTAACATTCGGCCTAGATTCATAAATTACTCCAATCACTCCAAAGGGAACAGAAACTTTTTTCAATTTTAAGCCATTGTATAAAATTCTTTTTTCCAAAACTTGATTAACTGGATCAGATAATTTTTGAACTTGCTGCACAGATTCAATGATTCCATTAATTCGATTTTTGTTTAATTCAAGTCGATCTAAAAAAGCTTCATTCAGTCCAATTTTTTTTCCAGCAAGTAAATCTTGTTGGTTGGCTTTCAAAATTTCTTTTGTTTGTTTTTTGAGTTCTTGAGCTAAAATTTTTAAAACCAAGTTTTTTTGTTTTGTGCTAGCTTGAGCTAAAATTTGGCTTGCTTTTTTAGCTTGAATAAAATTTGCTTTCAAAGACATGAAATTACCTAAAATCTAATTAATTAGTTAACCAAAAATATTTAATGCATAGGCTATGTAGTTGCAGGCAAAATTGATTGTCTTTGAGCTTGAACACGAGCTTTAACTAAAGTAAAACAAGCTCTTAAAATGCGTTTATGCATACTTTCCGACTGCAGACCCAGCAAAGTTTTAACCTCATCAAAGGGAAGATTCATACGTTCAGCAATTTTTTCAGGGAATAATCCTTGCAAACCTAACTCACCAACAGCACGAATTTGTTGATTTAATTCTTGCTGCATTTTTTTGCGTACTTGAACAGCAATTGTTCGTGCTTTTTCAGAAGAAATTGCACTGGCTACAGAAGAATTTCGAAGTTCGAATTGAATGTCATCCAATTGTTCAATGACGGAAGGTTCTAAATATTTTTTAGCTTCCAGCAAATATCTTCGAATGGTTTCATCTTTTTTGCCTAAACGCCGCGATATGCGATTTGTACTATGCCCTTGCAAACGATAACTCACTGCAAGAGCAAGATTGTTTCTGTATTTTTTCTTCAGCGAAAATCTACGCTTGCGATTTAGTGTACGTTGAGATATACGTTTTTCATCCGAAGAAACATTAGCCCAGCGATTTTTTCCGCCTTGAGAGATTCTTCGTTTAGCTTCTTCCGGAGACAATAAAACCTCTGAGTACTTTAAGCCAAGCTCTTGTTCAATAAATTTTTGGTACGTTCCAGAATATCTTAACGCAGCTTGATACAAATTTCTGTAATGATCCCGCATATATGCCGGATTCAATACATGCATAATTAGTTTAGAATTATCTCCAGCCAAAAGTTTTCGAAATTCTTTTTTCAAATTTTTTCCAACTTTTACGCGATGCTGTTCTCTGCGTTGTCCTTGTTTTTCTTTAGAAATTTGAATGGCCTCGTATTTCAACCCTAGAACTTCTTCTACAAATCTTTGATATGTTCCAGAATATCTTCTGGCTTTAACATACAAAGCAGCATGATTTTGACTAATATTTGTTGAATTCAATGGAACTTTTGCCTGAATTAATGAACGAAATCCAGAAACCAAATTCTTTCGAGTTTGCTGTCGAATTCGCGTACGATTTTGTTCATAATATCTTAATTTTGCTTCACGTAATTTTTTCCGCGCACTTAAAGAAGGACGCACCCCTTTTCTTTTTTGAACTGCAGCAAAATTCGGCATTTATTGGCCTCGAACTGCTTTTGTTCTCATCAGAGCTTGCCTTAGTTTTAAAATTCGAATTTTTTCAAGTATTTGAATTGGCAAAGATTTTAAATAAATTTGAACTTCTTCGGACGGCAAACCTAAAGCAATGCCAATTTCTAAATTTGTTTTTCCTTGCAAAGCCAATTTTCCTGCTTGCTTTCGATCTTCATTAAACTTTTTCAATTGAGTTTTTTGAAATTCTCGCGCAAATTGATTGGCGGAATCGCGAGAAAGAATTTGTGCTCCATCAATTTGCGGTAAACGTTGTTGATTTTTGAGTCTCCGTTGAATCAATAATAATTGTTCAGCTAATTCAGGAACTGCAACAGCACGAATTTGATTAATTCTGCGATGAACTTCATTTGGATGAACTTTCAGTTGTTGAGCAATTGTTCGAGTTTGAAATCCTTGCAAGCGCAGACTTAAAATTTCAGCCATTCTTCGAAATTGGGTTTTTTTACTAGCTAAATATCCGCTGGAAATCCATGCATGGGTTCTTCGTCTTCTGGAACCTGGAGTATCAAATTTTTCCCAATATTTTGCAGAACCTTTTTGAACGCGCTGAACGCGTTTTTCTTCAGAAACTTTTACTTGATCGTATGATAATCCCAAGCCTTCGGTAATGGCTTTTTCATAAGTTCCAAAAGCATGCCTTGCAGATCTACCTAATTTAGGATATCGTTTTCGAATGTATTCGTAATTAATGGCTTCATTGCGTGTTCTTAAAGCTTGCAATTCTTTTACAACTCGAGCTCGGGATTCTTTTCTTAAACGCCCTGAATTTTCAGCCAACCATCTTTTTCGCGCTGCACTAATTTTTCGTTTGGCTTCTTCACTTAAAGGAGTTCCTTTGCGAGCACGTTTTTCTATAACCAATGGTTTGCGTAATTCCAGCATACATAGAAAGGTATTCTAAACCAGTATTAAACTATTTCCCTTTACGCCACACCCGTTCTTTGACTTGTTTAAGTTCAAGTATGCGAATTTCTCTGAATTGGGTAACTGAAAGCAATCGGGTAAATGAAACAATATTTTTTTCCGGAATATTTAATTCAACAGCAATTTCACTGTTTGTTTTTCCAGTCAATCTTTTCTCATAAATTTGTTTTAATACACTATTGAATTTTTTCCATTCAGTTTTTTGAAAATTGCCAGCAATTTTTTCAGCATCCGGTTTAGAAAAAACAAGCGATCCTTCCAGCTTATCTTTTTCTTCAACTGAACGTCTGGCCAATTCTATTTGTTTTAAGCGTTCCACAAGTGCTTGGGGTAAAATTTTTCGCAATTCTCCGCCGCGTTTTGTGACAGCTAATTTTTGCACTCCTAAAAATTCTTGGATCACTCGCACAGGATATCCTTGCAAGCGCAAACTTAAAACTTTGGCTTGCTGGCCAATTACATGCCTGCGCATAGCCAATCTTCTGTTTCGAATTAAATCATAAATCTGCACGCTTTTTTCTTTATCCGACATTCTGGCACGCTTTCTGTTACCGGCATCTTTTTGTCTTCGTTCAATTTCTTGTTTATTTAAACGAACTTTTTCATAAGGAATACCTAAAGCAGATTCTACAGCATTACCATAGGTTCCAAATTCTGCACACAATAAACGATACAAACCTGGATGACTTTTCATAATGGCAGTAGGATTTAATGGAATTTTTCCATGTAAAGCTTTCAAGCGCTCCATTAGCTTAGGCCTGCGATTTTGAGACTTTCGAGTAACCGGTGGTTTAACTAAATTAGCTCTGCTTAGTTTGGGCTGCATATAATAAATAGAGAATTTGAAAATAAATTACTTTCTTTTCAAAGGGCGTACAAATTTGGCAAATTTAGCTTTTACAGAACGCTTGTGAACCTTTTCTGGAAACATTTTAGTCAAGCGTACAACAGTCTCTTGAGGCAGTCCTGTTTGTCTGGAAATTTCATCCGGCCAAATGCCTTGCAAGCTTAAGTCTTTTACTTTAGCATAATTTTCATTAAACGTTTTGATTAAATCGCTTCCAAAAGCACTGGCAATTTGAGCAGCTTCAGGGCCAGCCAATACTGGACCTTTACCCAGTTTGCGTACATTATTTACTCGCAGAAAAGCAGTTCGGATTTCAATTAAACGGTCGTGAACTTCTTGGGGGACCAAAGGATATAGTTCAGTTAAGAATTGAGAAACAGTTTTCAATTTGTAACCTAAACGATCACCCATGCTGGCCAAAGAATGCCCTTGTAAACGCAAAGCAAGAACAGAACGCAAAACTCGAATATGTATTTTTTGTTGAGTCCAATATCTTCCGCGAATTAATTCTCTGCGTTTTTTAATTTGTTCTCCAGGAGTTCGGGCAGCCACTTGTTTTTGAGCCTGCTCTCTGTTTCGCGCAATCATAGTATCTTGAGAAATTTGTACATCCGAATATTTTAAGCCTAAAACTTGTTCTACAAATTTTTCATACGAACCAGAAAAAGCAACTGCTCGCTGATAAACAGCCCTGTGTTTTTTATGCATTTGCGCCACATTAATGGGTTCACCATGTTTTTGAATTTCTTTAAATTCAGCTAACAAGCGAGCTTTCTTGGCTGCACGCAAACGTGTCCCAGCACGCTTAAAATAAGCCAAACGTTTTTGCCGGATTTTTTCTTTAGTTTCAGGAGAAATAGTATGGCCTTTTCGTTTAGTTTTAGAAATCACAAAAGCGGTTCTCAATTCAGGCATTTTTTACAGCTCCTGTTTGTTTGGCTTTCCAAGCAGTAAATGCAGTTCTTAATCTAAGTAAACTAATTTTTTTAAATTGTTTTTCCGGAAGCCAACCAATCATTTGAGCAACTTCTTTTTCAGTCAAATTTAAGACTTGAGCAATTTCTGGATTTGTTTTTCCGGTCAAAGCCAGTTTAGCTATTTCTTTTGGAATTAATTTTAATTTTTGCAATTCTTTTCTGCGAAATTCAATGCCAGTACTGCTGGCTGTTTCAGGTGAAACAATAAAAGTTCCGTTTGCTTTTTTTGCGTTTGGATTTCGGATAAAAAAATCATTTAATTGAGCTAACGCAGTTTGTACTTCAGGTTTTAAAGTATTTCTTAAAAATAAAATATCACGCACAATTGTAACTCGTTCTACTCCAAACTTTTCTGCAAGCCAATCCGTTGAAAATCCACGCAAACGATAACTTAATACTTTGGCTCTGCGAGCAATGGTTCGTTTGCGTAAAGTTATTTCGCGTGCGGCTGTCCATAAACGGATTCTTTTTCTTTTTTCAGGAAGAGCACGTTCTGCCCATTGACGTTTGGAAGCTTCACTGGAAACTTTTGATTTTTTTTCTCCTTGAAAACTAACTTCAGCATACTTTAAACCCAAACCTTTTTCGATGGCTTTCTGATAAGTTTTAAAGGCACCGCGAGCCAAATTGTAAACTTTTGGAAAATGAGCAAGCAAAAATCTTGGATTTAAAGGTAAACCTTTAGCCTGCAATTCGTTCAAAGCAGTTACTGCTTTTATTCTTCTTTTTCGAGTTAAAGCTGACCTATTTTTGTTCCAATACCTTTTTTGTTTTAAACCAATTCTAGCTCTGGCTTCAGCAGACAAAGGAGGCCGATTGAGTTTTCCACGAATAGGCATATTAGAATAATGTTCAAGTAAAATAAATTGTTATGGTTGAACTGTCCGTTCAGCTCGAACACGTTCCAAGGACTGCCTTAACCACTTTTTTTTGATTTTTTCAGATTGCTCAAAGGACAGCATATTTACCAAAGCCACAGCTTCTTTTTCAGAAACATTTAATTCACCAGCAAGTTCAGGTATTGATTTTCCAGTCAATGCCAATCTGTAAATTTTTCTTCTATTTTCTGAAAATTTTTTCAATTCAGTTTTTTTAAATTTTGCAGCAATAGCTTGAGCTTCATTCCATGAAACAGCTGGGCTTCCATTTAAAATGCTTGTAATTTTTTCGTATTGAATTGCTCGAGCAATGGCTTTCCAGTGTTCTCGCAATTCTGGAGAAACTGTATGAATAACTCGACTAGACCAAATTTGCCAAGTTTTTTCAGCAATATTCAAGCGTTTTGCAACCAGGGAATGATGCCAGCCTTGTAAACGCAATTCTAAAAGTTTTGAAATAAAAGAAATATTTTGCAAACGATTGACAATTCGTCTTCTGCGTCTTAAAGCATGCATTATTTTTCTGCGTTTTTTTAAGTCTGCTTCACTCCATTGTTTTTTCCAGCCAGCACGCACACGTTTAGATCTTTCATCAACAGAAACACGAACTTGATCATAATCCATTTTCAAACCTTTTACTACAGCTTGTTCATGAGAACCAAAAGCCCTACGGATTAAATCATATAAACGAGGATGACGATCTCGAATATATCTTGAATTAATGGATTCATGATTGGCTAAAAGTGCACGCAATCTTTCGACAGCCAATTGACGATTTCTGCGAATCAAAGCAGGTCGATTCTTTGCAAGAAGAGCTTTTCTAGCCAAGCTAATTTTTGACCGCGTAACAGCAGACTGAGACTTTCCTTTTCCAGGCATTATAAAATTAGTGTTTAAGAGAATAAATTATTTTGCTTGTTCCGCCAAGGTGTTGAATACTACTCAATACGAACAACACAATTCAAAATATCATTTTGTTTGTTCAACACCTTGGGCTAATTCTTGGGTTCTTTTCATTCCGCGTTCGACTGCTTGTTCTAAGATTTTCTGTAGTTGAACTGAATCAAATACTTCCAAGCCTTGTTGCGTAATTCCGCCTGGAGAAGCCACTTGTTTGACTAAATCTGCTGGCTTGGTTTTGGTTTCCAAAACATATTTTCCGGAACCTAAAAAAGCTTGAGCAATCATGATTTGAGCTTGTTCTTCACTTAAACCTTGTTTTTTACAAGCTTGAATAAATGCATCCATAAAATACGCAGTCCAGCCAGGCATGCACGAAAATGCAATACTGGCAATTCCAATTTTTTCTTCGGAAACTTCTAAGACAGTTCCAGTTAAACTAAAAATTTCTTCAATTAATTTTTTGTCTTCCGAATTTGTATTTTTGCCTAAACTAAAAACAGTCATTCCTGCACGTACCAATAAAGGCATATTCGGCATCACTCGAATAATTCTTGCTTTATTTAATTTTTCTTCAAAAAACTTTAAAGGAATTCCTGCAGCAATGGAAATCACTAAATGATTCGAAGAAATAACAGCAGAAATTTCAGAACAAACAACAGGCATTTGCTGGGGCTTGCAAGCCAAAATAATTACATCTGAATTTTTCACTAAATCAATCGCAGAAGTACAAGCCTGAATTTTTAAATCAGAACAAAATTTGTTTAATTTTTCAGAATTGACATCAAAAGCAAACAAGTCTTTTTTGTTAAATTGATTGGATTCAACAATCGATTTCAAGATTGCTCCGCCCATGTTCCCTGTGCCCAATAAACCAATACGCATAAATAAATCAAATACTGTAATTAATTTAAAGGAGAATGCATATGCAAAAAAGACCCATTGAACGAAGACCTTATGTTCGTCCTCAAGTAACCACGCATACTGGAAAACAAGTTGGAACAAGAACTCGTTTAATTGAATTTCACCCAAAAATAGGCGGAAAACTTAAACGAGTTTTAGTAAAACAAGGAGTTTCAAGAAAAGAATTGGAAATTATTCAAAAACTTGCAAAAGCAAGAGTACGAGTTGAAGTGCCCATCCTGCATACAGGAGAAATTGCAGTATTCAAACGAGAAGGCTGGATGTTACAAGAATTAAAAGAATTAATCAAAAAACACCCTAACAAAAGAATAAGAGCCAGCATTGCCACTCTAATAACCAATAGTTTAGGGAAAGCACACGCACTAAGAATAAGCCATGGGCATCCACACGATCGAAATATTGTAATTGACAGCCAGTTTAAACCAACTTTAATTGACTTTAAACTAGCTAAAAAACACCCAGAACTAGACTGGAAATCACCTGAAAGCATACGCACTGCATTCAAAGAAGACTGGAAATGGTGGGCTGAAACATTAGATAGCTTAGGATATCAAGTACCTAGAATTCAGCAATTTTTTGAAGCAATGTTCAAATATTATCCTTGCGGGCAAACAGTGCGAAAACAATTACCTAAAACACTAATGAACTTACTTCGCAGAGAAGGAATCATTCACAATCCATTCAGTTATTAATCTAAAACCACAAAGTAATCTATTTTAATAATTTATTCAACTAAAGAATAAGTATACCAACACAAGTTAGAACCGGGGGTGTAGTGTAGCCTGGTTTAGCATTTAAGCTTTGGGAATCCAAACCACTCCGTGGTTTCGATGCATCCGGGATGTATGATCTTCGCTAACGCTCGATCATACGAAACTGGAAAAAGGATTCAAATTAGCTTACGACATGAGTTCAAATCTCATCACCCTCATCCCGGCAAATTCCGGGAGTCAATTGTAGTGCTTCCTTTCAGTCAGCACTACTGTCAAAATTCAGCCAAATTTCAAAAATCAATTGGAATATCTTCACAATTAAAATCCTTAGTTTTAATGTGCCTAAGCAGGGCGTATTAAAACTCTAAGTTTTAATCACGCATTAAAATTTACTAATTTTAATCGCACTAACGCCCAATAGCACTGCACACTAGTTAGTTTAATTAAAATCATCAAGAAAAAATTATTTTAATCTTGGTTTGACAATTGGAATTCCTAACTTTTTTCTTTTTTTCCTTCGAACAGATTCTATTGCTTTACGCATTCGTTCTCGGGTTAAAAAAATTTCATCTTGTTGCCTGTTACGTCCTTCTTTTTTTCGAAAAGCAATACGTTGATGCACTACAAAATCAGCTCTTGGAAATTTAGGCAATTCAATTACACTTTTTTCAAAAAATTTATTCAAAAAAGCCTCTAAACCATACCCTTTAGGAATTTTCCGCAAACCTGAATGCTGTAATTTATGCAAAGCTTGAACACTAAACGAACGAACACCCGAAGAATAAGTTCCCATCATCACTCCTTCTTCAGCATACGGAAAAACAGACATCAAAACTTTTCCACGCGTTGTTGCATGATGCGCAATATTAACCAAAGAACGCAAAACAGGAGAAGTAATCCGCACCAAATCTGCATCCAAAGTAACCACGGCAGTTGGAGAATGTTTGAGTGCAGCGCGAAAGCCAGCAAACACAGCATTGGCTTTACCGCGATTCTTTGGCAAATTTACAACTTCACAGTTCAAAACACGAGCAATTTCTTCCGTGCGATCAGTACTGCCATCATTGACTACAACAATATGTGCAGGAACATTGGTTTCACGAATAATCCTCAAAGTTTGACGCAAGACACTTTCTTCATTAAAGGCAGGAACCACAATCACTGCTTTTTTCTCAACAACCATACTAAAACAATACTTTATTTAGGATAAAATCTTATCGAAAGGATATGATTTAAATTCAGAAATTCACTAATTAAAGTATGATTGCATTATTAAGCGACTTTCAAGAAACAGCCTATGCTGGAGTAGTCAAAGCAGTAATCTATTCTGAAAACCCAAAAGCCAATATTGTAGATATTCAGCACAATATTTTGCCTCAAAATATACTGCAAGCAGCCTGGATTTTAAAAACCAGTTATTTATTTTTTCCAAAAAAAACAATCTTTGTCTGCGTTGTTGACCCTGGCGTTGGCGGAAAACGAAAAAATATTGCAATTGAAACCAAAAATTATTGGTTTATTGGACCCAACAACGGCTGCTTATATGAAGCAATAAAACAAGATGAAATCAAACAAGTTTACGAAATTATAATCAAAAACAACTGGCTGGTCAGCAACACATTTCACGGCCGAGATATTTACGCCAAAGTAGCTGGACAAATCGATCAAGGAAACAAAAAAGCATTAAAAAAAATTCCAGAACAAGAACTTGAAAGACTAGAATTTTTTCAAAAAGAACACACAGGACAAATTGTAAACATTGATGGATACGGAAACATTATTACCAATGTTCCAACTTTAAACAAAAAAGAATACAAGGTCAGCTACGATGGCATGGAAGCCTTAATTGATTTTCACAAAAAATATGAAAGCGCAGAAGAAGAATTATTTTTAATCACAGGCTCTAACAATACTTTGGAATTTTCTATCAAAAATGGAAGTGCTTTAAACAAATTTGAAGTCATTTTAGCTAAAGCAGAAATTGGAAAAAAAATAAAAATAGAATAAAGGAACTTGCATGAAATTCTTAAATGTAGCAGAATTTTTTGAAAAAATCGAACAAGCCAATTCAAGACTGGATATGATGAAACATTTGGCAGAAATGTTAGGCCAAGCCAATGAACAAGAAATTGCTTCACTAATTTATTTAAGCCAAGGAAAACTAGGACCGGATTACAAAAATATTGAAGCCGGCATGGGCGAACAATATGTACTGGAAAGCATTGCAAAAATTTCAGGATATAAAAAAGAAGAATTGCAAAAAAAATACAAAGAACAAGGAGACTTAGGACTGGTAGCGCAAGAAATATTAAGCAAAAAAAAGCAGTCCAGTTTGTATACAGAAGAATTAACCGTAAACAAAGTGTTTGCCAATTTTTTAAAAATTGCAACTACTTCAGGAACTGGAAGCCAAGAAAGCAAAATCAAACTATTGGCTGAATTACTAAACTCAGCGCAACCCTTGGAAGCCAAATTTATTACACGCGTTCCATTAGGACAACTTAGATTGGGCACAGGAGATCCAACTTTAATGGATTCATTGGCAGTAAACTATTTGAATGAATTTCAAACCAAAGAAAAAAAACTAGTTCAAGAACTTGAAACAAAATACAAAAAACCAGAAGACTTGCAAAGACAACTCAGAATGCGATTGCGGGAAAAAATTGAAGAAAAATACAATATTTTTCCAGACTTGGGAAAAATTGCAGAAATGCTCAAACAAAAAGGATTAAATGGATTAAATCAAATCGAAATTACGGTTGGAGTTCCTATACGGCCAACTTTAGCAGAACGAATGAACACAGGAGAAGAAATTATTGAAAAATTAGGAAACTGTGCCATCGAAGGAAAATACGACGGACTAAGACTACAATGTCATAAAAACGAAAACACAGTTACAATTTATTCTAGAAATTTAGAAGAAATGACTGCAATGTTTCCAGACATAGTTCAAGGAATTCGAACAGAAATTAAAGCCAAAACAATGATTTTCGAAGGAGAAGCTTTGGCAGTCAATGAAATTACTGGAGAATTTGAAGCATTTCAAGTCACCATTCAAAGAAAACGAAAACACGAAGTAAAAGAATTTTCTGAAAAAGTTCCGCTCAAATTATTTGTATTTGACTGCATGTACTTGAATGGAAAAAATTTAATGCCTTTGCCATTTCAAGAAAGACAAGAAAAACTAAACGAAATTATTACAGAACGAAAAATTGTAGATTTACCGGAAAGAATTGTCACCAGCAATGCACTAGAAGTTAATTCATTTTTTGATCAAGCCATTGAAAAAGGACTTGAAGGAATTATTGCCAAAGACTTAAACGCACCCTATATTGCTGGAGCCAGAAAATTTGCATGGATTAAATTAAAACGATCCTATAAAGGAGAATTGCACGACACCATTGACGCAGTCATTATTGGATATTTGAAAGGAAGAGGACAAAGAACAGTATTTGGATTGGGTGCTTTACTGGCTGCAGTGTATAATCCAGAAAGAGATGTATTTGAAAGCATTGCCAAAATTGGCACAGGATTAAGCGAAGAACAACTCAAACAATTTGCACACGATTTAGAAAAACTGAAAACCAAACAAAAACCAGCCCGCGTAGATTCTGTACTCAATCCAGATGTCTGGGTAGAACCCAAAATAGTCATTGAAGTCAATGCAGATGAAATAACGAAAAGCCCAGTTCATACAACTGCGCAACAAGAATTTGGAACAGGATTGGCTTTAAGATTTCCAAGATTGGTGAAAATTCGAACAGACAAACAAGCAGAAGATTGCACGCATACAGACGAAATAATTAAAATGTACAAAAACCAAAAACATGTACAAGTCATAAAACAAGAAGGCAGTGAAAACTAATGGGACGAAAACTTTTATTCATTGAAAAAATGGCCATATTTTTAATTAGTGTAATTGTAACTGTTTTTGTATTGGTTTCCTTTAAAGTCTGGAGCCATGATTTAACTACCTATTTTTTTAAGGCCGGAAAATGGCCTGAATTAATTGTAGTATTCGGAATTGCTTACGTAATTACTTGGATTGTAGAACAATTACTGAAATGGCAAGCCCGAAAACTAGATCATTTGCCAATGTACAAAACACGGAGAAAAAGATAATGCCACAACAATTAAGTTTCAAGTTTATAAAGGGAAAAAGATTTAGTAAACGAGTTCAATCCAGACGAACTATTCGTAGGCCGCAACACATTCGATTAACCCGAGAAGGCCTAGGTTCAGGTTTAAGTGGAATAGTTGTTGTGGGCCGAAAAAAACGCGGAAATCGATATATTGAAGTTGCAGTAAAAAGATTTCGCCATCCTTTAAAACCAGAAACAGTTGAAGCTTATCAAAAAGTTATTAAAAAGTTACGAAACGCAAAACTTCCATTAATTAAAACAGAATTCACACGATACAAAAGAGCTTGGACACAGGTTATGGAATTAGTGGAAGATATGCAAAAAGTAAAACTAAGTCACATTAAAACACCTAAAACAGCCTATGCATTATCCAAACTGATTATTGAAATTGTAAACACAGGATACGCTCCAGCCATTGATTCCATTTCAGCAACTACGCATTCTGGACGAGTAAAATTTGTAATTGCAGACATTGATTTATACGCAATACAAGAATTGCACAATATTCCTCAAACCCAAAAAGACAACGCCATACGCAATGATTTAAGATACTGGTTTGAAACCATAACTCAAGGAAAAGCAATAACTCGAGAAGAACTTATGAAAAATTGGAAAACACAAATGAAAAACGAACAAGCTCAACGTGTGCTTGCACAAATCGAACAAGGAAAATAACTTTTTCTTAAATAGCATGACCGGTTAGCCAAGTTACAGCAAACCATAAACTTAATACAATTAATAAAATAAAAAAAATCCAATCCATTAAAGACATAATTTTCACTTCATTTTTCAACCAAAATTGCTTTTTTAATTTTATATATTCCTCTTAATCCTTTCCATTCTTTTACAGCTTCCACGATTTCGATTTTTTTCTTAAACAAAGGACAGTCTAAAACCAAAGATTCAAATTCTCCGCCTTCTCCAATCAAAGACACACCGAATTTTTTGTTTAATTGAATTAATTCCTCAACAGCTTGATTGTCCAAAATTCGGCCTAACCATAAATCATTATCTAAACCTTGAGCAGCTACGGCATGAATCATTATTTTAAAATCATGGGCCAGCATTTCGCGCAGTAATTCTTCATGATTTCTTTGCCAATGCGGATTAAATGTTTTTAATCCCAAGTCATCGCAAATTTTTTGAATTCTGTCAGCTTGATATCTGGACGCAATCGCACCAGTAGAAACTCCTTCAAGACCTAATTTAGATTTCAATTCAGTTAAAGCAGTTCTTAATTCGCTTAATTCTAATTCTTTAATTCCAGTAGAATACTCAACCACTAAAGGCAAATCCATGGCTTCTGCACCCAATTCCGTTAATTCAATATTGGAGACTTGATACATGTATGAATCATCGCGTTCTGCACGAATGGTTAATAAGCATACAATCTCATGCCCTGCTTGAATAGCCTTAAACAAAGCATAGGTTGAATCTTTTCCGCCTGAAAACAAGCCGCAAATTTTCATAACCTTTTCCTTACGGAAAAGCTTAACCAAAAAAGCTTCCGCATATACTGTATACTCTTAAAAAGGTTTAATAAGTAAATTATAGAATGACTGCAGACTGTAAAATGTGCAAAAAATTTAAAGTAAATCCAGGCGAAGAAGTAGAACTCGAAAGCCAAGGACAAACATTTACTGGAATACTATTGCCTTGCTCTGAAAAACCAACAGTTGAACTTAAACTCAGCAATGGCTACAATGCAGGATTCAAATACGAAAATATTCAAAATATTAAAAAAATTGGTGCTGGAAAAAGTATTGGAACTTCAAAAAGTCAAAGCATACAACAAAACGAAAAATTACCCCAAGTAACTTTATTGCATACTGGCGGAACCATTCTCAGCCGGGTAGATTATACTACCGGCGGAGTCCAAGCAGTTGTTAAAGGAGAAGACTTAATCAACACAGTGCCTGAAATTCCAAACATAGCTTATGTAAAATCTGTCAAAGTCAGTGCATTATTATCCGAAGACTTGCGATTTGAAAACTATGAACTTATTGCCAGTGCTATTGAAAAAGAAATTCAAGAAAACAAAAACCTAAAAGGAATTGTAATCACCCACGGAACAGATACACTTACCTACACGTCAGCAGCGATTTCATTCATGTTTGAAAACTTACCCGTGCCCATAATATTCGTTGCATCTCAAAGAAGTTCTGATCGACCCAGCAGTGACGCTGCCATGAATTTAATTTCAGCCATAACATTTGCGGCTCAAACAGATTACACTGGAGTATGCATTTGCATGCATAAAACCAGCTCAGATACAAAATGTGCAATTTTGCCTGGAACGAAAACACGAAAAATACACACATCCAAAAGAGATGCCTTTCAAGCCATTAACGATACACCCATCGCACTGGTAGATTATGCAACCAAAAAAATTGAATACATCAAAAAAGATTACGTAAAAAAAACCAGTACAAAAATGATTGTTCGAAAAAAAATGGAAACTAAAACTGGATTTTTTTATTCTCACCCGCATACTTTACCGGAAGAATTTGATTTTTTTAGAGAAAAAAAATACAAAGGCTTAATTTTAGCAGGCACAGGATTGGGGCATATTCAAATCAATACTGAACAAAACGAAATGAACAAAAAAGCATTCCAAAAATTATTGGATACTAACTGCATAGTTGGAATGACTTCTCAATGCCTGAATGGTCGAGTGCACAGCAAAGTATATGTAAATGCACGGAAAACAGAAGCCATGGGAGTTATTTACTGCGAAGACATGCTGCCAGAAACAGCTTTTATTAAACTAGCTTGGCTTTTAGGAAACTTTTCACCAAAAGAAACTAAAGAATTATTAAACAAAAACTTGCGCGGAGAAATATTAGAACGAAGCCCATTGGACACAGAATTAAACTTGGAATAAAAAACCAATTTCCACTACTTTATTGCATGACGACCCATTCCTTGCCTGGGTGCACGATGCAATCTTTCTTTGGCACGCCAAATAATTTTCTGGCCTTGCTTGGAAGGCTTTTGAATAAATGCAATATTGGCATCAATGCGTGCACGAATTTCAGGCGACAAATGACTTGCCAGTTCTCTAACTTTAGCTAAATCAACACGACGATGCATTAAAGTCAAATCAAATAAATCTTTTTTTCCGGAATTTCCGCGGCCAGTTCCTTTTTTCAGTCTTCCAGTCAAAGCAATTTCAGCAAACGGCTGAATTAATGTTTTCAAAACAAAATACAGATCTCTAGAAACCAAAGGAATACGAAAACGAGACTGAGTATGTACAGATTTATTTTGCAAAATCAATGAAACAGGCATGCCACCTAAATCTTTGGTGTAAATATCAAAACGAATACCTTGAGCTCTGGCAAAATACTGGCCAGCCCTAGCCAAGGCAGGAGTTTTAGATAAATTAAATTCAAAATCAGGATCTCGAAAATTAGCAGAATTAAACAAGCGGGCAGCAGCTTCAGGACTTTCAACAACCAAATCAATGTCAGTTAATCTTCGAACTTTGGTTTCAATAAACGGCAAAGTACTGCCAACAAAACAATATTGAATTCCCAATTTATCCGCAATCCGAGTTAAACGCATTAAAGCCTTAAACATTTCCTGAGAAGAACGTTTCGGTTGCAGCATATTAAAATAAAGAGACTTAAATAGAATAAATACCTACTGGTTACTTGTTTAATTCCAAACAAGCAATACGTTCCAAAACCAAGGACTGCAAAGCTTTTGTTTTATTTTTAAAATTTATCACATTAAGCTCAGTTTCAGAAATGTTATACAAAAAACACAAATCAGAAAAATTTTGCTTACAATTTTCTTCAAGCAAATTCTTTTTTTCTTTAAACTCAAATAATTCTTCAAATTTTTTAAATGCTTGCTGAACACGATCTTTTGAATTCGAATAAAAAACCAAACAAACAGACTGTTTGCCTTGCTTTAAACCAGCCAAAACCAAAGCATCCTTTAACTGCCTTTGAGCAGTAACTCTTACTAAAAATTCTAAAGGAATAGAAGAAGTAATTCCAAGATTTTGTGTAAAAAATTCTTGAGCTTGATCTGCTCCAAAAAAGATTTGATCCATTGAACAAATTGGCTTTACGGAAATGATTTGAGCAAACTCAGAAGGCCGGGAAAGCAAAGCCAAAGTTTTATTAATGCTTTCTTCAACAGTATTAATAGTCAAATAGCCGGTTTTAATTAAAACAAAACCAGGGCCTATTTTTTGAATCATTTATTAAACAAGAAGATATAAGAATTAAAATAGAAGGTGAAATATTGACACAATGGCATTTAGGATCTAAAACAAAACCCAGCGGAGCAAAAAAAGTAATTCCCCGCAATAAAAAACTTTACGAAAAAGGCAATCATCCAACTTTAACAACTGTAGTTGCAGACGGTGGCCAAGAAGAAATTACTGTAGCCAAAGGAATGGGCAATGTCTTAAAACTTAAAGCCAACAAAGTACAACACGCCACAGTCTTAGATGCTGAAGGAAAAAGCCATAAAATGAAAATTGAAACCGTTGTATTAAATCCTGCTAACCGACAATTTGCCAGAAGAAACATTATGACTCAAGGAGCTGTTATTCAAGGCACTGTCAGCGGAAAAATAATGCAGGCCAAAGTCACCAACCGGCCTGGACAAACTGGACAAGTCACTGGACAAATTTTGGAAAAAATGATCCAAAAAGAAGATTTAACTGAAAAAAAAGCAAGAAAATAA
>JAUSKK010000037.1 GCA_030649345.1 Candidatus Iainarchaeum sp. | reverse complement strand
TTATTTTTTCTTTATTTGTTTTATTTGTTGTAAAATTTGCCGGTCATTATTTAACGGTTTTATTTGCGGGTTACGGAAAAGAACTTTCGTTTAATGCTGCACTAAGTTTATCTCAGGTTTCAGAATTTTCGTTCATTTTAGCCAGTCAAGCTTTGGCTGTGGGTTTAATTTCATCACAATTGTTTTCTTTGGTTATTTTATTGGTTGCGGTTTCCATGGTTTTGACTCCGTATTTTTTCAGGTATAGTTCAATGTTTTTTAAATTTTCTCGTTCTATTTTATTTCCTCGAAAATATCAGTCTACTTTGTTTGACCGCAAAGTTTCAGGCTTGGAAGAAGTTTGGCCAATCGATAAACATGTGATTGTAGTAGGCGCTGGAACTTTTGGTTTTCAGTTAATTTCTCAATTGGCTCACAAACAAGCTGTTTTGGCTGTAGATCAAAATCCTGAATTGGTTCAGTCTTTAATGGATCGGAAAATTAATGCAGTTTATGGTTTTATTGAAAATCCAGAGCTTTGGTCTAAACTAAATTTAGAGAATGCTCGGTTGTTAATTTTAGCCATTCCAGAAGTTAAGGCTTCTTTGGCTTTGTTAACGCATGCCAAACAAGTGAATCCTGAGCTAACTGTGTTTGCCAGAGCTCATTACTATACAGAAGCTTTGGCTTTATACAATCAAGGCGCTGACTTTGTTTGCATGCCGCATGTCTTGGGCAGCAATGCAGTATTAGAACGCGCGAACATTTTCTTGGAAACCGAATCTTTGTTTGAAAGCACTGCTTGGGCTAAAATGGAAAGTTTGGAAAAAATAAAAGAAGAAGCATTTAAAGAAAAAAAATTGCACTTGGCTCACTTGAAAGATTTAGAAAAAGAATACTGCTTGTGATGACTTTTTATTCAATATTGGCATGCCGTTCTTTTAATTGTTGTTCGTTTTTGCCCATTTCTTTCATTAAGCCTACAATCAATCCATCCAATAATACTTGACAGGTGTCTTCAAATAAAGTTCCCAAAGGACTTAAAGGCTGGTGTTGTCCAATGATTTGTTTTTGTTCATAATCTTTTTCTCGTACATCTTCTTTGGTTCTTCCTTTAACTTCTAATGCAATATCTCCAATTTTTCCTATGCTGGAATTTAAATTCGAAGTTAATGCAATAATTTTGGCCTTTTTTTCTTTCGCGCTTTTGCATGCATTTACAATGGCTGAAGTTTCACCAGATCCGGAGATTACAAATAATACATCGTTTTCTTTGATTGCAGGATAAACTGTTTCTCCAATTACAAATACGTTTAAACTTAAATGCATTAATCGCATGGCAAATGCTTTTCCAACCAAACCAGACCTTCCTGCGCCGTATACAAATATTTTGTTTTGAGTTTGTAATATTTTTAGAATTTGATGGACTTTATTTAAGTCTAAATTTTGATTGTAGTTTTCAATATGTTGGGTTATTTCCTGCATGGCTTTCTGCACAGGACTTAAATTCATTGATTGTTCGCCTCTATACTTTCTCTCATTTTTCGTGCACTTTCTACTGGATTTTTACTTCCAGTAATAGCTCCGCCTACAATTAAATGTGTTGCCCCTAAAGCCATGACTTTGGGAATAGTGTTTTCATTTAAGCCGCCAGCGCAAGCAATGGTTAAATTTTTTTCATGCAATTGGCTTAAACTTTCTAAAGGAGATTTTCCTTTCATTTGCTGGTCTATTCCAGCATGCACCAACAAGTAGTCAATTTTAATTCCTAAATCTTTCAATTCAGTATATCTTTCCACAACACTTTTACATCCAATAAAATCAACCATAACTTTTTTCTTATAGTCTCGGCCTGCATCTAATGCTCCTTGAACTGTTTCATGCGGACTGGCTGCCATGACAGTCATAATATCTGCTCCTGCTTTGAATGCCATTTCAGCTTCCATGTAGCCTACATCTGCAGTTTTTAAGTCAGCTTCAACTTCTTTGTCTGGAAATTCTTTTTTTAAATTTCGAACAATATCTAAGCCTACACTTTTTACTAAAGGAGTGCCTGCTTCCAGTACATCCATGTATTCAGCGACTTTGCGGGCCATTTCCAAGGCTGGTTTCATTTCCAAAAAATCTAAGGCTAACTGAAGCTTGTATTCGTTCATAAATTGTAAGAAACTTGATCTGCATTAGATTTATATATCTATTTTTGCAAAAGAATAATTAGAGACTATGAATTTAGATAATTATTTAGGAAGCACCAAAGTACGAAAACCGGTGAAATCAATGGCTTTGATTCGCAGATGTTTGTATTGCGGCTTGGATATGGAAAACGATGGAAGTTTTTTGTACAGACAAAGCTTTTGCTCTCTTGCGTGTAAAGACAAATATTTAGCAGAAGGCGGAATTTAGTAATTTTTTTTATTTCTTTTTTAGAAAATTAACTTCCAAAATATTGTTGGTATACTTTTTCTGTAAACTTTCTTTTTGAATTTGGGTTGCTAAATTAATTTCTTTAAAATAAGCAATCTCATTATTTTTAGCTTCAATTACAATTCCGCTTTCTCCAAAAAACTTTACAAAAATTTCTTCATTTTTCATTCCGGGAATTTCTAAAGTAATCGTTAATTCTTCATTGGTTTCGCTGACTTCACCCATGGGTTCAATGGCATTGTAGCTGACTTGTTTTTCGGTACTAATATTGTTGTTTGCAGGCATATTGTTGATTTCTTCTACACTGGGTTGTCCTTGGCTGTTAATTTTGATAGAAAATCCAATCGTTAAAGGTTTATGGGCTGCTTCTAAAGGCAAGTCTTTGGTTTGGTGAACAATTTCATTAATTAATTCATCCATTAAGAATTCTATTTTTTCAAATCTTGGAAAAATATCTTTGACACTGGTGCCTTTGTTATTATTGCTTTTTACCAATTCCATACTCTTGCTCCAATCTCTCTTTCAACCGGGGTTCCGGTTGGTCGAACGTGCTACTTCCGCTACGCTGCAGTAGCACTGTTTTTTCTAATACTCTCCTAATTTCTTTTGATATTTCTCATTTAAAGCCTTTTCGCTTGTTTGCCATTGTCTTCTAGCAATCTTGGGTAAATCAGAGTGTGTTTTTAGCCAATTTTTAAGAAATTGAATGGTTTTAGGGTCATGACTATATCCTGAACCTATTTCTCCAAATTCTTGTGCATATTTTTCAATAGCTTGATCGCGTTCTACTTTGGCAATAATACTGGCGGCTCCAACAATTACGTGATTTTGATCTGCTTTGTGTTCTGTGCGCATAATGCAGTTTTTTTTATAATACTTTTTAATTCGAATTCCAAAATTAGCTTGAATGACATCCGGACTATCTACAATTACAATGTCTGGAATTTTTTTTAATGAATTTAACAAGCCCCCGATTTTAATGGCTTCAATTTCATTCAAGGAATGTTGTTTCATTAATTCATCGAGTTCTTCGGCTTCAATTTTGACAAACTTCCATTCTACTGCTTGTTCAATTATTTTTGGATACAATTCTTTTCGTTCAAATACGGTTAATTCTTTAGAGTCTTTAATTCCTAATTTTCGAAAATCTTCTTCTTGGTTTTTATCAATCACAGTAACTGCAATTACCATAGGGCCCAATACTGGTCCTCGTCCTGCTTCATCAATTCCTGCAATTAACATTCTGAATTCAACCCAAGTATCATTTTAAAAAAGAGTGATGCCTTGCATAAAGCAATCATTAAATTATGTCTGCTAACCATTTGCATCACTCTTTTAAAACCTTCATTCTAACTATTTAGTATAATAAACTGTTTTTAATGGTGTATTCATGAAAGGAATTATTCAAAATTTTCGAAGAGGTCTAGGAGTTACTGCCCAAAATCATGTGGTTGTCTCTGTGCCCAGTGTTTCTACTAAAACCCAAGCATTAAAGCTTTTAGGTAAAAAAACCGTGTTTAAAAGTGTAGGCGGAAAAACCATTGCTGGAAAAATCACTGGAACTCATGGCACCAATGGTTTGTTGATGGTTCGATTTATTCGAGGTCTGCCAGGTCAAGCTTTAGGAATGCCTGTAGTCATTCAATAATAATTAGTTCTTAATTTAATTCTAATTTTTATTATTTTTTATTTTATTTTTTCCATTCAATTAATTTTCCTGCTTGAATTTCAATTTTGTCTGCTTTTCTGAGACTATGGATTTGTTGTTTGCTTAAGAAAGGGAAATGCTTTACATCTCCTAAATAGTTTGGAATATCCCAAACGTCTTTTGAACTGGTTCGCCAATTAATTTTATTAAATTTATTTAAATTTACCGGGCCTGAATAAGACCGCAGTGTTTTTTTTCCGTTGTTTAAAAAATATTCATGAAAATACGAAAAAGCCAATTCGCGAATTGTTTTGTAAATGGGTTCCCGGTATCTTAAAACTGCGTGATTGGTTTTGCTGATGGCACCCCAGCAATTGTTTTGTTTGAATATTGCCACTACATGATCAAAGTCATGTTTGGTTGAAGTCAAATCCATTAAAAGCGGAGGAAATCCATGCACTTCCAAAGCAGCTGCAGCTAGCATGGCTCCTTCCATGCATTGTGCTTTATTTTTTTCTAAAGCCATTCTCGGCGAATAACACGTGCCTTTTTTGTAATCAAAATTAATGGGAATTTTATTAATAAAATCCTGAATCTTTTTAGGAGAATTCAAAGACTTTAAAAGTTTCAATTCTTTTTGATTAAACGAATCCATTATAGTATTGCTGGTTTTCTGTTAAAATAGGTTTTCATTTAAAATTTCTTTGAAATTTTAAAAATTATAAAATTCTGTTGAATTTTATAATCATTTTATTCCAATAATGTTCTTTCCAGCCATCTGAAATGGCTTCGAATTGTTCTTTCGGAACATTGGTTTGAGTGAACTTTAGTTGAGTTCCAGTTTTAGCTTTTGCCAATTCAAAGCTTGCCTGGGAATAGTGTTTTTCTGGCCAGTCGCTGGCTCTCCATTCTTGTACAATTTTTTTGTCTTTTACTAGTTCCAAATTTTTTCCTTCAATGTATCCATCGTAGGCACTAATCTTTCCATTGATTTTTCTAGAAATCGTACATTTGCTTTCAGTGAACTCAGAATGTTGTTTGGAATCCATTAAAGCTTCAAATACTTTGTGCGGACTTGCTGTAAAATTTACTGTTTGTTTAATGGTTTTTATGTTAGACTTAAATTGAAAAGAATATAAATAAGAGATTGTTTAAAAATAAAATTAAAAAATAGAAAAAAATAAAAGAAAAAGAAAGGAAACGTTGGCCTGTTTAGGCCGCAACGTCGATGTCTAATTCTTTTTTAAGTTCTCGGTATCTGTTTCGGATTGTAACTTCAGTTACTCCGGCTACATTCGCAACCTCTTTTTGAGTTCTGCGTTCTCCTTTAATGAGTCCAGCAATATATACTGCTGCGGCAGCTACTCCGGTTGGACCTCTTCCAGAAATTAATCCTTGGTCTATGGCTTTGTCAATAATTTGTCGGCCAACTTCTTGGACTTCTCCGCTTAAATTTAATTCAGCGGCAAATCTTGGAATGTAGTGAATTGGGTTAGTCATGGGGACTTCCAATTTTAATTCTCTTACCAAAAATCTGTAAGTTCTTCCAATTTCTTTTTTGGTTAAACCAGAAGCTTCGGCCATTTCATTCAATGTTCTTGGAACATTGTAGGTTCTACAAATAGTGTACAAGATTGCTGCTACAACTGCTTCAATTAATCTTCCTCGGATTAATCCTTTTTCTACAGTTTTTCTGTACAGTAAAGCTCCAGCTTCAACCAATGATTCTGGAATATTTAAATAACTGGCAACACGTCGTAATTCAGTTAATGCAATGCTTAAATTTCGCTGCATGGAACTTGAAACACTGGCTCGTTTATGCCATTTAACCAATCGATACATTTGGGCTTTGCTTTTAGTGGATAATTTATTTCCTCGCAAGTCTCGGCCTCTGCGGTCAATCATGGTCACTAAGCCTTTGTTTAATTTAACGTATTTTTTAGGACTTCCTGTTCTAGCTGTTTCATCAAATTGATCTCCGTCAAAGCTACGCCAGTCTTTTCCTAAATCAACTAAATCTTCGCTTACAACCAATCCGCATTTTTCACAAATTAGTTCTGCTTTTGCTTCATCTTTTCGGATTCTTGTACTTTTACATTCAGGGCAACACAATTCAACCATTTTTACACCACACACCTTTTTTAATTTTTTAATCAAAACTCACGTCAAACAGAAACACGCTTTTCATGTTTGGAATTTTGAGTTTTAGAAAATAGTAAGATATATAAATAGCCTTCTATGTTATATATAAACCTTTTCTGTCTGGAAAATAAAAAAGAAGAGAACTAGGTTATTTTGCTGCTTTCTTTTCAGTTTTTGGCTTTTTTCCA
>JAUSKK010000035.1 GCA_030649345.1 Candidatus Iainarchaeum sp. | reverse complement strand
CAACATTGGTAATGTTGAGGTCGAGGGTTCAATTCCCTCCCAGGGCTTTTCACAATAGCCTTTTTCTCGCCAGATTTTAAGTTTGTTTAGGTTTTTAGGATTTGAGAATCCAATTCGTTTAAGCCAAAGTTCTAAGTTTCTTTTCCCATATAAAAATATCCGACTAGAAGTGCAAATGGTTCCAGCGCAGGTAAGCTTTTTCGTATCTAATTGCAATGAAGTTGTAAAACCAAGACATTTAAGTACACGATCAATTTGGAGAATGAGCTCTCTGTTTTTAGCTGCAATATCCAACCGTGGATAATAGTGATAACTTTTGTGTTTTTTCTGAAAATTTAAAGAACCATCTGTGTCAAAAATCCCTCGAATGCAATCAAGAACATATTCTGAGTTCAATATTGCAATTGGAATGAGTACACTGTCTTTTGGGCCAACTGGCAAACCAAGATCTTTTTTAAAATTAAACAAAATCTTTGACTTATAATGCAAATATATTGCATTGTCTTTCCCACGATAGACTGAAGGCAGAAGTCCATAAAGCTTGTAAATCAAAGGCGCAATATAGTTTAAGGAATAATCTTCTTCATCAATACCATTTGTTACTGAATATGCGTAAGCTATATTGGTTTTATATTTGCCAAACCCCAAATAACCATCACCGATATGAATGCCAGTTTCTTCGGCAAGTTCTTTTGTGATTCCAGAAGGAATTATTGCTTTTTTATTGAATCTCATTCAACCACCATCAAATAAGATTTACATTTTTTTCCTTTAAAAAGAGTTGGGAGGTAGACTTCCGGTGTTTCCGGTGAACTGAATTTTTTATTTTTAAATTCTTAAAAAGTTTTGTCCAAGAAAAGTGGCTTCAATTTGTTGGACAAAACTGATGTGACTGTGAAAAGTTATTCTTTTTATTTTGATCGAATGTTTTCTTTTTTATGCAACCAAAAAGAAGAATTCCTGTACGGCTGAAAACTTGGGCTGCCATTCCAACAAGAGGAGAAGCCAAGCACATTAATCCAATGGTTCGAGGTTTTTTTTTAAAATTGCAAAAAGAATTTCATGAATTAACGCGTATTCGGAAAAGAACTGGCATGCATCAACGCGGAGATACTTTGAAATTAATGGAACATATGGAAACATTATGGAAGTTAGATATTCCTGAAAAAATTAAATTACGAGAATTAAAACGAAGGGCTTCATTTATTATGGATCAATTAATGATTATTGAAAAAGAATTAGGCAAGCCTGGAAGATTAACTGAACAAGAGTTTGATCGACAAGTTCAACGCTTATTAAAAGTTACCCGAAAAAATGCACAACTTTAAGGTTGATTGATGTCTAAGTCTGAATTAAAATCTGAAACTCCAGATTGAATATTGGCTCTTTCTTCAGTCACTGGAAATTGAGTTGAATTTAAAGCCTTGTTGGAAGTTTCTGATTCTGTCAATGTTTTTTGAGCCAATGAATCTTGGAAAGAGTCTGCTGTAAGTGATTGTGTTGGATTTATAAAAAATAAATTAAAAAAAACCAGCAGGCCAACAAAAGTTACTGCAATCAGTAACACAATTCGGGTATCAAATAATTTGTTTTCTTTACTGCCCAATATTTGTTTGGCTTTGGAAGTTAAATCATAATAAATGAATTTATCGGTATAGGTTTCATTTCGTGCAATTAGGTTAGCTTCTGTGAGCTTGGCTAAATGTTCATGCAATGTACTTTTGCTTAAATTGAATTCTTGGGCTAATTCTGTGACTGTTTTTCTGCGTTCTTGCAAGGATTTAAGAATATTCGAGCGAACATCCGAAGATAAGACTTTTAGGGTCTCTCGGTCGATGTTTAAGTCAGGCATATTGAATTAAATACATAAAATTGTATAATAAGTTAGCGTTTTGGTTCGGCGATCATATGAGTATTTCAGAAGAAATTGCAGAAGTATTGATTCAAAAATACGTAAAAAATCATTCCGTGGTATCTTTGGGCACCAGCGAACATGCTTTAAAATTCTTAAAAAAGTTAGCATTCAAAATTGAAGAAGAAAATTTGGATATTGAGTTAGTGCCTACCAGTGCCAAAATGGCAGTCATTGCATCCAGTTTTGGTTTGCCTTTGGTTTCAGTCAATGAAAAAGAAATAGACTTTGCCCTAGAGTTTGCTTCGCTTGCTGATTATAATTTTGATTTTGTAAAACACGAAACGCATTCATTGATTCGAGATAAAATGATTGCACAAAGTGCTGAAAAATTATTTGTGGTTTGCGAAAAAAAACATTTCGTAAAACAAGTATATGGAAAAGTTCCATTTGAAATTAGCACCTTTGGATGGAAGCGTACTTTAGTGCAATTGGATGCTTTTGGCAAAGCCAGTTTAAGAAAAAAGAACGGGCAAGCAGAAAAAACAGAGTCTGGAAATTTTTTAATTGATGTCAATCTTGATTTTTCACATTCTTTGCATGAAATAGATGTGGTTTCGAAAAACATCCCGGGAGTAATTGAAACTGGCATTTTTCCAGGCTATGCAGACTACTTAGTATTAACTCATGGTTCTAAAATTACGATGAAAAGCAGGGTTCAGAAATAAGTCTTTTTAAAAGGTTTCTCAAGGAATTATTTAATACTGTTCTTTCTTTTTGGGAAACTTACACTTTTTCTTTCTTGAGAAGAAAGAAAAAGGGAAGAGCCGGTGTAGCTCAGCCTGGTAGAGCACCAGACTCATAGCTTCTAAAATTGAAGGGTGATCTGGGCGTCGACAGTTCAAATCTGTCCACCGGCAAATTTTAATTCTAAGATGTATCATTGCCCAAAAGTTTATAAATTAGTTTAACTAATATTATGTTAGGTGGAGTTATATGGGTAAAAGTGTGACTATGAATTTGAAAGTAAGTGAGTATGCCAGCAGAGTGTTGGGCGTTGTAAAAGAAAAGTACGGTTTGAAAGATAAAGCACAGGCTTTGGAAAAATTTGCTGAAATGTATGGCGAAGAATTTGTAGATCGCGAAGTCAGAGAAGAAGTCATCAAAGAAGTGATTGAGTCCTGCAATCAGCATATTAAAAAATACGGTTTTCGAAAAATGAGTGTTAAGGAATTGGATAAATTAACCCGAGGCGAATAAATGCCATTTTCCTTTGGCTTATCTGAAGAATTAAAAGATCAGCTGAAAATATTGGCAAAAAGAGATCAAAAAATAACCGAAGCATTAAACAAAAAAATCAAAGAAATTATCAATTCAGATGAATTTACCATAGACCATTACAAAAACTTAAGATACGGATTAAGCGATTATAAGCGGGTTCATATTGCAAAAAGTTTTGTATTATTGTTTAAAGTATTCAAAAAAGAAAACTTTAGTCTATTTGACAGATTTGACCATCATGATAATATTTACAAATAAATCGGTATCTTATTTTTGTACCTGAAAAATTGGTTTTTTAATTTGTTAGTTTAAAGACATAGTATAGGTGAATGTATGAGTTTAAGTAAATTGAAATTTGCAATGATTTTAAGTTTAACTTTATTGTTTGGAACTGTAGCTGGAATTTTGGGAATTTTGTTATGGTTATTTGGCCCAAGTTTGGGTTTGATTGGCGGATTAATTTCAGTTGTTGTTCTGTCTGCTTTTGTAGTTGGCTTGCAATGGTTAATTGCTCCAAATTTAATTAAATGGTTTACGCGAATGCGAGAAATTCCAGAAGAAGATTTGCAATTACATTGGATTCATGAAATAGTAGAAAAATATAGTGAGATTGCAGAAATTAAAAAACCGAAAGTGTATTTGGTTTGGGATTCTACACCCAATGCTTTTGCTTTTGGCAGAACCAAAAGCAGTAGTCATTTAGCCGTGCATACAGGTTTGTTGGAACGATTAAACAAAGAAGAAATTGAAGCAGTGATTGCACACGAAATTGGACATATTAAACACTGGGATGTTGCAGTGATTACTGTAGCCAGTATGTTGCCTTTGATGGTGTATTATACAATTGTTTTCTTTGGTTCTTTTTTAGGAAGAGACCGAGACGGACGAGGAAATTTTTTAAGTATTATTTTGGTTTATTTGGGTGCATTTATTGCTCAATTTTTAAGCAGTTTAATTGTAATGCGTTTAGGTAGAACTCGAGAAAGTTTTGCCGATGCATTTAGTGCTGTGGCAACCAATAATCCAAAAGCTTTGAGAACCGGCTTGGCTAAAATTGCGTATGGTTTTCCAGTGCAAGGCCAAGGAAAAGATTATGGCGGAATGCGTTCTTTTTATTTTGCAGATCCAATTAATTCAGCAAAATTAGCGCGTGTTCGCAGCGATGAATTGGCTAAAGAAATTGAAACCAGTGAACATAAAAGAAGCCAAGAAAAAAGACCAAGTTTTGGAGCCCAAGAATTGGATAAAGTCATTCAATGGGAAAAAGACCACCAGTTCATGGAATGGTTTAGTTCACATCCTTTAACCTATAAACGAATTCAAGCCTTAACTGAGCTGGAAACAGAAATTAAAGCTGGAAAAATCACTTTAAAAGACGTGTAACTTTTCAGCATCTTTTTATTCTTTTTTAATTCTAATTAACATATAAGGCCCCGGTAGTACAACGGCTAAGTATACTGCCCTCTCACAACCCTTTTTTGCTGTCAAGCAAAGCAATAGCTTTGCTGGACCCGTAAAACCAGCTGGTTTTACTTGGTTGCAAAAAAGCGTTGGCGGAAAATGCCTTCGGCGAAACCTTTTTTGCGTTTGCAAAAAATGTTAACAAAAAGCGTTGAAGTTCGGCGGAGATTCGGGTTCAATTCCCGGCTGGGGCAAATATTTTTGCACGAAAAGAATATAAATCTGAAAGTCCTTTGGTTAGGATGCAATTACGAACTGCAGCATTCATTCTAGCAGCACTTGTTTTGTTTGGATGTACGCAAGGCGGAGACTCTGCAACCAATATTGTTTCAAATTTACCGGAAGTACAAAACTTTTTGGCGGAAAATCCGGACTCGGACTTAACTGTTGTTCTATTGACTGAAGCCGAAATTACAACTCAGCTTGCAGACATTAGCGAGAAATGCGGAAAGAGTATTCCAGCCCAAGATTATTTCTACGCAAACATTGAAAGTCCGGAATCTATCATGCAAGCATGGGTAAGTGTTGCCGACAAACAACTTGTCTGTTTTATCAGAAAAGTCAACCGAACTGACAGTTGTGAAGAAGACACTGACTGTGATGATAATAATCCTGCTACAAGAGACGTGTGCTCCGGAGAACCAAAAACATGTGGAAGCACATACATCACTGCTTGTGCAGGCGGAGACGAATACTGCCCAGAAGGCTGCACAACTGAATTGGACAGTGACTGTGGAGAAGTAGAAAATACTGACACTACGGAAACCCAACCTACTGATGTTGAGACAACAACACCTGAAGACAACGAAGATGGAACTTCAGATACTGAAGAAGATAGCGAAGACAATGAGACTACAAATTTGGAACCAGCTTGTACGCTTGACTCATATCCTCTTGAAGTCCAAGTAAATGGATCTCCAGTATACTCTTACGTGATCCTTGAAAACCTCGAATATCCAGTTACAGGAACACTGGACTGTGATTACGGAACTGGAAACGAAAACATTACAGTCACTGGCAGAGAAAAAGCATTCAGTTGTCGCTACTCCGATGAATCCTTTATTGGGAGCCGAAATATTACTGTTAATCTTATCAACGAAACCGAAACATTTTCCTGCTCCAAGAACATTACTGTGATCACTCAAAACAGTTGCATCAGCGAAGTCAGCCTGCAAGAAAGCGAACAACAATGTAGAGCAGATGGGAAAACACCCATTCGTGAGACAGACGAAAACGGATGCGAGATCGTCAACTGCCCTTATGAAGATACTATGCAATACGAAGAATGTACAGTGACTGTAAATCCTACTATGCTTAACGGCGCAGGCGAAATAACAGTAACTGTAACAGATGTCGACAGCCCAAATACTGAAGTCCGAGTACGCTGTGAAGGTTCTCAAAACAACCAGCAAACTGTGACTGCTGTTGGAGACACTGCCACTGCGACTTGTTCTTATAGCGCAGTAAATTATGGAACCAGCAAGAACATTATGATTGATACTGATTATGCATCCTGCGAAACCAGTGTGAACTTGAATGTGCCACCCGCTGCACCGCAAGAATACGATTACAAGGTTGACAACGTGAACGTAACCGTAAACAATGCAGCGTTTAATACGTCAACCCAAACCTTGGCCGTGCATCAAGTGTTTAGTTATAACATTTCAACCATCAACTTGGGCCCTGGATCGTCTTCAGGTGAATCATTCAACGGATACACGATTCACATCAACTTTGGAGATGGCAGCGGTGACAAAAACTGCCAAGGAAGCACCGCGAGCACACTAAATCAAGTGCAGACCTTGTGTAACTTCCAGCACTCCTATGGGCCCAGCCCGGGAACATTTCAAACCAGTGTTACCATAGACTTTGATAACGACCCTAACACTGCAAACGATACATTTACCGGGCCAACTATCACTGTACAATAACCTATTTAGAAACAAAACCACCACGCAAGCACACTAAATAAAAAAAGCATTTTTTCACCCAATTCCATAAAAGTAACCAGGCATGCATGTTTGGAAAGTGTTATACCGGTACCAATGAAAATACGCAATCGCAGAAGACCTACACTGAAAAACCATTTGCAAAATATTTATGCCAAGTTTACATCAGCCAATACAAAGACTATTTAATGAAAGCAGTAAAAAACAATGAAACCAAAAAACATAATGTCCAAAAAAACCAAAAGAACTGCTTTTTTAGGCTAATGTGTTGAAAAAATAGTATATGAGCACTAAACAAATGTGCGTACACTTTACAGAATGCAATGGCTGCCCTAAAATGGAATACTCGTACGAAAATCAATGCCAAGAAAAACAAAACAATCTAGCGCAATTTTTTGGACAAAACATTCAGTTTGAGAAAAGTGAAAACCAGTTTTTTTACAGAAATAAATTAGAATTGGCTTTCTTGAATAGAAAACTTGGTTTGAGACGAAAAGAAAATTTTCAAGAAACTTTTTCTTTACAGCATTGTTTGCTAATGTCTGAAAAAGCAAATCAAGTTGCGCGGTTTTTAGAAAAAAAATTAAATGAATTCAATTTAACCGGAAAAGTAAAGTATGCTGTTTTGCGGGAAACCAAACGAACAAATCAATTTCTGATTTCATTGGTTTCAAATACTTTAGAAATTGAAAAAGAGATAGAACAAATTGCAAATGATTGTTTGAAAGAATTAAAGTTAACTGGTTTGGTTTGGATTTTAAATGATACTTTAAGCGATACTTCACAAGGAAAATTAATAAAAACATTTGGAGAAAATTTTTTAGAAGAACATTTTATGAACTTAAGATTCAAAATGGGTCACAATACTTTTTTTCAAGCCAATATTGTTCAAGCAGAAAAATTGTTTACTGATTTAGTCAACCGAGTGCCGGAAGGACAAAATATACTGGATTTGTATTGCGGTGTAGGCGCTTTAACTTTGCCTTTGGCTCAAAAAAGCTTCAAAGTCTTAGGAATAGAATTTGAAGAAAATTCAGTTCAGCTAGCCCAAGAAAATGCAAAACTGAATGGCATTGGAAATGCTGAATTTATAGCTGGAAGTGCGCGAAAAGTATTGAAAGATTTAGATTTTGAAACTGATTTTGTTTGCTTGGATCCGCCGAGAGCTGGAGCTGAAAAGAAAACCATTCAACGAATTGCTGAACGAAAACCCAAGAAAGTTTTCTATGTTTCCTGCAATCCAGTGACTTTATGCCGAGACATCGAATGGTTTAAAGAATCCAATTATGCTTTAGAATCTATTAAAGGGTTTGATTTTTTTCCAAACACCAATCATATGGAATGTTTAGCTGTACTGGAGCCAATGAAACCATGAAGGGGAAAACCAATTCGTACGAGTTTGCCAAAGTCTATGATCAAATAACGGAACAAAGCCAAGATGAATGGCTTTTTTTGATTGAAAAAATTGCAAGAATTGAAAAAAACGAATTGTTGAATGTTTTAGATTTAGGAACTGGAACAGGGAAAATGGCTATTGCATTTGCTGAATTAGGCTGTGCAGTTACTGGGATTGATCAAAGCAAAGAAATGTTAAAAGTTGCTCGAGAAAAATCCTGGATGGTTCCGCACATTGCGTGGGTGGGAAAAAAAATTGAAGACTTTAAACCGAAAACAAAGTTTGATTTAATTGTTTCCATTGATGTATTCAATCATTTTTTGGAACCCAAAATAATGGAAAAAGTTTGCAGGGAAGCCAGAAAACATTTGAATGAAAATGGATTATTAATTTTTAACATTGCCACCCAAAGACATGTGCAAGACATGCTGGACAGTTTAGGGTACGGCGATGTTGTAAATTCAGATACTGAATTTATTTGGCTGGATAAATTAAATGGAAAAGATTGGAGCATTAAATTAAAAGTATTGGAGCGAATGCACGGAAATTTGTTTAAAGAAAAAGAATACAGAGTAGATCAACGAGTGTATGAATTGGAAGAAGTTAAACAAATTTTAAAGAAAGCTGGATTCAAAAAAATAAAAATATACGGGGATCGAAAATTAAAAGAAGCTACGCTCAAAAACAGGGAATGGTTATTTGTCTGCAAATCAGAACCTTAGGTTCCGATACCTCCTGCTGTAGAATCTTCGCTTTGCTCGATTCTACGTTCCGATATACTGCAAAACTCTGAGTTTTGCACATACGTAAAATCTTCGATTTTACGGTACCGCTCACTAAAGCCTTCGGCAAATCGCCTCCTTCAGATACGATACCTACTTCAAATAAATAAAAGATCTTGCTGAGAAATTTCAGTTAATTCTTTTCCGTTCACAAAACAAAAACCTTGTTCAGGCAAAGCAGGCCAAACTTTTTGAAAACCTTTTTGTTTTACTTGTTCAAAATAATTTTTGACTACTTGTTCGTGTTTGGAAATTTTTAAAGGTTCAGCCGAAACATGTTCAATTAAACCGCAGAAAGGATAAATTTTTTTCAAATTTTCAACTGAATCCGGCATGACAAAAGGAAACAACTGGCATTGAGTTGGACGTACTGAATAAATGGAACATTCGTAATTATTTTTCAAAAATACACAAGATTTTTTACCGTCTTCAGAAGAAATGCGTTTTAAGGCCAGTAAAGGTAAGGCAAAAAAGTTTTGATCCAAACTATTGTTTTTTTCCAAGTTTATTTGGATTTTTTCAGAAAATTGATTTTTAGAAAAAAACAATGGATCTTGAACTGGAATTGGAACTGGAATTAGTTGAAGATAGAGTACAGTGTATTTTTGAATGAATTCCGGCAAAGAAAGATTTAAGGAATTGGCAATCTTTTGCGCTTGTTCTGGAACTAAAGTAATCCAGTAACGTTTACAGCATTCTGCTTTACAATCATGGCAAATTTGCTTTAAGTCCGGCATATCAATCAGGGTGTTGAATGTTATTAAAATCAGTCAGACATAAATCAATTAATCTTTTATTCGTTCAACACCCTGACCAGCACAAGGAATGGTTTAAAAGGCTTTTAATTCAAAAATAATTAAAGAAGCCTTGTTTTAGTATGCCTCCGTGGCTCAATGGCAGAGCGGCGGTTTTGTAAACCGCAGGTCGTGGGTTCAATTCCCATCGGAGGCTCTTTTTCTTTTATTCGATTCCCAGATAGGTATGCAAACTGAAATTAATTTATCCGAAGCCGTAACCTTTGTCCCCAACAAACATTTACCTATTTATAATTGGTTTTATTACAAAGAAGGCTATGCCAAAGATTTGATTGTTTGGTTAATTGAAAAATACAAAATTCAAGGAATTGTATTAGATCCTTTTTGTGGTTCTGGCACCACTTTATTGGCTTGCAAAGAATTAGGTTTGGATTCTTTGGGCTATGATGTTTCTCCTTTAGCTGTATTGGCCAGCAAAGTTAAAACTAGAAATTATGATTTGAATGAATTGTACACAGAATGGAATGCATTAAAAAAAGAAAAAATTGAATTCACTGGAAATATATCCAAAGAACGCTGGCTTCGAAGATTATTCATTCGAAGTGAATTGGAAAAAATTATAGGATTCCATGAACGAATTTTGAAAATTAAAAACGAAAAAATACAAGACTTTTTTCGCTTGGCTTTAATTAGTTCAGTGGATCAATGCATGCTGGCTGAAAAACGAGGCGGGAGTTTGCGATTAAATAAACACAAATATGTAAAACCGATTCAACGAGTGTTTGAAAAAAAAGTACAAAGCATGCTGAATGATTTAGAGAAACAAAAAATAAAATTTGAATTAGAACCTAGAGTATTTGAAAGCGATGCCAGAACTCAAAAACTGGAAGGCGAATTTATTGATGCTGTAATAACCAGTCCGCCGTATTTGAACAAAATTGAGTATACTACAGTCTACAAAGCTGAATTAGGATTGTTTTTCAAAGGACAAGAAACACGGTTAAGAGCTTTTGTAGGAGAAGAAAAATTTAAAGCAGAAACAGAAAGCGAATTGCCTTTGGTGGCCCAAGCCTATTTTAAGGATATGAAAAAAGTATTGGAACAAATTTTTGAAGGAATGAAACCTAAAGGAAAAGCATTTTTTGTTTTAGCCGGAGGCTGTTTTCCTTCTTGCACCATTGAAGCCGATGAACGATTGGCAGAAATCGGAGCAGAAATTGGATTCAAAGTTTTGGAAATTATTGAATGCCGAAAAATTGACTGTTATCGGCACAGCGGAGAAAAAGCAACAGTCCGGGAAAGCATAGTATTGTTTGAGAAATAATTCAGGGTTAAGAATAAAAACAAGAAATGAGTAATAATAATATGCAATTCAAATATTGTCCAGAATGTGCTGGATTGGAAAATAGGAAACTCAAGAATGGACTAGAAGAATGCCTAAAATGTGGTTATTCTGGTTCCATGAATACAGGCCCTATGGATGAAGTGAATGCAGTAAAGAAAAAACTCGGAAACAAACCTATTACTCGAAGACAATTCAATGTAGGAGACCACAAAGATTTAACCCCCAATCAACTCAAAGAAAAACTGGAAGCATTGAAAGGCAAAAAAAGCGATGAAGTCGAATTTTTATAAGTGAATTTTTAAAGGTGAACATATGGATGAACAAGGAATTGCATTTGTAGCCAATTTAGGCGACTGGGTGTCAGTCAAAAAATTGAAAGTCACAGACAAAATGGATCCAAGAACAGTCATAGAATTTTTAGCTTCCTTGAATACTGGCTTGGATAAAAAAGTGGAAGAAAATTTGAAAAAAATTGTAGACTTAAAAAATTTAGATTCAATCATTGAACAAGAATGCAGTAAAGGAAAAACAGAAAAAGACATTTCCAATGCTTTGGCTTTTGTAGCCAGCACCAAAACCAGCAAAGTGATTAATGAAGTTGTGGATGCATTAACGCATTTGCAGGAAGGCGAACGAAAAGAAGTCAAAGAATTCTGCAAAGTATATGCTTTGCGTAAAACCATGAAAACCTTA
>JAUSKK010000027.1 GCA_030649345.1 Candidatus Iainarchaeum sp. | reverse complement strand
GAGATGTAAATGCATGCGTTCCTTCTCGTTTGGATTTAACTGCAAAAGTTTTTTTATTTTCTAAAAAAGGCAATGAATAATTTGCACAGGTTTCTAAAATTTCTTGTTTGATTTTAGATTCAAAAAAGTAAACCAAAGCAATGGAATGAATTCCGAATACTTTGCTTAAAATTTTTTGAGCTTTTTCCAAATCATTGCAAAAAATCAAAAATCTTCCAGGCTTTTGTCGAATTTCAGTTAACTTAATTTTGTTTTTTTCCAATGCAGTAACTAGATTTTGTTTAAGGGTTTCCGTAAAGCGTTTTTTGACAGAATCGCTTTTTAGACTGATTTCTCCTGCCAATTTGACTAAAATAGCATTTTCCTGCATTTTGACTCCCACACTCTTTAATAATTATTCTTCCTAAATCAATCAGAACCTACGGTTCCGATACCTCCCTTGCGTGTTACTCACTTTGTTCGTAACACATGCCTTCGGCCATATACCCTTTGAATACAATACTTTCCTTTAATCTACTCTTCAAGGTCAGTCTTTAATAATTATTCTTCCTAAATCATATTAAATAAACCGTAAAGCAGTGCTACTGAGCATTAACGAAAGTAGCACGTTCAACCAACCGGAACCCTGGTTGCGGGATTGGCAGATCGGCTATGCGCTCCCCTGCAGCGCCCCTTTTCTCTTTTAGAAAAAGAGAAAAGTGTACGTTTCCCAAAAGAGAAAACTGCGCAATGCAATAACATTGCGCGAGCACCCGTTGGTGCAATGGGAAATGCAAGGCGAAGTTAGGGAGTCAGACGAGTTCAACTCTCGTATCCCGCTTGTCGTAGAGTTAACTTGCAAGATAACTCTCTTACAAGAAGTTATACCTGCAAAATTTACCAATAAGCAAAAGTGTAGGGGTAAAAAAGTTACTTTAAGCACACCCACGCCAATTGTAGCCATTTTTTACAATATGTTTAAATAATGTAGCCACCTATTATTAGTATATGTTTATTGAAATCCGCACAATCGGAAAAAAGAAAAAATATTATTTAGTTCATTCATTTAGGCAGGGAAAAAAAGTAAAAAAAATCCGCCGGTATTTAGGAACAAACTTAAACAAACAAAAACTAGCAGAAATTAAAAAAATTGCTGAAGAACAAATTTTGCACAGAATTAAGGTTGTTAAAAAAATCGCGGATCCACTGTTGGAAGTTCTTTCAGAATCTGAGTTGCAGAACATTAAGGAACTGGAAGCAAAATATGCGTTTAAAGTATTTCATTTATCAGAGCAACAATGGACTGCATTTTCTGAAATTTTCACCTACAATACAAATGCAATTGAAGGATCTGAATTAAATCAAAAAGAAGTCAAAGACCTACTGAAAAAAAACAAATGGCCTGAATACAAAAGCAAAGAAGATATTGCTGAGGCGTATGGTGTAAAAGAAGCTATTGAATTTATTCGAAAAACACACGAGCCTATTTCTATTGAATTCATTAAAAAAATTCATGAAATTGTATTCAAGAACTCAAAAGAATTCGCAGGAAAACTCAGATCCAAAGGAACAGAAGTGGTTGTACGAGACGGTCTAGGAAATGTAATTCACCAAGGAGCTCCTTCAGAAAAAGTATTAGAACTCTTAAAAGAACTCGCAAACTGGCATAACCAATACAAAAACAAATATCCTGCTATTGTTCTTGCGGCAGTTATGCATAACCAATTTGAAAATATTCATCCATTCGAAGACGGAAATGGCCGGGTTGGAAGAATTCTAATGAACTATGTTTTAATCCAGCACAAATTACCACCAATCAACATAGACTTTGGAAAAAGAAAACAATATTATGCAACCTTACAAGAATATGAAACCAAACACAATCTAAGACCAACAATTGAATTAATGCTGGAAGAATATAAAACACTCAAAAAACAGCTTAAGGTGACCACAAAACAATAAAACGTGGTCACCCAAAAACAAACACAAAAAGAAACGCCCCAAGAACAAGAAAAAAGCGCAGTAAAATCAACTGTTGAAACAGACATTCTTGGAAACCTAACTACCTGATTCTTCACATTACTTGGTTAAATGCCAACAAAACTAGAAGCTCACCAAGACAAGTGCCGAACACGAGCTGTGCAATGTAACAAAGACACGACCAGTAACTAAAGAAGTAGAAAAATGCAATTAATTAAAATAAGACATTATTAGCTTATTTTAGTACTATTAAACTAATGGGTTTTAAAACTATTTTAAAAATAATTTTATCATGGAATACGATCAGCTTGTTATTAGTTTATTTTCAGGTTTAATTGGTGTCATCACAGGTACATTCATAACGTTACATATCGAAAAGAAAAAGGCTGAAAAAGAATTACAACTTAAAAGAAATCAAGAAATTTTTTCTCGTTTACTTGAAGACATTTTTCAAATTGAAGAACGATCAAAAGCCCCAGATGATTATCTTGGATTAACCTTGAAAAATTTTCACAGCATAAAATATAATTATTTGTTTATGGGAACTGAAGTAGAAACAAGAAATTGGTTGTGGAATTTTTTTGATGAAAAAATAAAGGAACATAATGACTTTTTATTTAAATTTAGAAAAATCATCGAAGATGAATTTGAGAAAAATATGATGGAAGAACTGAAAGAATTCGGCATTACAGATAATAATAATAAAATAAACGGTGGTTACATCAGAAATTTAGTCATTAACGAATTTCCTAAAATATGGAGGGAATTAACATTTAGAATGCCTGATGACATCCCAAATATTAAAAAATTTGCGGAACAATTTAGTTGTGAAGATTTGTCTGAAAACAAAAAGCATGCAATTTATCAAGGCTGCGAAAAAGCATTTACTAAATTATTATCTAGTAAGGAGCTGAAAAATTTTATAGACATGAGAATAAAAATGACCATTCAAACAGTTAAAATAAAAAGTTATTTGATGGGCAGAATACAGGAAAATCCAATTAAATAGCCAATTAAGTCATACCAATAATTATCAATTAAGTTGTTGCTTTTCGTGAATATATTCAGTAGAAGAGTTATTTTGAATTAGAAAACGCGTATCCCGCTTTTCATTTTGAAACAACTCTACGACACGAAGGTTTAAAAACCCCGAAAAGCAGGAGATTCAAAATGAAACAAAATGAATTAGACATCCATAACAAAGAGCGTATTTACAAGCCCTGCAACAAATTTTCAACTAAGTATTTACACTTGAATTAAAATCAGCCATGGTGAAATAGCTAAAAAGCGCACGAAAATTATTTCAATTTTTTAAGCAAACTACTGCCTTGAGGAGTAATTGTATAGTGGCGATAATTGGGTTCATTTGGGTTAATGCAAGTCACCAGCTTAAATTCAGCTAATTTTAACAGCGTCTTTGAAACTGATTGCTGATGCAAATTTAGTTCTTTGGCTAGTTCAGAAGGTGTTTTAGGCCTAGTTACTAATTTTTGAAGGATTAACTTAGCCGTTGCACTACGTTTGAAAAATGTGGTTAAAGCCCAATTAGACATACAAATTAGGTGCAAAACCGCAGTTAAATACTATCTCAATATTTGCACAATCGAAGCACAATCTATTTAAACTTTATCCAGCATAGAATTAGTATTAAAATCATTTTGTAATTCGAAAAAATTAAGTTGGTGAAAATTTGGTTGATGAACAAGTTCCGGAAAAACAAAAAGTTGAAGTAAAATTAGATAAATTACTCATTGGAATAATTGTTGGAATTGCACTCATCTTACTAGTTGTAGCAATTAATCCATTTAACAAAACATCCACTGGACAAGCAACACTTGTATTAGCAAACGCTAACTGTCAAACAGTAAATGAACCTTATGAGGATACAGAAAATTATACAGACAGAGAATGTACCACCACGTATGAAACTTATTATGTTCCAGAACCATATACTGAATGCAATAATGTAACTGTGCAAGAACCATATCAAGATACTGTTCGAACTCAATGGAACTTAACATGGTATGGAGTCAATGGAAACAATGAACTCATGTATGATGGACCTATGGGCACACAAACATGGGATGCAAAAATTGATTATGATTGGGCTGGAAACCCTATTTATAATGGCGAAGATGATTATATTGGATTTGTTGGAAATTCAAGAATATATGTGCCAACAGAAAGACCTGTGCAATTTGTATTAGGAAGCGATGATGGATCAATACTTTATGTTGACGGACAAGTAGTCATCAGTAATTGGGGAAGCCACAGCTTTTATCAATCTCAAAAAACAATCACATTAAGCGCAGGATACCATAATTTAGAACTACGCTATTATCAAACATACGGCAATTCAAGACTTTATTTTGACACAGATGATAGTGTAATTGAATGGCAAGAAACAAAAACTAGACCAAAAACTGAACAACGCTGCGAACAAAAAACAAGACAAACCCCACAACAACGACCTATAACAAGCTGTCAAGACGTCACAAAAACAAGACCAGTAGTAAAATATCGTGAAGTAGAAAAATGTGAATAATTCACCGGAAATGCGGTTCCGAAGCCTTTTTAAACACTCAAATTTTTAGTACATATACCATGTACAATCGGCAAAAAGTATTATTATATTTAATTTTGCAATTATCAAAGTTAAACGGAAGGACAACAAAGACCTTTTTAGATAAGATACTGTTCCTTTTGAAAAAGGAAACAACAATAGATGCGGTTGTAAAGTTTTACAATTTTTATCCTCACAACTACGGACCTTTTTCAAATCAGTATTATTTTGACCTGACAGATTTGCAAAACCAAACATATTTAGATAAAAATTTAGAATTAGAAAAACCAGTTAATGAAATTGAAGGTCTTTTGAGTCAAAAAGAAAAACAATTGGTTAATGAAATTGTTAACAAATACGGTCATTACAGCACTACAAGAATTGTTGATTATGTTTATGCTGCTTATCCCGCTTACGCTGAGCGAAGTGTACTGAAAACTTCGACAAAACAATATTATACGCCATGTGTTTTTTCAATTGGTTATGAAAAGAAGGATATCGATTCATTTTTAGACTTGCTAATTCAAAATCATATTGAATTTGTTATTGACCTTAGAGCTAACCCGTTTAGCATGAACTTTGTTTTTACTAAAAATAAATTGACTCATTATTTAGAAAAAGCCGGAATACAGTATCTGCACATTCCAGAACTTGGAATTAACGGAGAATATAGAAAAGACTTGAAAACGGATGCAGATTATAAAGAACTATTTGAGTTTTACAGTAAAGGTATTTTGCCAAAACAAATAAACCAGGTAAAAACAATAATGGAACTTGGCAGGAAAAAGAGAATAGCCTTATTGTGTTTTGAACAAGATAAAAATCATTGCCATAGAGGAATAGTTAGCAACGAACTAGAAAAGCAAGGCATTTCAGTGACTCATATATGAAAGAACGCTTATTAGTGCTTGCAAAGGCTGTTCCTGAAGCAAGCAAAAAATATGAAGAATTAATCTGTGTAGCTGGCATCACAGATAAAGGCGAATGGAGAAGAATATATCCAATTCCATGGGAATTATTTTGGAAAACCAGCCCGCAAAATTTTAAGAAAAAATGGTGGATTGAATACGAACTTCAAGATGACAAACCTTCTGATCACAGACCAGAAAGTAGAAAAGTAAAATTCGAAACAATTAAACCATTACGAGAAGCTACATTTAAAGAAATAGAAGACCTGCTTAAAACTAGAATCGAAACAATTGAACAAATAGAAGAAAAAGGCGTAAAAAAACAATCATTAGGAGTTATAGAACCAAAAGAAGTATTCGATTTTCTGCCTTCAGACAATCAGCACTATGAAAAATTAGTGAATATGGGAAAACAAAAAGATCTTTTTGGCAGCAAAGCATTCAAACTCAGCCCGCCTAAAGTTAAGTACAGTTATAAATTCAAAGATGACATTGACGGAAGAATTCATGAAACATTATGTGAAGATTGGGAGGTGGGAGAACTTTATCGAAAATGTGAAGATTATCGAAAACAAGGAAAATATAAAGATGAAAATGAAGTTCATCAAAAAGTCAAAGAAAAAATGTTAAATGCAATAATGAAAAACAAACATGTTTACTTTATCGTCGGATCACATTACAGATTCCCAACGTTTATGATTGTCGGAGTAATTTATCCAAGAAAAACTGATTTACTGAAATAATACTGGATTGGTGCTTACTTTTTAAAAACTTCAAATGTAAATTCATTTGCTTTTCGTAAATACGTTTAGAAGAGTTGTTTAAGATTGAGTAGCACGCGTACCGCTTAAACCAAAACTAATTTTAATACATTCAAACCAGTAGTAACTATGCCGATTGGAAAATTACCTAAAAAACTAGTTCAAAGATTGAGAAAGGCATCCAAAAAAATAGATACTCGTTTAGGAAAAATGAAAAATATTGATCACCGGCAAAATGATGTGGATCTCCGCCGCAGGATACTCAATACAAATCCTTCACCTGAAAATACTACAGAATGGGGCCGAAGAATAAGAGCCATGAACATTCAACGAAATTATCCAGAATTCAAAAGTGTTGTCATCAAACGCACAGAAGTAGACACTGCAAAAGAAACAATTCGAGAAGTAATTCGGCGTACACGAAAACACAATCGAACACAAGAACCTACAACCTATGTATTGCTGGAGCCTAAAGCTTATGTGATTGGCGAACGATTGATAGCCATGAGAAAAGCAGTTTATCCTACCTTGGAAGAAATACTGGAGAAAAACACTAAACGCGGCCAAAAAGTTTTAGAAGAATTTAAAGCTGCAAACCTAAAGGAATCCAGCAAATTTGAGTCTGTGCACAGGTATGCTTATGCTGAATTAGCTCAAGCAAAAAAAACAATTTATAGAGCATGTGAAATTGAATCCAAAGACATTATGGTGCTAGGATACAGAAATGGAAAATTTATACTCATGCCCTTAATTGATTTTTGAATCAGACCACAACAAAATTATGTTGTAAAAAAGATTAGCTTTTTTAATTGGTTCTTCTTTTGAACTCCATAAATGCAAACTATCGTATCCAAAATTCAAACTTATTTTAGAACTTCTTTTCAAAAAGACTTAATTGCCGGAATTGTCGTAGGATTAGTTGCTTTGCCTTTATCCATTGCTTTAGCCATTGCGTCAGGAGCCAGCGCAGAACAAGGATTGTACACAGCCATTATCGGAGGAGCACTTATTGCTTTATTCGGAGGATCTGAGTTTCAAGTCTCTGGACCAACAGCCGCCTTTGTAGTACTCTTGCTTGGAATTGTAAACCAATACGGAATGCAAGGTTTACTTATTGCAGGATTCATGGCTGGAATTATTTTACTATTAATGGGAATAGCTAAACTAGGCACAGTCATCAAATTTATACCGTATCCAGTGATTATAGGATTAACTGCAGGAATCGCGGTCTTAATATTCGCAGGACAAATAGCAAACTTTTTAGGTTTACAATTCGCTCAAAGGCCTCATGATTTTATTGAAACATTAAAATTAATCAGCGAAAATATTCCGAAAGGAATCAACCCTTACGCAGTCCTAATTGGAGGAATTACTTTACTGGTTTATTTTATTTGGCCAAAAATTAACAAAAAATTCCCGCCTGCACCCATTGCATTGTTTGCAGGAATTATTGCTGGAATTTTTTTCCAAAACCAAATTCAAACCATTGGAAACCTTCCTTCTGGATTACCTCAATTTCATATTTTGGCATTTGACTTTCAAACCATTGAACTATTATTGCCGGCAGCATTCACGATTGCCATACTGGGAGCCATTGAATCATTGCTATCTGCAGTGGTAGCTGACGGAATGACTGGAAAAAAACACGACTCCAACCAAGAATTAATTGGTTTAGGAATTGGAAATATTACTTTGCCTTTTTTTGGAGCCATTCCAGCCACAGGAGCTTTTGCAAGAACAGCCACCAATATCAAAAACGGAGCTCAAACCAGAAATGCAGCCATTATTCATTCCATTACAGTATTAGCAATTTTATTCTTTTTTGCACCCTATGCCAAAATTATTCCATTAACAGTTTTAGCTGCAATCTTAATGATGGTAGCTTACAATATGAGTGAAATTCATCATTTTCGAAAACTACTCAATGCACCTCGCTCAGATGTCTTGGTTTTATTCTTAACTTTTGGATTAACCGTATTTGTAGACTTAACCATGGCTGTAGGAATAGGCGTTGTATTGGCGGCAATTTTATTTATTCGCAGAATCAGCGAAATTAGCGTAGTCACATTAGAAGATAGTTCCAAAAAAGGCAACAAACGCGCCCAACAATTACAAGAACAAATCAAAGAATATCCGCAAATTTCATTGTATGAAATCTCCGGCCCAATGTTTTTTGGAGCAGCCAGCATGCTGCAAGACAACATCCAGCACAAAAAAGGAGAAATATTAATTCTAAGACTCAAACACGCATTGGTCATTGATGCAACCGGCATTCATGCATTGGAACTTATTATTGACAAAATTCATAAAAACAACGGGAAAATTATTTTGTCCACAATCCAGCCTAGAGTTCGAAAAATTTTAGAAAAACATGGACTCATTAAGCACATTGGCGGAGCCGACTACATCAGCAAAGACACAGAAGAAGCCATCAATAAAGCCAAAAAAATAATTGATTCCGAAAAAACAAAATAAACCATTAGCTTAAATCCAAATAATAAAAAACAATTTTTCTTGGAACTTGCTCTGTTCGAAATCTACGAAAACCAGCTTTTCGCAAAATTCGATGACTGGCAGGATTTTTACCTTCCACGCGAGCCACTAAACCATGTAATTTTAGTTTTTTTGCTTGTTCAATTAAACAATTTGCAACAGTTTGAGCTAAACCTCGACCTTGCACTTCACCGTGAGTTAATTCCTGCAAATTATAACCTAACTCCAATACTTGACCTTTTTTCTTAAAATCAAGAAATTCAGGAAAAGAACTATAAATAGATTCTGGAAGATACAATGAACCTGTTGCCAGCAATTGTTTAGGCCTAAAAGTTTCATTTAACGAAAACAAAAAAACCTTGGCTCCATGAGAACCGTGAACTTCGCCTACAATCTGTTTGCCCATTCGAAAAAAAGAATGAATACCTGCTTTTGAATATTTTCCAAGCAAAGCTTGAACTTTTTCTGAATGAAAATGAGTTCGCTCACGAAACCGAAATGAAAGTTGTTTTGATTTTCGGATTTGTGGTTTAGATTTTATTTTGCCTAAAACTTTCTTTTGCACAGCCATACGATTTCCTTTCTTCAAAAAACAAATTAAACTATTCTAAAACTCAAATACGCATCCTAAACTCAGCAAATTATCTTAAAACATATTATTCTAAAACTTAATAAATTATTCTAAAACTTTAAAATAATGCAAAAACAAGCCAGTTGAATCCTTGGCTCGCATAAATTTAAAGCCTTGTTTGAGCCTAACTCAAAAAAAAGCCTGCATTCGTTTGGATAAACCCAGCAACCATCGAAGTCTAAATTTGCATCATTTTGTTTTAATATTAAACTTAAACTCCAATTGTTTGGATTTCCGTTTAAGTTTTTGCATACAATCACTTGCTTAAAAACTCTTTTACAACTTCGTTTCCTTGTTCCGACAATTCCAAATACACCGGCTTGCCCAAAGGATTCACAGGCCGAACATATTTGTGTTCCAGCAATAAATCCAAATGCTTTTTCACAGCCACATGCGACAACTTCAAATAGTCAGCCAAAGAATTCAAATAACACGGAGTATTCGAACCTGAACAACGATAAAGCTCTAACAAAATTTTAACTCGAACTTCCGAACCTTTACCCCAATAAAACAAAACAGCTTTCATACACAAATCCGTTAATCAAATTTTTCGGAAACTTTTTTACGAACTTGTTTCATGCCAGAATACAAACCAAAAAAAGCATACGCAAAACAAAACGCAGTCATTACTTGAAATACATCCAACAACAAAGATTGAAAACCAACATCAAAAACAGAAACCAAAAAATTTTCCAAAATACTCCAAGCAACCAAAGCTAAAGAACCCAAAACAAAAAACACCCAATATTTTTCATGCGAAGATTCACGAGACAGCAAAAAAGCAAACACTACAGCCAACAAAGAAAATACTAAAAATAAAACAGAACTCCAATCCACAAAATCAACCATCCACCCAAAAAAAACAATTATAATAGTATTAAACTCAAATAAAACTAAAAACAAAAGGTTTAAAAGAAGTGTTACATTAAGGTTACATTATACTTACATTATCATGGGATACACTATGGATTCACAAAAATATTTGATTTTAGGCATTACTGCTTTAATTGTTTTTGTTGGATTAATTGGTTTAACCAAAGCCGATAATTCCAGTTCAGAAATTACTGGAATGGTTAGCTTGGAAATCCAAAACGAAGAAAAAAAATTTACAGCAGAAATTAATTCAGAACAAATGTTTTCTGCCGAACCAGTAGAAATTCAGTTTTCAGAATTGAATTCTTCAAAACAAGTTAGTTGCACGATTCAGTGCATTACGGAGGAAAGGTGAATTGAATGAGTGAAGAAAAAACATTAAGCTTTACATTATCCAGCACAACTTTGTTGGCCATCAGTGTATTGTTAGCCAGTATTATTTTAAGTGTCAGTATTATGACTACAGGAAATGCTTTAGGCGAAAAACTTTCCGGATTAAATTTAGCCACAGCCGGAACAGGAACCACTGGAACAGCAGGCACTGTTGGAAATTTAGGCACTGCTGGAACAGCCGCAGCACCTTCTCAGACTGCAGCACAATATTTAGCCAGCACAGCACAACAAACTGGAGCCACCAATGCAGTTAGTTTTAATTCGTGTGTTTCAACTCAAAAGTATAAAACATTTATTGACGCAGATTATCAATCTGGAGAACAATTATTTACTGAATCCGGATTAAAAGCACAAGGCCAAGGCGGAACACCTACTTTGGTTATTGGAAAACCAGGACAAAAAGGATACATTGTCGTAGGAGCTGTACCTTATGCAACCATTAAAGCTCTTTTAGATAAAGTAGCCGATGGAACAGCCCAAGATGCAGATGCTGATGCCGTAGTTCCCAATATGGATACCTATGTCGGAAGCTTTACTTTAATGGGGCAAGAAACTGCACCTGTAACAGTGGTAGAATATTCTGACTTTCAGTGTCCTTTCTGTAAACGATTGTACGATGCAAGTTTAGTGCAGCTCAAACAAGAATATGTTCAAACTGGAAAAATCAAATTTCAGTACAGACATTATCCTTTGAGTTTCCATCCGAATGCAATGCCTGCAGCTTTAGCTTATGAATGTGCTAAAGAACAAGGAAAAGCTTTGGAAATGCATGACAAATTATTTCAAACACAAGACAATTGGAGTAATTTAAGTTAATTTCAATAAGGCAGATTCAATTCTGCCTTTCTTTTTTTATTTTTTTTTATGAAAATTAAAATTTTAAAGCCAAGTTATTTTTTTTCTACAATCTTTAAAGGAATTAAATCTATTTTAAAGCAACCCAAATATTTAGCCATCAGCATTCTTTCTTCTTTAATTTTATTAACTTTAATTATTTTTGTGGAAATCAATTCAGTTCCAGGCAAAAATTTAGAAGCGTATATTGGACAACTTACCAGTTTACAGTCAGCATACACAGTGTTTTTAGTTTTAGGCACAGGCTTATTGGTCAGCATGCAAGCACATATTTATAATTTAAATAAAGAAATTTCAGTCAAAAATAGCACAGGAACAGCTTTAGCAGGCCTTTCAGCAATTGCCAGCGCTATTTTCGCTAGTGCCACTTGCGCTAGCTGTGTAGCTGCCTTTTTTGGCATCTTGGGAGCCAACGGAGTGTTTTTTTTGATAGATCATAGATGGGAATTCGTGATCTTGGGCACATTGATTATTTTATTCAGTTTATTTAAAGCCTCTGAACGAATTTTAGGCTTATGCCCAGAATGCCAAATAAAAGTAGCCTAAAGTTTGTTTTAAAATACTTTGGTTTTACTTAATAATATAAGCGCAATTTAAGCTCTTTTTAATGAAAAATGTGATCTGTTATGGGATTAAAATTTACCGTAAATTTTAAGTCTTTAAAAAACTGCGGGGTTTTTTAAATGGGAATACGACCTGCACGATGTTACCGTAGTTTAGACGAACGACCCTATACACGAGTGGCTGTAACTGTTCATAAAAAAAATTATATTGGAACCATTCCTCAAGTAAAAATTAGACAATTCAATATGGGAAATCCAGTCAAAGAATTTAGCCACATTTTAGACGCTAAAGCAGTACGCGCAACTCAAGTCCGAGACAATGCAATTGAATCTTCACGAATTTCCATTAACCGATACTTAAACCGAGTTCTAGGAAAAGATAATTATTTTATGCGAATCCGACAATACCCTCATCACATTTTGCGAGAAAACAAAATGGCTCAAGGAGCTGGAGCAGATCGTGTCAGTGACGGAATGAGTCATCCATTCGGAAGACCAGTTGGACGAGCTGTTCGAGTTCTAAAAAACGATACCATTATGAGCATTTTAGTGGATGAAAAAGATATTGCTTTAACCAGCAAAGCATTAATGCGGGCTAACAAAAAAATGTCCTGCGGTGTACATGTTAAAGTTGGAACAGATACTAAAAGCATTGGAACACGACCTAAAGAAATCACTGATGTTGCCATTGAAACCACAGTTAAAGCTGGAGCCGAAACAGTTACCAAAGAAGGGGAAACTGCAGCACCTGCCACAGCCGATGGAAAAGAAGCTTCTGGAAAAACAACTGCACCTGCTGGCGGAAAAGCACCCACAGGAAAAGAAGCAGCTCCAGCCAAAAAAGACGCAGGCAAGAAAAAATAAATTTAGTCTGCAATTTTTTTCTATTTTTTATACTCAAATTCTTAAATTTAGTACAATTTTGCGTGCATATTCAGTCATACTTTTTGTGCAAACAGCAATTATTTAAACTTCAATTTCCTAAAAAATAATGTGACTGAAAACATTCTTTGGTTTAATCAAATTCAAAAAAGTGATTTAGAAATAGTTGGTGGAAAAGGATTAAACTTAGGAATCATGACCCAGGCCAAATTTCCAGTTCCTCCAGGCTTTGTGGTTACAGCTCAAGCTTATTTCAAATACATTCAAGAAACAGGAATTAAAGAAAAAATACTGCAATTGGCAAACTCCATTGATGTCGATAATAATGAAGAATTGGAAACAGTTTCTGCCAAAATCAGGGCTTTGGTTAAAAATACAAAAATGAGTAAAGAATTGGAAAAAGAAATTATTCAAAATTTTAAAAAATTCAAAAAATACAAAGACATTTATTTAGCTGTACGATCCAGTGGAACAGCTGAAGACTTAGCCGAAGCTTCATTCGCAGGACAACAAGAAACTTACTTGAATGTTCACGGCGAAAAAGAATTAATTCAAAGAGTCCGAGACTGCTGGGCTTCCTTATTTACAGCCAGAGCAACCTATTATCGAAAAAAACAAGGATTTGAAACCAGTCAAGTTGGAATTGCAGTTGTTGTACAAAAAATGGTAAACAGTGCGATCAGCGGAGTCATGTTTACTCAAGATCCAACAGGGCAATCCAATAATTTAATTGTAGAAGCAGGCTATGGTTTAGGAGAAAGCATTGTCTCTGGAAGCATTACGCCAGACACATTCTTGATTGAGAAAGAACAACTCCAAATTATTAAAAAACACATTAGCAAACAAGAGTGGCAAATTGTAAAATTTAAAGGCAAAACCAAAAAAACTTCGGTGTCTAAAAAAGACTGGCAAAAACAAAAAATCACTGACCAACAAACATTAGAAATTGCAGCCATTGGAAAACGAATTGAAGCCTATTACAAAGTACCGCAAGATATTGAATGGGCTATTGAAGACAACGAATTATTTATTGTTCAAAGCCGAGCCATTACTACACTTTCATTGAAAGCCAATATTAAAAGCGAACGAGAAAAAGTACTGAAAACAAAAGATGCTAAAAAAATATTGCAAGGATTGGCGGCCAGTCCAGGCATTGGATTTGGAGCAGTCCGCATTGCTAAAACAATGAAAGATGCCCAAAAAATAAAACAAGGCGAAGTCTTGGTCACCAAAATGACCGAACCAGCTTGGGTTCCTTTAATGAAAAAATCTTCAGCCATTATTACAGATGAAGGAGGAATTACAGCCCATGCAGCTATTGTCAGCCGAGAATTAGGAATTCCGTGTTCTGTTGGATCCGGTAATGCCACCCGTGTTTTAAAAAATGGACAAATAGTAACAGTCAATGGATACAATGGAGAAGTATACGACGGAAAAGTAGAACTGGTTTTACCAGAAACGCAAACAGAAAAAATTATTGCACGAACAGAAATTCCAGACTTAATGCGTGCATTAAATTTAAACGCAATTGAAAAACAAGACCTCAGCGAAAAAGAATTAGAAGAAAATGAAGCAAAAATATTAGAAATATTGGAAAAAATTTCTGCAAAAGTTAAAGTCAATGTAGCTTTACCGGATGGAGCCCAACGCGCAGCTGACAGCGGAGCTCAAGGAGTAGGATTACTGCGCGCAGAACACATGATTGCCATAACCAATAAACACCCAGCACAATATTTACGAGAAGGAAAATACAATGAATTGGTTCAAGTAGTCAAAAAAGGAATCTTGGGAGTGGCCAATGCATTCAAAGGATATCCTGTATGGTATCGAACCTTTGATGCCAGAACAGATGAATTCCATATGCTAAAAGGAGGCAATAAAGAACCCAAAGAATTCAATCCCATGATGGGCTGGCATGGAATCCGAAGAGACTTGGATCAACCGGATTTATTAAAAGCACAATTTCAAGCCATTAAAGAATTAGCTGAAGAAGGCTACACCAATATTGGAGTCATGCTGCCATTCGTAATTCATGTTAACGAAATACAAGCAGCTAAAGTAATTGCCAAACAAGTAGGCTTAGAACTAGGATCTCAAAAAGTAAAATTTGGAGTCATGGTAGAAACACCAGCAGCTTGCTGGATTATTGAAGACTTTGCCCAAGAAGGAATTAATTTTGTTTCATTTGGAACCAATGATTTAACACAATTAACTTTAGGAATTGACCGAAACAATGAACGTATTCAAAAACAATTCACTGAATTACATCCAGCTGTTTTAGGCCAGATTAAAATGGTTATTGAAAAATGCAAAAATTATGGAATTGAAACCAGTATCTGCGGACAAGCCGGCAGCAATCCAGAAATGGTTAAAAAATTAATTCAATTTGGAATCAACAGCATTAGTGCCAATATTGATGCAGTGCAAAAAATCAAAAACACAGTCATGGCAGAAGAAAAACGCATTCTATTAGCGCATTTAAAAAACCAACAGGTTTTTTAAAAATTTCAAAATTTTAAAGAAATTTTGAACGCATTTAAGTTCCAACAAAAAATAACCTAAAACAGTATTTAAAAGGTTTTGCCTATGGCTTTTTGATACAACGTAAAATCCTTGATTTTATGTGCCAAGCAAAGCTTTGTTTTGCTTGGAACCTTTTTTAAAAGGTTTTGGAACAGACATATTTAATGTCCGAACTTATTCTAGACTTAAGCGAAGGAATTCAAGAAATTCAAAAACAAAAAGCTAAACGCGTAGTCATTCAATTACCGGAAGGATTAAAAGTTAAAAGTTTTGAAATTGTAAACGAAATTCAAACCCAAACAGGCGCACAATGCATTGTTTTATGCGATCCTGTGTTCGGAGCCTGTGATTTAGCAGAATACGAACGCAACCAGCTCAAAGCAGACATCATTTTGCATTTTGGGCACACGCAGTTTGTGAAAAAAGATTTTGGAAAAACAATCTACATTCCTTTATTATATGAAATTGATTCCAGAGTAGAAGAAAAACTTGGAAATGAATTGGTTAAAAAATTGCAAAAAGAAAAAATCAAAACCATTGGAATATCTGGAGTTATTCAATTCAAGCCAACCATTGAATTTTTAAAAAAATATTTAACTCAACAAGGATTGGAAATAAAAACCGGAAAAGGAAAATTAACCGGAGAAGCCCAATTATTGGGCTGTGATGCTTTAAGTGTAAAAAGTATTGAAAACCAAGTAGATTGCATTGTGTATGTAGGCGATGGAAATTTTCATTCTTTGCCGATTCAATTTACTTTAGATAAAAAGATTTTTGCACTCAATCCATTAAATGAAACCATCGAAGAATTAAAAGGAGACAAAGAACGATACCTTAGACAAAGATATGGATTAATTGCTTTAGCTCAAAGAGCACAAAAATTTGGAATATTGGTCAGCTTAAAAGAAGGCCAATATAGAATAGAATTGGCTTTGCAGTTAAAAAAAACCATTGAACAAACCGGAAAACAAGCTTATGTCTTTGCAGCTGATTTAATTTTGCCTGAATTTTTTATTGGATTGGATATTGATTGTTTTGTTTGTACAGCTTGCCCCCGCATTTCAATAGAGGATGCCAAAAAATGGAAAAAACCATTAATCAACGGAATCGAACTAGAAATGGCTTTAGGAAAAAGATCCATGGAAAATTACATATTCGAAGAATTAATTTAGGAAAAGGGGATCAGGAACTCCCTAGAACTGAGGGGAAAAACCTTGGTTTTGCCCCGCGGTTCGGATGGCTTTAGGAAAAAGAAGCATGGAAAATTACATTTTCGAAGAACTAATCTAAAACAATTAAATTTCTTCTTCGGATTTTTCAGTCTCTCGAATAATCGTTCCTTCAAAGTCTAAACCGCGAACTGCATTCTTGAAGTTTTCTAAATCAGTTCCATCTAAAACCATTGTTTTAATTTTAGATCTTTTTAAAATCAAACAAGCCGGAATATCCAAAACCAAATTTTGCCCAGGCTTAATATCCGCAATTCGCATCAAACTCAATAATTTTTCATAACTCAATTCTGGAAATTTTCGTGCTCTTGCATCTTCTTTTGGATTCGCAGAATACACTCCGTCTACATTGGTCATATTAATAAAATCTGCCTGTAAAAATTCAGCACACAAAGCAGCAATACAATCTGTAGTCAAACCAGGCAATAATCCAGCCAAAACTGGAATTTTTCCTTTCTCTAAAACCAGTTTAATTTGCGAAATCTCTGTAAGCACTTTTGGAAAAGCATTCTCTAAACTACTAATTAAAAGCTGGGCATTCAATCGACTGGCAGAAATGCCTAACTCATCCAATACAAAATTATTTGCACCCAATGATTTAGCTGAAGCAATATACGATCTAGCAGTTGAACCTCCGCCTACCACCAAACACGTTTTAAAGCCTTCTTGGTTTAATTCAGTAATAGTCTGAGCCAGTTTGGCAATAAAATTCGTCTTCGGTTTTTCATCTAAAATAATCGAGCCACCAATGGAAATGACTACAATTTTTTCAACCACTGGAATCGAATATGCAGAAGAATAAGCTGGAGTTACCGGAGTCGAAGGATTGTTTTCTTGAGCAAACATTTCAAAAATACCTTGATCCATGTAGATTATCAAGGTGTTGAACAAATAAAAACATATGTTTGATTCATTTATATTGCATTAAAAATATTCAACACCTTGACAAGGTGTTGAACAAATAAAAAAGATGCATTCATTAGTATTGAATTAAATAACATTCAACACCTTGCAAAGAATTTTGTTAAATAAAAATATACAGGTAAAAAAATGACTCAATTTCATACAGCCAGTGAAGCCGAAAAAAGCATTTTTAAGAAAAAACTGCAAAAAATGGCAGAATTCAAAGGATCTGGAACAGAACTTATTTCCTTGTATGTTCCACCTACTGCAGACCGCAGTTCAGTTACAGGACAATTAACCGAAGAAATGAGCCAAAGTTCCAATATCAAAGATCCAACCACACGAAAAAATGTACAAGGAGCTTTGCGAAAAATTATTAATTTTTTAAAATCCATTGACTTTAAAATCCCTGAATTAGGAATAGTTATTTTTTGCGGAAATGTAAGCACTCGAAGCGGAAGGCCGGACATCCGGTTGTTTGCATTAAAAACAATTGAACGCTTGGACACCAAATTATACTGGTGTGATTCCGAATTCCATTTAGACCCATTGCAAAAAATGATTAAAACATCTGAAATTTACGGAATTCTAACCATGGACAAACGAGAAGCTACAGTTGCAGTCTTACGCGGAAAACGATATGATATTGTAGGACACTTCACTAGTCGAGTTCATGGAAAGGAACGTGCTGGGGGCCAGAGTGCTGTTCGTTTTCAGAGACTTAGAGAAGAAGCAGCTCAGCAATTTTACAGAGAAGTAGCCGAAAAAATGGGCGGAGTATTTATTCCGATTTTAAATGAACTTAAAGGAATGATTATTGCAGGCCCAGGAATTACCAAAGAAGAATTTTTAGACGAAGGAAATCTAGATTACAGAATTAAAGACAAAATTATTGGAAAATTAGACACCAGTTATACAGACGAATACGGAATCAAAGAAGTAGTCGACATGTCCGGAGAACTACTAAAAGATAGCTCTATTGTTCATGAAAAAAAATTAATCCAAGACTTTTTAACTGAAATAGCCAAAAACGGTTTAGTCACCTATGGAGAAAACGAAGTCTTGGAAGCCTTAGAAATTGGAAAAATTCGATTGCTTTTATTAAGTGAAGGAATTGACAAAACCATTCATAGATTTAAATGCCCCAATTGTGAAACTGAAAAAGTTTTAAACGAAAACCAAGTTCGCAGTGAAATTAAATGCACCAACTGCCAGCATGTAATGGAATCCATGGAAGAAGCAGAATACATTGATTATTTGCGAGAAAAAGCAGAAAGTATTGGAGCAGAAACTGAAGTTATTAGCACAGAAACAGATGAAGGCAAACAATTTATGGCAGGATTCGGCGGCTTGGCTGCTTTCCTAAGGTACAAGTAACTTTATGGCTCAAACTTTTTCATACGGAACAACCTTTCCAGGTACCGGCGGACAAATTAAACGCAGATACACGGATTTCATCGTAGAAGAAATTCAAACCAATGGAACGATTTGTGAAGTACAACGATTTATTCATGAAAATCAGCCTAAAACAGAAATTCAAATTCCGGAAAACAAAGAAAATTTGGATTACTTAAATTTTGATTTAGAAAAAATAAACATTGACGCAGTCACTGCAATGAAAGTTTTATCTCGAACACTTCAAGTCAGCATAAAACGCATAGGTTACGCTGGCTTAAAAGACAAACGCGGAATTACTTGTCAAAGAATCAATGTATGGAAACCCAATGCAGAATTATTAAAGAAAAAAAATCTTTGGGGAATGGATGTACGCAATTTTGAATGGAGTTCGCAAAGAATTGAATTGGGAATGCTTCAAGGAAACCAATTCACAATCACAGTACGCAATATTGAACTTGACGAAAATGAATTAAAAAAAAGACTCGAAATTTGCATTCCAGAACTCTCCAAAGGAATTCCAAATTATTTTGGAGGACAGCGATTCGGAGGCAACAGAAGCGTCACACATATTGTTGGAAAATATTTGGTTTTGGGAAAAGTAAAAGAAGCAGTACTAGCTTATTTGACGGTTATTGGAGAAAAAGAAGATATTGAAATGCAGCAAGCTCGAAAAAATTTAGGCGAAACTTTAGATTATGCTAAAGCATTAAAAGAATTTTCTCCCAAAGCCAGTTTTGAATTGGCTTTATTGAATCATTTAGTTAAAAACCCCAACGATTTTTCCGGAGCATTGCAAAAACTCCCAAAAAAAATAAGGTATCTTTTAACCCATGCTTATCAATCTCATATTTTTAATCAAATTATTCAAGAACGAATTCATCAAGGATTAGGCATAAAAGCAATTCCAGGAGAACCTGTAAATGAACAAGGCATTGCTTTGGTTTTACTGCCAGGATACGATAGCCAATTTACGGAAGGAAAAATTGGAGAAATTGAAAAACAAATACTGGAAAAAGAACAAGTCCAATTTGAAGACTTTAGATTAAAAGTTTTACCTGAATGTTCGTGCAAGGGAACCAGAAAAGAGATTGCATTAATTCCAGAAAACTTTAAAATATTAAAAATTCAACCCGATGAATTCAATGCAGGAAAACTGGCGTGTGTACTGCAGTTCAGTTTAAGTAAAGGAAATTATGCAACCACAGTATTGCAAGAAATCACTAAATCAAATGAAATGGAATAAGTTAGTTCTTTTTTTCAGCCAAAGTATTTCCAGATTTAGCAACCAAAAACCATTGCATTGGCTTATTGAATAAAGCTTTGTAAATTCCTACATTGACATAATAAATAGTCAAAATACCGTACGAAAACGTAGACAGTAAAAATTTATAGATTTGATCTGCTTTTTGAGTAATAAATAAAACCAAAACAGCCACTAAAATCGGACCAATGGTTAACAATACATAAAATAAAGTCTGCAAAAACAAAACCAAAATATGCTGGGCTGGAAAAATAAATACTCCGCTTAATTTAAGGAAACCCACTACAAACAAAATTTCCAAAATCACAGTCAACAAATAACCAATACTGGCTAAACCCAATGAAAATTTTCGATTAAACGGAATTTTAGACAGCATGGTTCCAATAAAGTGCTGACGAAAAGCACTCATGACACCATACGCCCAACGCATTTGTTGCCTGTACAAATCTTTAGCATTAAATGGAACTTCGCATTCACATTCTAAATTTTCCAAATAAGTAATGGTATGACCTGCTTGAATTAATCGGAACGAATATTCAATGTCTTCCGTTAAACTTCCATTTTGCCAATTTCCATATTGAATTAAATACGATTTTCGGACAGCTTCCGCTGAACCGCAAATAACCACAGTACCTGTAACCCATCGCATGAATGGAATCATTACATAATGAAATACTTCCACTACATTGGCTGCCAGAATAGAAATAATATTTTGACCTGAATTTTTAGGCTTCCATCTAGCTTGAACTGCAGCCAATTTTGAATCATACAAAAACGGGGCAATAATTCTTTTCAAAAAATCTTTTTTAGGAATAAAGTCTGAATCAAAAATTACAAAAATTTCTCCACGAGAAAATGGAATTAAATTATTTAAGTTTCCAGCCTTAAATCCAATATTTTTTGCCCGCTGAATCACTCGAACTCTGGAAGAATGCTGTTGAGCAAATTCCGCAAGCTTTTTTGAAACTTCCGGCTGGTCACTGTCATCACCAATCAAAATTTCAAACTTATTTTGAGGATAATCAAACTCCAAACAAGCTTTAGCACACGAAATAGCTACCAATTCATTTCGAGTCGGAATATGAACACTTACAAATAGTGTCTTTGATTCAATAAATACCGGCTCTTTTTCGTTTATATGCGTTCGAAAAAGTAAAGTAAATACAAACAAAATCATATAAAAAGCTGAAATAGCCAAAGCAATCCAAAAGAAAACATCAAACATAATACTCGCAAACCCATAAACCATACAAATAATCCGCAATAATCCATACATTATTGCCTGCTGGAAACCAATAATTAATCAAAAACAAAAAAACATGGAATAAAAAAACTAACAATGAATTTTTTCAACAATCGACTCATATGTTTGCAGCCCAGTCAAAGTTTCTTTTTCATCAATAACAATAGCCGGAGCAGAACTTACGTCAAATAAAGATAAATACAAATTAACCATTTCTAATTTAAAATCAATTGGAAAAGCAAAAATTTTTGCATTAGAACAATGAGTTCGAACGCGGTCCAAGATTTCTCCTTGCACTTCACAATCAGCACATCGCGTTTGATCAGTATAAAAATAAAGAATCAACGCAACATCTTTAGAGCAAGTTTTGTTGGATTCCCGTAAATAGTAATACAATTCCGCATTGGCTAAAAAATAACGCTTTTTCACTTGATCTAAATTACCCAAAAAAATTTCTCTTTGAGTAATTCCTAAAGAAGAAAGTAAAGGCATTAATTTTCCAGCCTGTGTATCAATTTGTCGTTCCAAAACAGAACAATAAACATTCTGATCATCCAAAGATTGAGAATACAAAAACATCAGCTTGGATGTTTCCAATTCAATACTTAAGTCATCCAATTGAGTTCTGATTTTTCCAATTGAAACCAAATCCAATTGATACACAATAAACAAACCAGCAGCCATAAAAAATATTGTCAACAAAATTGCTTTTACGTAAAAATTCATTATAACCAAACCTTTTTTGCATGATTTAATTCTAAAAACAAACTATACATCCAAATCAAAGCCACGGCAGTAGTATATGCCATAATTAACACAAGCATTACAGGAAACTGACTTAAACTCAGTTTTTGCCTAGATACTTTGAATGCCAAATACAAATTCACACTAAATATAAACAGCATAATTAAATAAAAAAGAACGGTTGAAGAATTAATGATAATTTTAGGCAATTCAAGTTTTGGGCCAACACCCACCGACAACCCAATAAAAAACACGTTTCCTGCATAAAACAAAACATCCGCCAAATTAGCCAACACAATAAAAATTGACAAAACTGAAGCAAGTTCCAGTAAAAAAGTAAATGGCAAAGTAAACCGGCCTAAATGACCATATTCTTTATTGAACAAAAGATCTTTGTATTTTTTTGTGTTAAAAATTTTACCACGATACCATCGTAATCTTTGCTTAATCCAATGAGACAAAGTTACAGGCACTTCAGTATAAACTGTGGCATAATGACATGCTTTGATTTGATAATGATGTTTTTGCAAATTCAATGCAATATCCATATCTTCAGTAATATTTTGTTCATCATATCCGCCTATTTCCAATAAATATTTTTTCCGATAAACACACATTGGCCCAGGTGTAACAAAAGCAGCATCCATTACAGACAACATGGACTGATAAAAACCAAAACCAACCAAATACTCAATGGATTGAATTCTCTGCAATAAATTTGAAGGCTTATACGGTTTAATTAAAGCAGTTACAGCTCCTACTTTTTCTGACTCAAACAAAGGCACCATTTTCATTAAACAATCTTTTTCAGGATAAGTGTCAGCATCAATGCAAACAACCAATTCACCTTGAGCTTCTTTTAACCCAAGATTTAAACAATTGGCTTTTCCGGAATTTTTTTCTTTTACAATAACCCGAACACCCGAAACAGTTTTAACCAAAGCAACTGAATTATCTTTGCTGCCATCATCAATTACAATAACCTCAAATGGCTGAGGGTAATCCATATTTTTAATTGCCTGAACACATTGCAGAATACTAGCACTAGCATTATAACAAGGAATTAAAACAGATAAAGAAGGATAACTAATTTTTTTGTTGCCTAAAACCAATTTGTCACTGAAGTCTTCGTAAACAAAAATAAAAACAGACGCAACACTTAAAAAAATCAACGACAAAAAAAGAACCATCCAAGGAGTAATACTTAGCAAAACACCTAAGACAGAAATCAAGACAAATAAGCCAAAGACAAAAATAGTTTTACCACGCAAATGCATAAACAAAAAACCCAAATAATACCCATATTAAAATAATCTAATTAAAAAGAATAAGGAACTATTGAAAAAGGAAACAAATTAAAAAAAATCAAAAAATTAATTCAAAAACAATCCTAAATTAAGGCAGTCACCCAACAAAATTTAATCAAAAACACATTATTTTGAACAATATAGTGCCTTTGATTCGTTTTTTGAGATGTTTTACTGGGTATAGATGGCGGCCAGAGTATTTGTACGGCCAATAGCATCATCAGTATTTTTGTATAATTGTCTTAATACAGTCAAAGAAACCAAAGGAAAATCAGTATATCTGGATACTTTTATAGTAATTTGATTCAATTCAATTACAGCCATTGGCTTAGAAACATTTGGATCTGGGTGCGGAAAATAAATTGTTTTAGAATTGGAATTAGCCAGTAAACTTTGACAAACTTCTTTTGCAAGCAATTCAGAAGTATTCACATCTCCAAAATTAGTATAACAATCTGAAAAATTTGTTGAATCAACTGCATTATTTAAAGTAACCAAAACTGCATTTTTGTCATTGGCATTCAATACCACAACAAAAGGCATAACCGAATTATTCAATAAAACAGAATTTTCAACACTTTTATCTGAAGGCAAATACAAGGGAGCTAAATTAATAGAATAAGTTTCACTAAATGTTTTCAATAAATCAAATGGATTTCCAGTATTGGAAACCAGTAAAACTCCGTTTACTTCTGAAGTAAATGCATAATTGGGCTTATTCAATAAAGCAAAACTAAAAAAAAATGCATTGACTGCAATCAATACTAAAGCAATGCCAAGCAAAATTTTAGTTTTATTCATAAAGAAAATGTATTAAAAAAGATTTAAAAAATAGAATGAAATAAAAAAAGAGAAAAAAAGAGAAGAGAGGTTAGTCTCTTCCTTTTTGTTAAACTTACTCAGTTAAGTTGTCCAAAGCGCTAATTAAGTCTCTGGCTGCTGATTGAGTGTCTGCTGCAGTCCAACCGGCTACATAGACATTTCCGTTACTTAAAACTTCCATGACTTTGTCTCCAGATTGAGTTAAAGCTTCAGCAGATGTTCTTCCGTCAGCTAAAACAACACTTTCAGCCAAGGTGTTAACCAAGTGGCCACCAACAATAATGTGGGGACCAGCTGAATTGAATGCGTCACTGTCTAATACAACACTTGCTTCAACAGTGGAGTAAACTCTGGTTGTTGTTCCAGCAGCTGCTGCTCCTGGGCAGATAACTGTTTGGTTACTTCCGCCAACTTCAACTACAACTTCTGTGTCTCCTGGATTACAGGTGTAAGTTACAACTACTGGTTCACTTACTGTTACTGTTGTACTTGAACCATAGAAAGTTGTTTTTGTCTTTACAGCTTCATGTGGAACCATAAAGGTTGCAACTTTGTCAGCTACAGAAATTTTTGTCCCATAGTCATCGTAACCTGCATGTAATACAACAACATCGGTTCTATCAGACAAGCTCCATAAGTTACCGCTTGGTTGACCATTATGGAAGTTTACATCAGCACTAACAATAGATAAATTTGCATTAGGCAAAGTTACCAATTTTCCAGTAGATGTATCAACATATACTTCTGCATTGTAAGCAGCATCTTTATTGGTGTCTACATCAAATACAGCTGTAAAATAAGCTGTGTCTGAACTGTCACCAGTTGGAGATGAAGTCGACTTAGTTGTAGTTTGACCTAAGATAGTTGAGCTTCCTTCAAAGTTTGGCAACTCTTGGAAGTCAGGCCAGTAGAAGTATCTATCTTCTATCAGGTCTTCTCCTGTGTCTGTTCCATAGAATGTAAAGTCAAAGGAATTGGTGTTTTCAGTATCAGTAATCGCTTGACCACCAACACCGCCTGCACCTAATAACAAGTACATTCTTCCTTGTGTTTCATTAACATATGGAACATAGTTATAGGTTTTACTATTCATTCCAGTTGTGGATGTTATTGCCAATTGATTAATTGCTCTGGTTGTTTTACCAGCAAGGTTACCATCATCATAATACCAAGTACGATTTTGATTGGTTCCACCAATTACATCACCGGCTACAGGCTCTGGACTGAAACTTTTACCATTTGTAGAAACCATCAGATTTCCATCAGCGGCACAATTCAATGCATGACCTGTTGCACTAGTTCTTGTACAATAATAATTGACACCATTTAAGTCAATATTTCTGGTTGCACCTAAAGCCACACCCGATACTACTCCAACACTTAGGCTTGAAAAATTCAAGTCACCTTGATCAGTATTAAGTGGCAAGTTTGCATCAAGCAGTGTCTTTATTGGATTGTATCCATTAATTATATTTGTGTCTCCACCAGCTAAAGTAAAATTCAAATCTGATGTACTTACTCTATAGTAGAAGGTTGCACCATCTAATGTGAAAGTACTTCCACCTTGAGAGCTTGTGCTCAAAGTATAATAGAATGGAACTTTGTGTTCAAATCCTGTACTGTCTTTGTAAACAACTCCAGTACTGGATCCAGATGAACTTCCTGAAACACTTCCACCGATTGTCAAAGTTGAAAATCTAATATTATCCGTTTTCCAACCATCAAATCGCATGATAACAAAATCTTTTCCGTTTGTTCCTACTGGTTCACCAGCTAAGAAATTCCATTCACTTTCAGTTCCTTTTCCAGTCAGAGAACTATTTTTAGAGTACAATGGATTGGTACTGTCTCTTAACGAAACCGAAATATTATTGTTGTAAACACTGATTGTACTGATAGCATTTACATCTGGACTGCTAGAATTAACATGTGGACCAAATGCAACTTTCCAGCGATCATTACTAGTGTCAGAATCTGAAGAATTGAATGGATATTGATCAGCTCTTAAATCCAAAATATCGGATCCAGTCAACAATACAACACTTCCAACAGCAGGATCTCTGGAAACATCCAAACTTATTCTGCTAATATAATTTTCAGTACTGGTTACTAATTGACCTGAAGCGTCTCTTAAAGACTGAGCTAAGAAAATTCCGTCACCAGTATTTAGACTGACAACTTGGTTTCCTTCTTCATCAGTTACAACAAAAGATCCGCTGTAAGTTCCACCTGAACTTGTTTGTGAAACACCATCTAATTTTAATTTCAAAGTTTGACCAGCATAGTTGTTAACTCCAGCAACTTCCAATTCTTCACCGGCAACCAATGTTCTTTCATTAGCTGATTTTGCTAATTTTATACTAGAGATAGTTTCACTTGGTTTTGTTCCGCTTGTGGTTACACTAAATACAGTGTATTCTTGTCCAAAGAAAGGCACAACAATATAGTCGTCTGAACCATCAGAGAAATCTGTAGTAGTTCCTGTGGCAGCATCTAAAACAACCAAAGGCTGTCCAGATGAAGCTGCAACTGTGTAATTAAAATCTCCTACACCAGGGCAAGTTCCAACCAAATCAGCGACTGTAGTTCTTGTATAATCAAATAATAAATCACAATTTACGTGAATTTCTTCTTTAATAGTTACTGAATAATTTGTACTATTCAATAATTGAGTGTATGCTTTATCTACTAACCAAGGCAATTGAGATCTGGTGTAAGTTACTCTTCCAAATTCTTTTGCTCCAGATGTAGAACTCATAGTATTGGTGTCAATAACATATGAACCTGTTGAGCTAATTGATTCTTCTCCGCCACCGGTAGAGATAGTTCCTGTGTAAGTTCCGGTTGCATCTGTAGTTCCAGCTACTTCAACATAAGCTAATTGTGCAAGTTTTGCAGCAATATTAGCGGCCCATACTCCGTCGCTAGGCTGACTTCCAGCACCTACTACAACGTCAACAATAGGATCTCCGCTTTCATTAAACAAAGCGCTTCTATCTAGTGCTTGTGCACTGGCTAAAGGGGCTACTGCAGCACCAACTAAGGCTGCTCCAATTCCTAAAGCAACTAATTTCTTGACATTTAATCCATTCATGTTTTGTTTCACCTCATAATTGAACATTATGTTCAGACAGCTATGTATGGCTATCTGGACGATTACTATTAAGTTGAAGATTTCATTTAAATACTTTTCGTTAAAACCAGTTCTTTTCAAAGAACCAAAACACAATAGGGCTAAATTTTCGTATTTAAGCGAATATTGAAAAGACAATCAACGTAATAGGTTTTATTTTTGTATTAAACAAACCTCAAACAATTGAAATTTCGCTGATTGACGATTTTTTTATTTAAATACTGATTGGTAGAATTCTTCTAATTGTCTTTTGTTCATATTTTTGGTTACCAAGTCAGCATATTTGTAGTTAATGTCAGCCATAAACATTAAGGCGTCTTGTAAGTCATTGTTTTCAATTTCTACTTTTTCTGGTTTTAAAATTTCAATACTGCTGGGGCCATAAAAGTATACAAATTTGACTAGGCTTTCAAAGTCTTTGACACTGAATTCAATTTCTAAAAAAGTAGAGTAGTTTTCTTCGTTTGATTTTTGAATTGCTTCTTGTTTCAAGGAATAGATTGTGATGGTTGGATTTTTTTCAATTCTGGTTTTCATTTGTTCAATGGAGTTTTTGAGTAATTCTTCTTCGACTGTTTGCAATTCAATAATTACTGAAACACGTAAATGATACGGGTCTTGAATTGAGATTTGTCTTTTTCTTTGAAGATTTTATCAGCAGTTTCTTTTATT
>JAUSKK010000023.1 GCA_030649345.1 Candidatus Iainarchaeum sp. | reverse complement strand
TTTAAGCTTTAGGAAAAATGAAACTAGTTAGCAATCGACCAGGTCTGTCATAGGTTGTCATTCGTTCACCCATTTCAACTGTTTGCCTTAAAGCTTTAGCAAAAGCACCACCAAAATTGGATTTAGAAATTGGAAAAGTAACAGATCTTTTTTGGCCATTTAATTCAACTGCCATTTTCAAAGAAGCTGGCACAACCATATTTCCAGAACTTGATTCAGGAGTAAAACTCATAGAAACTTTCCCGGGACCATCACGCAAAGTTATTTCCATTTTTACCTGTTTTTCATTTCCTTCAAATAAAACTTTAACTTTAGGATTTCGAGCTAAAGCAGAAGCACGACCCAATAAACCACGAGAAGCATTATGCACTAAAAACGCAGGCATATGAACTCTGGGTTGAGAAGCACTAGAACGAACAACAGATTTAGCCGAAGGCTTACCAGCTACAGGCTCAGATTTTACTGGCTTTCGAACAGGACCTTTATTTTTACCGAAAGCACCGGCAACAGCACCATGACGCTGTGGACGAAAACGCATTCCAGGCATACCAACAAATTATGCTTTTGATAAATAAAAAGCTATGCCAATCCATTCAAGTAAGATTTTCGTTTCTTTTCCGGAAAACGTTCAATTGCATAACGTAACATGGTTCTTGGCATTTTTTTGTAATTTTGTTTCAAAAACTTTTCTAAAACAAATACATCTCGCTTGCCAACTTCGCGCAGCATCCAGCCAACCGCTTTATGAATTAAATCACGGGAATCTTTCAATAAAAGTTTGGAAAGCTTTAAAGTTAAATCAAAATTTCCAACTCGAATAAAAGCAAAAGAAGAAACAATGGCAATCCTGCGATCCCACAAATTTTTGGATTTAACTAACTTAAATAAAATTTTCGGATTTTGATTCAACAAATAAACACCCACAAGCTTGGGAGCAGTTAAATCCACCAAATCCCAATTATTCACTTGAGATTTGTTCTTTAAATAAAAATTAAAAATTTTCTTTTGAGCTTTCAAGTCACTGTGCTCAAATTGTTGAACTAAAATCAATAAAGCAACCAATCTTTCTTCATGAAATTTGGAATGCAAAGATTGTTTGAGTTCAAAAAAAGATAAATCTGAAAGTTGGAGTGCAATTTTGCGAGAAACTGGAACAGTCACTCCTAGAAAAACATCACCTTCGCCGTAGTCTCCTTTGCCTGTTTTAAAAAAACCCTGCAAAATCTTGGCTTTCGCTGAATTTGAAACTTTGCGTAATTCAGATTCGATGATATTCATTTAAAAGAAAAAGGAAAGAATGAGTTAATAAAATAATTGAAAAATAAAAACAAGACTATCGAGGCAAAGCCGAAGATAGTCTAAACTACCAACCGGTTTGCCGGTTGAAAAAAAGAACTGAAAATAAAAAAAGAAAAAGAGGATCTTAGGATCCGTCTTTTCTAGCAATTCGTACTTCAATAGCTGAAACTCTTAAGCTTTTTCCGTCTTCGCTTTGCATTTCTTCGGTTGAAGTTTGAATGCCTGTAACTTCCACTTTGTCTGGAAATTTGTTTTTCACGATCTCTGTTACATCTACGGCTTTAGAAATTGATTTACCGCGAGCCTTTAACATGACTTCGGCTGCATCTTTTTCAAACTGAGTCATGACAGCAAACACGTAAGCCATGGTAGGCTTTTTTCCAATAAAAACAGTGTTTTCGGAAAAACCTAAACTTTCTTCACTAGAGTTATCTGTGTTTTCACCAGCATTATCTGGATATCCTTCTGAGTTATCTGTGTATTCTTCTTCCATTGCAATTCCTCCATTGTAGTTTTGCATTACTGGTCAAAATGTTGAACAAATAAAGCTATGTTTGAATTTTTTCATTGCATTAAATAATATTCAACATTCTGAATTTACGTATGATTAATAGAAAAAAATAAAAAGAGAGGTAAACTCAAAGTTTACCTTTTTATAGATTTTATCTCAAGTATTCAAATGTTTTTTGTAATACTACAGGCGTTGCTCCTGGATCGTAATTAAAGTACAGGCTTTTTCCTAAAACCAGTCTTTTTTCTACAATTGCAGGATAAAATTCTGGAGTACTTGCATTTTGAATAAATGCAATTTCATTACCTTGAGGTACGACATCAAATGTTATCAATTCCAATAAAGGCTGGTCTTGCAATGCAGGAATTACTTCAATTCCTTGCAATATTGGATGATCGTAGTCTTGTCTCCAAATTTCTCCGCGTACAACCAAAGGAGTCATACAACTAGGCTGGCCATTTTTAGCTGGAACACAATCTACAGGCACTACATCGCCCATAACTGCTTTCCATCCAATGGCTTCTAAACTACCAGATCTACAAATACCTGAATTCATAACAGTAATTAATTTACCGCCTTTTTGAACAAATTCTCGAATTGCTTCTCCAACTTGTCTAGGAATACATTGATTTTCTTCTCCACTTTGATCCAACATTACAATATTATATTGAGCTAATTGTTCTCTTGGATTTGCGCGTAAACTTTCACCGCTTCGAACTCTATAATTCAATAAATCTTTAGCTTCATCCATTACAACTCTAGTTTGCAAAGAAGGTTCACCAATCACTAAAACTTGCAAAGGTTGGTTTTGAGAAATAAATGGAATATGCCATAAACCCAAATAAGAGCCAGCAACTGCCGCAATCACTACAATTAAAATTAAAGGAATTAAACCTTCTAAATGGATTCCCATTCCTCCTCCGCCGTAACCGCCAGAGAAACTAGGTTCAGGACCCAAATCAGCACCTTCTTCTTCAGGATAAGCCAAAAACATCACCACACGTATTTATTCATTTTTTTCAATTAATCTGTTAATATTATATGGTTGCACTCCTTTTTATTCTTTTGGATTGCCTGCCATATACTACTATTAATGACAATTATAAGCTTTAGTTATTTAAAAGCTTTACTTTTTTTGCTTTTTTGGACCATATCTTTGCAGCCAATCTTGCAGTTTTATAAAAACATTATGCTTGTCATTTGCTGGTCGAAAAACAGTATTCGCTGCATTGCTTCGCGTGGCTTTAATAAATCTCAAATGGCCCAAAGAATCTAATTTCAAATTATGAGAACGCAAAAACTTCAAAAATGATCTGCGATCACTTAAACGTCTAGCTGAACCTTCTTGAAATATGCGACTGCCAGAACGCGTTGATTTTACAGCAGTATAATATGGATTAGCAGAATACACTTCACCGGATTTTGAACTTGATCTAGTTAATCTAAGGCTTAAATTACCGCCATGAACTCTGCGATTATTAACTGGTTTTTTTCTTTGAACTGGAGCAATTTTTCGAGTAACTGGTTTTTTCATTTCACATCACCTAACCATAAATCATTCCTAAATAAGAATTTTGAACTAAATCAAAGTATCGATGATTTTTAACTAAATCAGGATTGGCAAAATATTCTACTGGCAAAGCATAGTATGCAACATTTTCTCCAATATTGGTTCCAAACAAATGAGATTTAGAACTGGAGATAATTAAAGGCAAATTTTTCCCATAGGTTTTTCCTTGAACAATTAATGGACCAGCAAAGTTTACAGTCATTAAAGAAGTCACAGGACGAGAAGACAATAAAGTTACAACTGCAAAATCTTTGTTAACATCTGAGCTTACAAAAAAACAAAAAGGCAAATCAGAACGAATGGATTGAACCAAAGGATGGTCAGAACTAACATTGCTAATACGAGCATAACAATTTTCAATATTCAAAAAGCATTCTTTTAGTCTGCAATAATTATCTTCATAAGTAATGGACAATAACTGGTCTAAGCGTACTTGTTTTCCATTCAATTTGCGGGCCCAAGGATTAATGACTTCATGCGGAGTATTTTGATCAGCACCAGTTACTTCGTCTTTAAATAAATAATTTTCTTCAACTTCTAGTTTTTGTTTATCTGTAACCAAATCATGCTTGGAACGAATGGTATACGGATAACCTACACCCAAAGAAGTTCCTGCATCACCTGTCCAAATTAATTTTCCGCCTTGATTGGCAAAGTCTACAAACATTTTCATTTTCTCCGTAGACATACTGCGAGCACGCGTTACATACACCAATTCATATTGTTTGAGATTACCTAAAGCCAAAGAATCTAATTCCAGCAAAGCAGGCTTGATTCCAACTCCATCTATTCTAGATTCTAACAAAATTTGTAGCAAAAAAGGATCTCCTAAACCATCTACGCCATACACTATGGCTGTCTTGGGAAGGCCTTTCATAGAATAATAAATATCACACCAACCTAACAAAGACTTGCATTTGATTGTATTGGTCCAAGTTAAAACCAATAACAAGCCAAACATTAAAATAAACAAAACAAACAATCGAGTTAAAATCATTTTAGTGCTTTCGGCCATATCATAAAACCTTTGTATCTTACTAATTTAAATTCATTTAGAATTAATAACTATATAGGTAATCAAATGGTTAAATTAAACAAATCAAAGTCATCTGGAACCTCTGGACCCAGCAGTGCTATTGGAATCATGCGATTCAGCGATTCAGATAAAACCAACTTAAAACTATCTCCTATATTCATATTGGTTTTAGCAGTTATTTTCTGCGGAGCTATTATTTGGCTTAAAGCAACTGGGCTTTAAAAGAAAAACAATTAGACTGTATCTTCTTAATTTTATTTTTCCAATATTTCTTTAATTTGGTCTATTAATTCCTTGTATTGTTTTTGCCCTTGTTGAATACCATAAAGTCCAGCTCCTGCAGCCCCCAGTGACGCAGACAGTTTGAAATCCGGTCGGGCTAGTGTTTTTTGTAAATTAAATTTATTCAAATTGCCAGTCTTTTTTAATGCTTTTAAAAATTCAGGAACGCTTTCAACTGGAATAATACTTATTTTATTGTTCAGACCATCTATGACAATAGTTTGTAAATTCGACACAGATATAGATTCTATCTCAGACCATTCAAAGAAATTAGTTTTTGCAGGTGGATAACTGGCTGCAATACCAGTCGCATACATCTTTAGCTTTTTTGGCATTAATGAAATCAAAATTGCAAATCCAAATAATAATGTTAGAACAAATAAAACTCCATTTAGCAACAAAACCATTAAAGGAGCCTTTGAAAAACCTACTTGAGCATAATACCCAAAAGTATCAAAAAGTAATAAAATACCTTGAATGAAACCAAAAATAATTCCAAAAGTTATTACAATTTGAGCAGTGCCTTTTGGAGAGCCAGTAAATCCGCGCACTTTTGATTGATAAATAATTTCGCTAGTTTCGTCCATATTAAACTAATTTGAAAACATATATATATATACATATCAATTCAGTCTAGACTAAAATCTTTCGCAGTAATTTGCCGGAGTCTAAAAAAACTAATTTACCACTAAAATAGTTGCTTTTTTGTTCTAATTTAATCAAAAAGTTAATCTGCAATAAAAGTAGATACAGTTGGACCTACAGAAGTTTCAGGCACGACATTCACACAAGTTCGTTCTCCTTCAACTGCAATAATGTCATTAATACTTATTTCTTTGAAAGGAACTGCTTGGTCATTATAAGTTGCATTCAATAATTGAAATTTTTTATCAAAATCATAATTTTCTCTAGTGTATAATCCCATTAAGTATAATGTAAAAGGATGGTATTTTCTAGATTCAGCACATTCTTTACTTTGATTGTATGTACCATCGGCATTCGGCATCCAATAACTTGGCCCATAAATAGCTCCGCAAGAATACGGAGAACTTAACCCGGAATAAAAATGAATTTCAATATCATCCAAAATTCCTAATTGTACAGCTGGATCTGTTGAAAATCTTTCACCCACATAACAGCACCATTGATGTCCTGCTTCGTGAAGTATTTGTACTGCTGAAGACTCTGTGGTTGGAACACTTAGAGAATCGCGATAATATCCAACACTTAAAAGTTTTCCGCTGCTTCCAAACTGAGAACTTCGATTAAATAGAGACTTACCCAGCCCTTGTATAAAACTTTGTACTTGAGAATTTGAAGTTGCAAGATTGCTGAATTCAGGAGCTGCTGGAAAAATTGAAATAAAATCAAAATCATCTGGATTGGATTCATAAAATTTTTTAGCAATTGTTTCTGGAGCACGATCATCTAATTGATCTCCAGTGATTGTAACAATTGGATATGCAGTATCCACACTAGCTAAGTTGAATGTAGCTGCACTGAATGTTTCCGGAAATACGTCTTTGATTGCTTGCAATCTTTGCATTCTTTCCGGAGTTATTTGTTGATTATTATCTGCAACCAAAACAAAAGCCATCTTGAATTGATTTTGACGACATCGTTCTTGGTTAGATGATGTCCCTATAGGCCCTGCAGTTTGCACATTGTCTGGTTTTTGACAAACAGCATTTACACAAGTTAAACCAGGCAAACAATCACCGCGGGCATCCACACAAGCACTTCCTTCTGGAACAGTATGAAACAACGGATTTTGTTCACGTGATTGAGTTTCAGCAGTTTCTTGAGCAGAATTCACACAACCCAAAGACAGCATCAAGATTACAACTAAGGCAGTTAAAATTTTAGAATTCATTCAAAACCATCAATTATTAAACTTTTAATTTATAATAAAAACTTTTCTTTAACAACAAAGTTTGTTCGCCTTTTCCAGAAACAATTTTTGTGCTGGTTTCTTGTTCCAATTGTTTTCCGAAAGTTTTCAAAAAATTTGAATCACTGCACGAAAGTTCTAATTCAACCACTTGACCTGGAATTAATTTGGCTTGTTTTCTTTGATCTTGAACAAGTCTAACCAGTTCTCGAAATTCCCATTCATTTTCTAATTCAGGTGATGCAAAAGTTTCCAAAGACAAAGTAAATTGTTCCTGCATTTTCACAAATGGTTTTACAAAAGAAGGTTTTCCTATAATTATTTTTTTCACATTCACTGCCCGAGCCAATAATTCTTGCGTATGCTTTAAAGAAAATTCTTGAGTACTTTCAACTGCAATGCATTCCAAAGGCCAGCGCAATCTAAGCTTGGCTTCTTCGCGGGCACTCAAAAAAGCCTGAGTTAAAGACAACATTAAAGCAAATTCTTGTTCCAATTCAGGATTTAAAAATTTTGAATTGACCTGAGGCAAAGAAAGCAAATGAATACTTTCTTTAGCTTTCGGAGTTCTTAATTGGATAAATGCATATTCAGTCAAATGAGGAGTGACTGGAGACAATAAACGGAACACTGAATTTAAAACATAACTCAAAGTTTGCTGAACAGCTTCTCGAGAATTTGAATTTACACGATCGCGAATTAATTTAATGTATGTCCGAGACAAATCTTCTACTACAAATTTTTCCAAAACAATCATTCCTTCAAAAAAAGTATACGAATTATAACTTTGCAAAACTTTTTCAGTAACTGAAGTAAGTCTACTCAAAAGCCATTGATCTTCGGTTTGCAATTTTGCAGTGATTGTGGGCTCGTGTTCTGTAAACGAGAAATCCAAATACAAAGCAGCATAATTCAAAGAATTGCTTAAAGTATTAAAGAAACGCTTGACGTCTTCAAACATTTTCCAATCAAACACAATGTCCGTACCTTGAGATTCTTTCACAAAATAATACCGCAAATAATCACGGTTATATTTTTCAATCACTTCTTTGGGCTGAATTACATTTCCTTTCGATTTAGACATCTTTTTTTTGCCTAAATCTAAAACCATTCCATGCGTCATTACATTCTTGAAAGGCTTGGAATCAAAAGTAATGACACTGGTAATCATTTGCGAATTCCACCAGCCACGAACTTGATCAGTTCCTTCTACATTAAAATCAGCTGGCCAAAAGTCTTTCCATAATTTTTCAGACTGAGGATACATTAAAGCACCCCAGCTGGAAACACCGGAATCAAACCAGACATCCAAGACTTCAGGGACACGAGTCATTTTGCCAGAACATTTGCATTTCAAAAACACGGAATCAATCCATGGCTTGTGAATATCTTTAATTTCTTTCAAACCAGTTTCTTTTTTTAATTCTTCAATTGAACCAATCACTTTCTGAGATTTACAAGAATCACAAACCCAAATAGGCAAAGGAGCACCCCAATAACGCTTTCTGGAAACAGGCCAGTCTCCCAAAGATTGCAGCCAATTTCTCATTCGATCCTTCATCCATTCTGGTTTCCAATTAACAGTTTCATTTTCACTTAACAATTTGGGTTGAATTTTTTTAATATTAAAAAACCATTGCGGAGCAGTAATCAAAATCAACGCAGTCTTACACCGCCAGCATTTCGGATAATCGTGCGTATATTTTTCTTCAGCAACCAAAGCATTCAGTTCTTTTAAATCTGCAACAATTTCAGCATCCACAATTCTGGCTTGCTTTCCTTGATATTTTCCAGCCTCTGCAGTCATTAAACCATTCAAGCCCACAGGACACACAATCGGCAAATCATTTTCTTTTCCAACAGAATAGTCTTCTTTTCCATGACCTGGAGCACAAGTAACCAAACCAGTTCCATCATCTGCACTAACATAACGCTCAGTCAAGACAACACGATACGCATTCATTAAATCTTCTTTTTTAAAATTCAAAAATTTGCTAATTGGATTCATTAAAGGAATATTTTCTAGAGTTTTTCCTTTAAAAGTTTCCAATATTGTGTGTTCAACTTTGATATGGTTCATTAAATTTTCCAAACGTGCTTTAGCTAAAATCCATACTTCGTTTCCAACTTGAACTTTGACATAATCTAGTTTTGGATTGGCCATGATTCCCATTACGCCTGGAATACTCCAAGGAGTGGTTGTCCAAATTACTAAAAAAGTATTTTTTTCATTCACTAAAGGAAATTTTACATACACTGCATTATCCGTTTGTTTTTCGTATTCAATTTCATTAAAGGCAACAGCGGTTTCGCAGCGCATGCATGCATGAATTGGATATGAGCCTAAATACAATAAACCTTTTTCGTCTGCTTTTTTGAAAGTATACCAAATAGCTTCAATATAATCTGGACTTAAAGTCAAATATGGATTTTCCCAATCCATCCAGACACCCAAGTCATTGAATTCTGCATTCATGGTGTCAATATGTTGGGTTGCAAAATCTTTGCATTTTTGAACAAAATTTCCTACACCAAATCCTTCAATGTCTTTTTTAGAATTAAACCCCAATAATTGTTCGACTTTGTGTTCAATTGGAACACCATGCGTATCATATCCAGGCCGGTCAAATACATGAAAGCCTTGCATTCTGCGCGAACGAATGGCTACATCTTTTAATGTTTTATTCAAAGCAGTACCCATATGAATAGAACCAGTTGCATACGGCGGGCCGTCCATGAAATAATATTTTTGTTTAGAAGAATGATTGGCAGTGCGTACTTTTTCTGGAATTTTGTTTGCAGCCCAATAAGCCAAGACTTCTTGTTCTTGAAGTAAAGAATATACTCCTAATTGTTTTGACATAAAATAGATTTACAAAGTAAGTGTTAAAAAGTAATTCTGAACTAAAATAAACTGCCTTGACCTGAAGGATTTCGCTTTTTGTCTTTTCGAGCTTGTTCAGATTCTCGTGCAAGAGCATACAAGTCAGCTGCTCGATCTGGAAACTGACCTTTAGCCAATCGAGCTCTTTCTCGCAAAGCTTTTTCATACTCTAAAGTTCCTGGTTTTGCACCTGGAGTTAATTCCAAACGAGTTCTGCCTGAAGATGTTCGAACATTAACTCTTCTTGAACTGGTTACTTCTCTAAGTACAGGTTGAACTCTTCGTTCTGGATAGGTCGTACGCGCGCAGGCATATACACGAATTAGATAACTAAAGGGGTTAATATAGGTTTACGTAGTTTTAGAATAAATAAAAAAAAATAAGAAATAGAAATATAAAATTTGACCAAAACACTAAAATTGGTTAATTACTCTTTTTTGTGTTTCTGGTAACAATCTCTGCAATAAACAGGTCTGCCTTCGATTGGCTT